>USCX01000026.1 GCA_900553285.1 uncultured Prevotella sp.
GATATAACGTTGTCGGTCGTATACAGTAAATTTGCGCAGTAAACCGGAAAGACGAAAAGCTCAGAAGGATTTATTCTTGAACGTTTCCGGAGATAGGATTACAAGAATTTGAAGGTGGGAACGGTTATTCTGCAAAAGTGGAGTAGCCGTTTTTCCCGTTTTAATCGGTGGCCCTGCGATGGCCCTGTTTTGCGCGATATACGGTTCGGTGACTGCGTCAGGCGTGGTTTGACGGAATGCGGGATGGTGTGGCTCTCACTCAGGAGGGTGGAGATGAAGTAGAATGCGGTAGTCGCTTCAAGTGGAAATGAGCGCAGTCGGCGGACTTGCCATGACTGCGTTTGTTGGTCTTATCGCTGCGTCAGTATGAACCTTTTGTGTTGCTCGATGTTATCGCTGGGTGGATGTTGTTCGGAACTTCCTGGCTCATTTTGTGTTTGCTCAGTTGTGGAAAGTCCACGAGATACCAAATTTTATGGTCATGGGGTTTATGGGATAGTGAGGCACGAGGAACGAGTCGCCTGTCATGAAGGTTTCGTTCAGGTGCGAAGCCATCACGTAGATGCGGCAGCGCTGCAGGTGGAAGTTTGCGTATAGATTCATGACGGGATAGTTGCCGACTTTTACCCGTTCACCCTGTGTGTCTTGGGTGGCAAACGTTCCGCTTAGCGGAGAATACGTGGGAGCATAGTATTTGGTAAAATAACGCAGGTCCGCCCCAAACTCAACTCCCAGGACTTTGGCGATGCGGAATGATAAATACATGTTGGTATATGCGGAGAACGCCGGGACCGCCAGTATGTTTTGATCGGAACTGGCCTGGTAGGTCAGTTCGTTGTCCCATCTGAAAATTCCGAAGGCAAAGTCTTGATTGAGTGTCGCTGAGAATACCTGTATGTTCTTATTGCTCTGTCTGACGCCTACGGCGTGGCGGATTGTGTTAATGCCGTCTTCTGTGTTGGCCGGGGTGCTGATGGCTGAGAAATAGGCGTAGTTTTGTATGCTTTCCACGTTCACGCTCAGGCGTGTTTTCTTGAAGATGAGCTCGCCGCCGATGCGGGTTCGGAACACGTCGTTCAGGTTATTGTTGTCCCACCATGCGAACTGCGAATGGTAGTGTTCAAAGTAAAAGGATGGCTGTTCATTGGCGATGCGTCCGTTGGCCGTAATGTGCAGCGTGTCTTTAAACATGGGGATGTTGAAGTTGAGTTTGCCTTCTACGTTGAAAATTCCCCAATGTTTGCCTGTCGTCGTGAGTTCGCCTAGAATGTCGTAATGAAATATGCGTCCTTGGCGTTTCATAAGCTGAGCGCCGACCGTGAAGTAGTTGCGTACGTATTTTTGCGTAGCCAGCGTGTACGGTCCGTGTGTCTGGTTCCAAGTGATGCCGACGATGGAGTCGGGCAGGGTGTAGCGTTCAAACTCGTGCATGGCGTATAACCGTAGTCCTGATTTGACCCATGAACTGAATCCTTCGTGAAGTTCGAAGGCGAGCGTGTTGGCAATGCGCAAGTAGTCCGTTCTGTTTACGGAAGAGTCGCCCGGGAGAAAACGCTCGCTGAAAAAGTTGTTGGGATCGTCGTTAATGGTCAGCTTGCGGTTGTGCTTGTCTATCTGTAACGTGTGTATGAAACTGGTCACCGGTATGTATTCCGTACGATAACGGATACTGTCGGTTTCGGCAGGTGGTGTTGAGGGGGGGAGGGTCGTTGTGCTGTCTGTTTTAGCCAGATTGGCAATTGTGTCAGGGATGGAATTAAGAGAATCTGCACGAATGATCCTGGCCAATTGGTTTTGAAGGTCGCGATGGCTTTCCGCCACCAAGTTTCCTTTGTCGTCGTAGGTGCGTTCAAACCCTAAGTTGTAGCGGTGTGTCAGATAGAAAGTGTTGACGTTTAGTCGGTTCCATGCCTTTGAGAGGCGGGTTGGCATGTCTGATGAACCGTAGCGTGTGGGGAAGGACTCGGGGTTGGTAATGTACATGTCGTTTTCAATACCGCCGTTTTCCCTTGTTTTCAGGTGGTTGGCCGTATAGTAAGCGTGCATCTGGTATTGCTTTCCTATATAGGAAGCGAAGAGTGTGCCGCCGAAATGTGCCGTCGATTGGTTCGCATAATATCCTCTGCCATAGAGGTAATCAAGGTCGAAACCGACACCGAGCCGTTTATTGATGTTTACGGCAAAGTAAGCCTGGATGCGGTCTTCGCCATTGGTCTTGTTGCCACATTTGTCGTAGGTGATGTTTGTGACGGGAGACTTTGTGTTGAAATAGAAGATCTGTTCCGGCTTTTTGAGAAAGAAATCGTAGGGAGCGGAAAAGACAAAGGACGAGTGCGTAAACCGTTCGTCGCGTTGGAAATACAGGCGACTGATACGCGGGGCTCCCATGTTTCCTAAGAAATTGTAAGTCCCGTTGGGCCCGTCAGTGAGGTTGGCGTTCTGAAAATGGTGTGGCATTGTGTCCGGAGTAGCCGGAATGATATCGCCGAAGCGTGGACTTGCGTGCCATACGTAGTAACCTATCGGTATGTCGGATTTTTTAATAGTGTCGCCTTGAAGGTCTGCATCCGAATGACGGCCGGAGTTTCCGTTCCCCATAGGAGAAAAAACGTTGTCGTCGTTCAGCGTAATCTGCGCAGCGGCAGACATTCCAATCGTGAAAAGGAAGAGTATAAATAACGTGATTCTTTTCATGCGCGGCAAAGTTACGGGAAATCTGTGGAATATCCGACGAATTGAGGCAGATTAACGCGATAGAAATTGGGACGTAAGCAGGTAGGGGAAAGTTAGGGAAATTGGGGAAAGGGCAGAAAAACGCTCCAAGGCGGATTTTGACAGTAGGGCCGTTTTCTGATTCTCTTCTAAGAGGCATACGGATTTAACCGCCTCGTTTGGGGCATATCGTGTCGTATAGGCTGGTCTGTTGGGGCTTAACTTACCGATTTATGGTTCTGCGTCTTTCCCAGATGAAGGGCTTGATAAGACGTACGGCGCACATGCTGTTTTATGCGAACGGTAGCAGGATGTGGCATGGAGTTGTTTCTGTCCCGATGTAAAGCACGGTCGGCGGGTTGTTGGCTCGGGTCGTACGTAGGGAGAGCACCGTAATGAAGCGTGAGTGACGAATGAAGACGCGTGATGTGTGTACTTGGCCTATGGTGAACGGGCGTTTGGCCACCTAAGCACTGCGCCCGTTCCACCTATCGTTGTTATAGGCGAAACAGGCGCAGTGTTTATTGGGTAGAGTTAGACGGACGGGTTGTTTCCCCGATGTCAGCGGATGCGGCCCGACAGGCGTTTCAGCCCTTTGGCCGCAGCCTTGTCCTTGGTCTCGAAGAGGCTGATGGCGTATCCGCCGCCGGGGGCGGCTTTCAGCTTGAGGACGGTCTTGGCCGTCACGGTGCCACGGCGTATGATGTAGGCTTGCGGATTGGTCTTGTAGTCGGCGTCGGGTGCGTCGGCGTAGACAGTGGCTATGTAGGTGCGCCCGGGGTCAAGGAAGTCAAGGTGCAGTTCCGACTCGTGGCCGAGCTCACCGCTGGTGCAGCCCACGAACCAGTCGTTCGTGCCCTTGGCGCGGCGTGCGGCGGTGATGTAGCGTCCCGGTTCGGCCTCGAGGTAGCGGCTGTCGTCCCAGTCGATGGCCACGTCTTTGATGAACTGGAAGGCGTCAAGGTATTGCTCGTAGTTCTCGGGCAGGTCGGCCGCCATCTGCAGGGGACTGTACATCGTGACATAGAGGGCCAGCTGTCGGGCCAGGGTGGAGTTGACTTGTGCGCGGTTGCCGGGTGCCCACGTGCTGAGGTCCATGACGAAGATGCCCGGCGTGTAGTCCATCGGGCCGCCCTGTAGGCGTGTGAAAGGCAGGATGGTGGTGTGCGAGGGCTTGTTGCCTGCGTTGGCTTCATACTCCGTGCCGCGCGCCGACTCGTTGCCGATGAGGTTGGGGTAGGTGCGGCAGAGGCCCGTGGGGCGCACGGCTTCGTGGGCGTTGACCATGATGTGGTGCTTGGCGGCCTCCTTGACGGCGTAGAGGTAGTGGTTGACCATCCATTGGCTGTAGTGGTGTTCGCCGCGGGGCACGATGGGGCCTACGTAGCCACTCTTGACAGCGGTGTAGCCGTAGCGGTTCATCAGGTCGTAGGCGTCGCGCATGTGGCGTTCGTAGTTGCGCACGGACGATGAGGTCTCGTGGTGCATCATCAGCCGCACCCCTTGCTTGTGGGCATACTCGTTGAGGCCTGGCAGGTCAAAGTCGGGGTAGGGCGTCTGGAAGTCGAACACGTAGTCCTTCTGATGGCCGAACCAGTCCTCCCAGCCGATGTTCCATCCCTCGACGAGCACCTGGTCGAAGCCGTGGCGTGCGGCGAAGTCGATGTATTTTTTCACGTGGTCCGTGTTGGCGGGGTGGTGGCCGTTGGGCTTCACTTTGGAGTAGTCCGTTTCGCCCAGTTTCACCGAGGGCAGGTCCCAGGTGTAGGCCCAGGAGCCGTTGCCGACGATCATCTCCCACCAGACGCCGATGTACTTCGTCGGCTTAATCCAGGAGGTATCGTCGAGCTTGCAGGGCTCGTTGAGGTTGAGGATGAGTTTCGAAGCCAGGACGTCGCGCGCGTCGTCGCATACCATGACCGTGCGCCAGGGGCTGTGGCAGGGCGTCTGGAGGTGACCCTTGCTGCCGTCGGCGTCGGGGTTGAGCCACGACTCGAAGACGAGGGTCGTATCGTTCAGGTTCAGGTGCATGCAGGCGTAGTCCACGAGGGCGGCTTCGTGCAGGTTGATGTACAGGCCGTCGGCCGTTTTCATCTGCAGGGCGGTTTGTACGCCCGTCGGTGAGAAGGTGGCCGGCGCTCCGTAACTTCTGAGCGCTTCGGGGTAGCGGCTGCGTATCTCGGAGAGTTTCGACTCGGTGTATTCGTACTCTTGCGTTTCGAGGTCGCCGGGAATCCACCAGGCCGTGTGGTCGCCCGTCATGGCGAACTGGGTGTGCTCTTTCTTCAGGGTAAAGTAGACCAGCTTTTTCTGTTGCGGGAATTCGTAGCGCAGGCCCATGCCGTCGTCGTAGATACGGAAGCGGATGTTCAGCAGGCGGTCGGTTGAAGGCTGGCGCAGCTCGACGAGCATCTCGTTATAGTGGTTGCGTATGTGACTTACTTCGCCCCATACGGGTTTCCATGTTTCGTCGAACGTGGAGGTCGACGTGCGGACCACCTCGAAGCCGTCCATGAGGTTACCTCCCCCTCCTTTTAGTTCCAGTCCTAACTTGCTGGGTTTGATGATAGGATGTCCCTTGTAGGACACGTCGTAGGTGGGAATCCCTCCTTCGGCTAGTTCGAAGTTTACGTTAACAATGCCGGAGGGCGACGTGAGGCCTTCGGCATTACTCAGAAAGGGATACAGCATGATGAGTGCTGTCAGAAACCATTTTTTCACTGTAAGAGAGTTTTTTAGGTGTGTCTTGGATAGGGGATGCATGATGATCGTCAGGCGGAGTAGGGTGCTCTTCTGGCGATCGGGGGCAAAGGTAGGAAAAAGCGGCTAATGATACGTTAGAAAGACTTGTTTTTATCGTCCCGCCCGAGCCGTATCTCATCCTGGGAACGCATCAATATATAAAAAATACAGGCACAAGGTCATCGCATGTCGGGTTGTGGCGATGTGCCAGTATGGAGATAGTCCCAATCGTGGCGAAGAGATGAAAAACAAATCCCATCCGTAAGGTAGGATGGGATTTGTCCGGTTCGTGGTCGTGACGCTTAAACTTTGTCTTTTGCCGCTGTTTTTCTTGTGGCAGTCTTGGCTTTGGCTGTAGCCGATGTCTTACTGTCAGAAGTTTCTTCCAGTCGTTTGAGCATCTGACGTAATTTGGTGATTTCTTTGTCTTTAATTCCCAACTCTTTTTCTTGGTTCCTGATGGTTGTGAGAAGAGCGTTCAGCTCTTCTACGTCCATGTCGGCCGGGAACAGATTGTTTACGCGTGTGATGAAGTCGCCCAAGATGTTCATGTAGTTGGTAAACGCATCGTATGGCGAATCATAAATACCTCGGTATCGGCCGTAGCTGCTTGGCTTTGTACTCATAAAGCGCAGGTTGTTGGAGGCTTGCAGGTAGGCCCAATCTTGTTTGATGCGGCGGTTGTTGCAGATGCGGACCCTGTCGGCCACGCTGTAAAGTTTGTTGAATGCTTCTTTCTGCATGTCGTTGCCGAGCCATGGGCTGATATCCCGTTCTTCGTCTACCCACGAGATGGGATAGGTAACGTCCAACGGTCCGGCGGACTTCATTTTCGCGCAGATTTCAGACGGGGTTGAGAATATGATGCCGCGTTGTTTCAGCTGGTCGGGCAGGGCTTTCATGAATTCCAGAATGTTGCTTGACAGGGGTTGGAAGATGCCCAAAGCGCATAGCTCCATGAAGATATTGATGATTTGTTCTTCCTCTGGCAGTCTGGCGATCCAGTCGGCGTAGGTGTCGGCGAAGAGTGGGTATTCGCTCCAATTAGAGTCGTTGAAACGCAAACTGATGTCTTCCGACAGGTGATAGTCGCGAAGCAACAGTTTCAGATCGGGGTTGTGGTTACTGTGATAGAGGAAATGCGGGCTTTTCCAGCCGAGCACGTGTCGAGCCCCTTCTGTCAACATCCCTTTGAATCCCATTTGTGCTACCAGATCGCCGATGTCATCGGAGTAGATTAAGCAAGAATTACGGAAAATTTCAGGCTCTTGTCCGAACAGGGATTTTATTTTCTTGCAGAGTTGGGCGACTTCCTCTTTGAAACATTCGGGGTTGGCAAGTGACGAAAATCCATGAGAGTAAGGCTCGGCCAGAAATTCGACGCATCCCGTATTGTTAAGTTCTTGGAGAAGTTCGATGACCTGTGGTGAATGGTTTTCCAACAGTTCGATGGCACTTCCAGACAGGGAGAAGGCGCATTTGAAGTAACCGGGGTGTTTCTTCGCCATCTCGATGAGGGCATTGAGGGCCGGTACGTATGAGTGATCCGCCGTTTCTGTGATAGACCGTTCGTTTTCGTAGTCATCGTAGTAGTAGTGATCGGTACCGATATCAAAGAAGCGGTATCTTTTGAGGTGGATGTTCTGATGTATTTCAAAGTAGAGGCAAATTGTTTTCATAGCGATAGGATTTATCTTTTGTTGAGGATTTTGTTGTAGATGTTGTAGATGCGTTCACCGACTTTCTCCCAAGTGATTTGTGCCACTTCGTTTCTGCCTTCTTCGCGTAGATAATTGTAAAGAGAATCGTTGGTGCAGAGAGAGTAAATGTAGTCAGCCATGGCATAAATATCCCAATAATCCACCTTGATGCATTTGTCGAGGATTTCCGCACATCCGCTTTGTTTGCTGATGATGGACGGAACGCCGCACTGCATGGCTTCGAGCGGTGATATGCCGAATGGCTCGGATACAGACGGCATCACGTACACGTTGCTGGCGCGGAGGGCCTCATACACTTGATGGCCTTTCATGAATCCCGGGAAATGGAAGCGGTCGGCTATGCCTCTGCGTGAAACCAGTTCAATCATGCTGTTCATCATGTCGCCTGAACCGGCCATACAGAAACGGATGTTATGTGTGCGTTGCAGAACGAGCGCGGCCGCTTCGACAAAGTATTCCGGCCCCTTTTGCATCGTGATGCGCCCCATGAAGGTGACGACTTTCTCATGAAAGTCGTTGAACGGCTTTTTCTGGTTGACAAAATCGAGGATGTCACGCGATAATGGATAGACCGCGTTGTGCATGGCCACGCATTTGGCTGGGTTTTGATGGTATTGATTGATAACGGTTTGTCTCGTTAGTTCACTGACACACATGATGCAGTCCGCGTGGTCCATTCCGTCTTTTTCGATACTGTAAACAGTGGGATTGACTTTTCCGCGGCTTCGGTCGAAATCTGTGGCGTGGACATGGATGACTAACGGTTTTCCTGAAACCTGTTTAGCGTGTATGCCGGCCGGGTAGGTTAGCCAGTCGTGGGCATGGATGATGTCGTAGGTCTGTTGTCGAGCCACTACACCTGCCACAAGTGAGTAATTATTGATTTCGTCGTACAGATTGTCTGGGTAACGTCCTGAGAATTCGATGCACCCGAGGTCGTCAGTCAGGCGATATCTGAAATCTGCATATATATGATTGCGCAAATCAAAATAGAGTTGCGGATCCATCTTATCACCTATGCGTTGTTTGACGTAATCGTATGATACGTCTTTCCACACGATGGGGACTTCACTCATTCCGATGATGTCCATGAATGAAGTGTCTTCGTCGCCCCAAGGCCGGGGCAGACAGAATGTGATGTGCATGTCAGGCTGCACGGATAGTCCTTTTGTGATGCCGTAACTGGCTGTGCCAAGTCCGCCTAAGATGTGTGGGGGAAACTCCCAACCAAACATTAAAACTTTCATAGATTGTCTCCCTCCTTTTTATTAGTATTTAATTTTATATCGTTCATACAGCCGGATGGCTCTCAAAATACCGCTCACGTTCATGGCAAACGAGATGGCGCCGCGTCCGCTGAACGGAGGATTCCCGTCGAAAAGTTCAGGTATCGTACCGATGCAATGATAGAACAGCTCTTCCTCAAAGCCGATGAGTTGGCGCTCAATATATCCTAGGCCGCTCATTTTATAAATTCTAAGATAGGCTTCCAGGTAAAAGCCCGTGAGCCAAGGCCATGCCGTACCTTGATGGTAAGCAAGATCACGTTGAGATTGGGGACCCACATACATCGGAGTATAACCTCCGCTTTTGGGAGAAAGCGAGCGGATGCCCTTGGGGGTTACTAACTCTTTGGTGCAAATGTCAAGCACTTTTTTTCGTTCTTTGATTTCCAATGGGGAAAAATCAAGTGCAATCGCAAAAAGCTGGTTCGGACGCACACTCCAATCCATCATTTGGCCGTCTACGTAGTCCAGGAGATAACCGTATTCATTCAGGAACACTTGTTTGAAAGACGCTTTGACGAGTTCGGCTTCATTCTCGTATTCTTTGGCTTTTCGTATATTTTCTTCTACTCCGGTCTCTGTGAGGAGCAAGGCATAGAAGCATAGTGCGTTATACCATAGCGCGTTAAATTCAACAATGTAGCCGGAACGAGGTATGATGGGGTGACCGTTTGCCGTCGAGTTCATCCAGGTTATTGGCGTGTTGCGTCCATTGCTGTAAAGAAGATGATTTTCGTGTACGGTGAGGTTTACGTGTTGTCCTTTGCGGATAAAATCTATGATATCGTGGATGAGTGTACCGTAATGTTCGTAACACTGTTGTTTGGATGTGTCCTTGGCATATTGTTGCAGGCACCAAACGGCCCATAAGAAGGTGTCAGGCTGTTCCATCTCGTAGATTTGGACATCAATCGGTTCCTTACGGATATACTGTCTGATGGCTAATTCGGCTGTGGCCATGTATTTTTCGAATTGGTCCACTTCTCCGATGGATAAAGTGAGTCCCGGTAGCGAGATAAAGGTGTCGCGGGCGCGGCACTTGAACCAAGGATAACCTGCAAGGATGTAATGCTTTCCTTCTTTTTCGACATCGAATTGGTGGGCGGCATTGACGAGGCAATGATAGAAATTGTCATATGGCGCAGCTTGTTCGATTTCTTTTTCAAGGCATGCCTTCAACTGGCCGGGAGTGCTCGGTGCGACGGATGCAGAGAAAATGATGGATTCTCCTTTTTTGATCGGCATTTCGAAATAGCCGGGAACGAGTAGGTCTTCTGACGAGTCATGGCCTCTTTCGCGTTCTTTGGGATAGTCAAGTCCTTTATACCAATTGGGGTCGTAAATGAAATTGTTCTTTTTGCTCAATTGCATGTAAAGGTCGGGATATCCTGCGTATAAATTCATTTTGATACCATTCGGCACTTCTTCGAATCCTTTATTGGCTACGCCGTTTTCATGTGTCCACTGCCGTACACTACGGAATGCAAGGTATGGGCGTAATCGTAGGGTCGTAGGAGAGTGGGCCTCGACGAGAGTATAGCGGATGAATAGTTGATGGGCATTACTATGGAAGAAGATTTCTTTTTTAAGCACCACTCCTCCTATCCGATAAACGGTGGTAGGAACTTTATTCCATTCAAATCCGGTGATGTATTTATGGCCTTTGGGGCTGAAGTTGTCTCCTTGGTATTTATGAATGCCTAAGTTAAATTCTGCTCCATGCTGGATAACTGTTTCATCGAGAGAGGAAAGAAGGACGTGGTTCTCGTCATCCATTTCCGGAACAGGAATAACTAAAAGTCCATGGTATTTACGGATATTGCATCCTACCAATGTCGTACAACAATATGCTCCCAAATTGTTAGTCAGCAGCATCTCTTTGTAGAGAGAGTCCTGCAAATTTGTCATTTCGGTTTTGTCGAATCGTAGGTAGCACATGTCTTTTAGAGATTAAGGTTATTCGATTTCTCGTTATTTACGTATTTATTTCCAAAAATAGGGAAAATAAAAATAAGGAGAAAGTTTTTTGTGAGAAATCTAACGATTAATTTTTTAATATCTGCCATCGAGAAATCTTTTACTTGCTTTGCAGTTTTGAGTGTAGTGATTGTATAAAGTTTGTTATGGTGTCAATTTATGAAACCAAAGTGCTTTTTATAGTTGTTTTGACTTCTGTTTTCTCGTTATCCGGCCTGATTATAATTAGTGCTGATTTGTTGCGTTTGGTAGTTTCGATGAGTTTTTCTACTTTTGTAATCCAAAATCGTGTTGTACAACATATCTTTATGGATGCTACGAATTGCTTGTCAAAAGATGAGGCTATTGTCCACATTTCGGCTTTATGGAGTATTTTGACGGTTGAAGAACGTGCTGCTTTTGCCGAATGTTTGGTTGTTCGCGCGTTTAAGAAAAATGAACCGATATATCGGGAGGGCGAAAGTCCTGATGATTTGATCTGTCTTTTGACCGGGAAAGTGAAGATTTACCGTGATGGAGTCGGTGGTCGTAGTCAGATCATACGGGTCATCAAACCTGTGGAGTATTTTGGTTACCGGGCTTATTTGGCCAATGAGCCTTATGTTACGGCGGCGGCAGCTTTCGAGCCTTCCGAAATGTGCTTTATCCCGATGCCACTGGTTGAAAAAACGATGCAGGAGAATAATGCGTTGGCTATGTTCTTTGTGCGTCAGTTGGCGATAGATTTAGGCGTTTCGGATAAACGGACGGTTAATCTGACGCAGAAGCACATTCGTGGACGGTTGGCTGAGTCTTTGCTTTTCCTGAAAGATTGTTACGGGTTGGAGGAGGATAAATCGACGTTGAGCATTTATCTTTCGCGAGAGGATTTGGCGAGTTTGTCGAATATGACGACCTCAAATGCCATCAGGACCTTGTCAAACTTTGCGGCAGAGAAGATAATCGCTATTGACGGAAAAAAGATTAAGTTGATAGACGAAGACAAACTCAACCAGATTTCCCGTATAGGATAGGAACGTCATTCTGTGATGTACTTTCTTGTTCTGAAATGTTTTTACTGTGGAATGAGGAATTCGATGGCTTCGGGTAGAATGTTGGTGTTGATGCTTTTTACGGGAAAGTGAACGCAATGGCCGTCTATGGCTATTGGAGTACGGTCGCTGTTTGTAATCTGTATGTGTGTGGTTCTCCATGATTTGACGCTTCCTGATTTTAGGAAACGTCCGGCGAAAAGAAGTTGTAAGCCGTAGAACAATTGAGCCAGTTGGGGGTAGGAAACCGTAGTAACGTCTAACTGTCCGTTGTAGGGTATGGCGCTGGGAGTCTGTCCGTAACCGGACGAGGAACCGATGCAAGCGTTCATAATTTTAAGCGTATGTTTTTCGCTGTTCAGTTGGAGCGAAATGTGGTATGTCATGCGCTGGAACACGAGCCATAATGCGGAGCATAAATAAGAGAGTGTGTTGAAACCCAGGAAAGAATGGGTTTTGCGCCTGATTCCCATAATGGCGGCACTGACTCCGATACTGATGCAGTTTAAGAAAAAATGAGTAGAAGTTCCGTTCTCGCTTTCTATGATGGCTTTACCAACATCTACTCTTCTCACGCGGCGTTGCATGAGCCAGTCGATGGTTTGTTTGTAGTTGTCTTCGTTTAGCCCCCAGAAGTGGGCGAAGTCGTTGCCAAATCCATTAGGAATGACGCCTAATGCGGGGCGTTGTGTCGTATGGGGTGTTTGCTCCATAATCCCGTTTAGAGCGTCGCAGAGTGCGGCATCACCTCCTACGACAATAATCGTGCGGTAACCGTTCTCTGTCATCATGGCAGACAAACGTTTTACCGAGCCGGGCCCTTCACTTTGTACGAAGTCAAATGATAAGCCTTTGGCTGTTAGGTAATGGCGGATTTTCTTCCATCTGCGGTGTGTCCGTCCTGAGCCTTCTTTGGGGCAATATATAATTCCCCATTTGTTTTGTCTCGTTGTCATGCGGGAGTTCTATTTTACGGTTGCCTCTCGTTCCACAGTCTGAGTATTTCCGACAGTTTTTCTTGTTCCGGCAGGTTATAGTCAATCCAGTGGATGGGTATGCCTCGACGTTCCATGCCTCTGAACCACGTCATCTGGCGTTTGGCGAATTGGTGAATGGCAATTTCGAGTTGCTTGAACATTGTTTCTTTGTCGATTTGTCCAATGACGTAAAGCGTAACGTATTTGTATTCGAGGCCATAGTAGATAAGGTCTTCCGGAGATAAACCACTGTTTAACAGGTCGCGTACTTCGTCGGCCATACCTCCGGACAGGCGTTCCCGCAGTCGTCGGCTGATGTTGCTCCGTCGCTGCTCGCGTGAGATGTCAATGCCGATGGTCAAGCTGTTCAGGTGGGGGAAGTTACGGGCTTCGGTCGGTTGTCGCTTGTAGAATTCTTCGATTTCTATGGCCCTGATAGCCCGTTTGGGAGTGTCGACGTCTGTTGAGTTGTGGAGTTTCTTGTACGAGGCGAGGATGGCTGTCAGTTCCTTTAAGTCTTTTTTGCTGAGGGCGGTTCGCAGTTCTGGATTCTCGGGAACCGGTAGGAGGCGGTATTCCCGTAAAATGCTTTCCAAGTAAAGTCCGGTGCCTCCGCAAAGGATAGGAATGCGTTTCCGTTGTTGAATGTCGCGGTAAGCCGTGAGGAAGTCCCGTTGGTATTCGAACACATTATATTTATAACCGGGGTCAGCGATGTCGATGAGGTGGTGGGGAATTTTCTGACCATTCACGACATACTCAGACAAGTCCTTTCCCGTTCCGATGTCCATCTTGCGGTAGACTTGCCGACTGTCGGCACTGACAATCTCGGCTCCAAGGCTATGGGCCACGGCAACAGCGAGACGCGTCTTGCCGGAAGCCGTGGGACCGAGTAGGGTTATGATGTCGTATGGTGTTGTCACACTGCGAACTTACGATTTTTTTTTGAGTTGGGGAAATGCCGGTAAGATTTCCCTTTGCGGTGGGGATGAAATCGGTGGTTGCCGGTCAGGTGGCGGTTCTACCAATTGTTGAAAAGGCTGATTGAGAATTTGGCCCCGAAGCCCATTCCTCCTTTGTTGGCGAGGCTGAGATAAGCCGCAGCATTAAAAATATGTGTCGCGAAGCCGTAGCCGAGTTCCGCATAGGGGTAAAGGGCATGGACGGAAAGCAGGTTGCAGTATACGCTTTCTTTTTGAATGTAATTGGAAAGGTATTTGATACGCGAGAATAGCAACATGGGGCTTTCGTAGGCCATGCATAGCCGGATATAGTATGGCGACTCGTTGTACCAGCGGGCGTCGAGCAGTTGGAATTGTCCGGAGCGCTCGTCTTCCCAGTCTTCGGGCAGAGTATTGTCACGAAAGTTGTCGAAGTCTACAAAATAGATGGAGTTCCTGTTTGTGTAAAGACCGCCGCCAAGACGGAAATAAAGCCGGCGGAGTGCGTAGAGCCTGATTTGGTAAAAGACGTCGGCCTCCCAACGTTCATATTCTGTTTGACAGCGGCCCCATTTGATGCCTCGCTCGTAGTCGAGGGTGAAGGTCGGCCAGTGGGAATAGAGCGGAACGCGCCTTGGGCCGTCTTTGTAATAGTATGTTCCAGGAGTCCAAGTGATGCCGACATGGGGGGCCACGCTTTTGATATTACGCGTCATTCCGCTGTTCTGGGCCAGCTCGTTCCAGTTTTCCAGCGAACGATTGTGATAGCGGATTCCCGCCATCAGGTTGAACCCGGTGGCCGGCTCAAAGTGGAATGAGGCCTGTGCATAAAAGTCTTTGTAATAATGAAAGTTGAAATGGTCGAAAACATGGATGAGGCTGTCGTATTGTGTGATGCCTTCCAACGCGTCTCGTACGACGTCAGCCTGTTCGCTGTTGTAGATGATATTGCCGTTGCCCACTTCGACATGTAGCCGCCCGTTATACCGGGGCGAAAACAGAAGCGTGACGGGAACGCGCCAGTAGAACTGACGTTGTTTGAAGGTGTATCCCAATCTGACGTCCGAGCTGAGCAAGCGGGTCGTTCC
>USCX01000027.1 GCA_900553285.1 uncultured Prevotella sp.
GCGCAGGAAGTCGTAAATCATCGTCCGGCCGTTGGCGCGCGTGGTTTTTATCGCAAAGGCAGGCAAGTTCAATGAAATCATTTTCTTACTTTTGCAGGGCGGACAAAATTAGGAAGATTATGGTAACCAGACAAGAAATAGCGGGCAATTGGCTCGTCCGTTACACGAAACTCCCGCTCAGCGCGTTCAGCCAGTATGTCCTGCTGACGAATTTCAACAACTACGTCGATTTGTTTTGCGACCAGTGCGGCGTGCCCCACGTGAGCTACGGGGCGAACATGCGGGCGGTGACGGCCGACGGCATCACGATGATAAACTTCGGCATAGGCAGCCCGAACGCCGCGCTCATCATGGACCTGCTGAGCGCGGTCGGCCCGAAGGCCTGCCTCTTCTTGGGGAAATGCGGCAGCATCTCCGAGAAGGCTCTGCTTGGCGATTACATCCTCCCCCTGGCGGGCATCCGCGGCGAGGGGACCAGCGGAGACTATTTCCCGCCCGAAATCCCCGCCCTCCCTGCCTTCATGCTCCAGCGCGCCGTCTCGACGGCCCTGCGCGACAACAGGCACGACTATTGGACCGGAACGGTCTACACCACCAACCGCCGCCTCTGGGAGCACGACGAACGCTTCAAGGCCTATCTGCGGACAACGCGGGCGATGGGCGTCGATATGGAGACCGCCACGCTCTTCTCCTGCGGATTCTACAATCACATACCGACCGGCGCGCTGCTCCTCGTGTCGGACAACCCGATGGTGCCCGAGGGAATCAAGACCGAAGAGAGCGACAGGCAGGTGACGAGGGACTTTGCCGCCACGCATGTGAAAATCGGCATAGAGGCCCTGCGCCTTATCATCGACGAGCGGCGGACGGTGCGTCACTTGAAGTTCGATTGGTGAGGCACGGCCTTAGCATAAATTGAGACTATGCCCGTAACGAAACCTACTTCCAAAGCCAAAGGCGTCACCTACGAAAGCATTGTGCACGACGTGCAGGCTGGCCACTTCAAGCCGGTTTATTGTTTTATGGGGGCCGAGAGCTATTACATCGACCGCCTGGCGGATTACGTCGTACAGCAGGCCGTCGAGCCGGAGCAGCGCGACTTCAACGTCATTATGCTGTACGGCGCCGACGCCGACGCCGACCAGATCATCACAGCGGCCAAGAGCTTCCCCATGGGTGCCCCGCGTTTGGTGGTCTGCGTGAAAGAAGCCCAGAACGTCAAGAATCTTGAACTCCTCGCTTACTACCTGCAAAAGCCGCAGCCCTCGACGGTGCTTGTCCTCTGTTATAAGAACGGCGTGCTCGACCGGCGGAAAAAACTGTCGGCCCTGATCGAGAAAGAGGGGGTGCTCTTTGAGTCGAAGAGACTGTATGAAAGTCAGTTGCCCGCCTTCATCCGCGATTACCTCGGCCGGAAACGCGTGGCCGTCGACCCCAAGGCCGTGGCCATGATGGCGGACTTCGTCGGGACCGACCTGAACCGTATGGCCGGCGAACTGGACAAACTGGTCATCGCCCTGCCCAAAGGCGAGCGTACGGTGAAGCCGGAACTTGTCGAAGCCCTTATCGGCGTCAGCAAGGATTTTAATAATTTCGAATTGCAAGAGGCTATCATTGCCAAGGACGTGCTGAAGGCGAACCGTATAATCAATTATTTTGACAGCAACCAGAAGGAAAATCCTATCCAAGTCACGCTTTCCATGCTCTTCAAGTTCTTTTCGCAGCTGATGCTGGCGCATTATGCGCCGGACAAGACAGAGCGTGGGTTGGCCTTGTGGCTAAGCGTGGCCGACTGGCAGGTCCGCCGGAATATCCTGCCCGCCATGCGGATGTATAACGCGCGGAAGGTGATGCAGGTTATCCGTGAAATCCGGCGTGCCGATGCACGCTCGAAAGGGGTGGAAAATGTCAGCGCGGGGGCAGGGGATATCATGAAAGAGCTTCTGTTTTTTATCTTACATTAGCCTTGTACGGCGGTTCATCCTGCTAGGAAAGCCGGTGACAGACTTCATGAGGTGGGGGGCTCTGAAAAGAGGCTCCCACCTCCTTTTTAAGAAAACTATACATTTCAAGAGGACCGTTCAAGGCGTCTTTTCCGGCTCTGCCCAAAGTGGCCGGCAGGGCGTGTCAGCCCTGAAAGTCGGTGCACGACTGGGGAAAAGGAGTGGGGAGGACGGGCGCTATGACGTGTGACGGGTTTTCCATCAGCCTGGTGCCGGGCTTATTTTTGCGTGCAGCCGAATGGGCTTCTCTGTCAAGCACGCCAGGCTGGTTGTCTATATATAATAAGGTGGTTCGAAGGAGTGACGAGCGGATTATCCGGGTAGCGAGACCACGGAGAAAGCTGAATGTTGTCAGAGGAAGCCCTCGCCGGGAAATGGGGCAAAGCGGGGAAAAAGCGGTTTCCGCACCTGATTTTCGTGCCTTTTGTCCCTCATCAAAGCCCGATTGTGATAGAAAAATGTAAATTTCTCTTGGTCTTATGTCTCATTCACCCCGTATGGACGGTCGCAGTGACAAAAGAGACGCGCGCAGTGCTTGTTTTTCCTATCGCAGTGCTTGTTTTTCCTATCGCAGTGGTAGTTTTTGCTATCTTATACATTGCAGAATGCAGAGAAAGTGGGCGGGCGCTTATTTTTCTGTGTCTGTTTCCTCTTTCGCTGTATTTCCTTATTCATCTAATAGTCAGAGTTTTATAGGGGATTGTCCCGCTGAGATTTTCACGTAGCGGAAACTTCTTCCTTCGGGGCGAAATGAGCGAATCTGGCCCAATCTCACATGTTTCCCGTAGTCTCAGAATGCCCGTTAAGTTACAGTAACATTTCTGTTTGCGTATTTGCGATTGTAAAACACCGAATCTGTAAATCGCAGAGTGCTTTCTAGCTAATGCGGCAGTGTGATTGTAAACTGCAAATCTTTGATAGAAAATAAAGTTACGGCTGTAAATTTCACAAAGTGAATACTTGAATGTATAAAAACAGGGTGCATATTCCCTTTCGTAATCACATTAAAATCCAGTAGATTAATTATATTTCTTAAAGTTCTGTCGGGTCGTATTCTCAGTATATGCTTGTTTTTTAGGCTCGGTTGGTGGAAAAACGCTTGAAATGCGTAAAACAATTCCGTCAATCCCAGATGTTAAGTACAAAATGAATAAGTCTTCTATCGTTGTGATTCAATTGTAAATCGTAGTGTTTGTAAACCTGATATGTGTGATTGTAAATCAAAGGTACTGCGGTGTAAAATTTACATGCTCAAACTGTGAAATCTATCGAAACAATTGTGATTTATGTCTTTGTCACAAGAAAAAGTTTGTTTACCTTTGTAAAATCTATAAGGCGGTCAGGAAGAACGGCTGCTGTCATCGTTTTTTTAGTCATGAAAGAAAGAATTCGTAAGATAATGGAGCTTGCCCATTTGTCGCAGCAAGATTTTGCAGACCGTCTTGGCATGTCGCCTGCGTCGCTGTCGGGAATTTTTAATGGGCGGACAAATCCCACCAACAATCACGTTCAGGCCATCCATCGTGCCTTTCCACAAATTAATGTCAGTTGGTTGATGTTTGGCGAGGGAGATATGTTTGTGCCTTCGTCGGATGGCGAAGAGCATAGTCCCTTTTCAGAAACGCAGTCGGGTGATGATGAAAACTTTAAAGGTACGTTAACAGATTCCACCTCACTTGATGCTGGCGGTAAGGCCGGGGGAGGTATGTTATACAAGCAGGGTGTCTTGATGGATGAAGACGAAGATTCTCCCGAAGTCGGTTCGCGTGGAGCGGCGGAAGGTCTGCGTGAGAGTTCTCGCCCTACTGAAAATCCCTTGAAGGGCGGGAATTCCCTTTTGCGCGGAGACCGGGCGGAGCGGCGCGGTGCGGTGGATGTGGAGCGCCGTGCCGGTGACGGCCGCATGGCGTATGGTAGTAATTTCCAGCACGGCCGAAATGGGATGTCCGGCTGTGTTCGTGCCGGTTCTGCCTATGCGGGGCGTGAGGTCAGGGAGAATGGACGGTTTGTTGATAATGTAAATATAATTGACAGACCACCGCGTAAAATAAAGGAAATCCGTGTTTTTTATGATGACGGCACTTATGAAGCCTTCGTTCCGTCGTCAAAATGAGCGAGGGCTGACGGTAACTTATTTTAGTTCCTTTGAAAATCCCGGCAAGGTGTGTACCTGTCCGGACGAGGCGGGCGGATGTGAGATGTCCGTCTTGAAACCATAAATAGGGCCGACGGCGGTTTCCTGTCGTGATATGTGAGGGATGAACCGTTCCGGCGCATTTTTCAGTCCTTCCCTTCGTTTTTTTCGTCACTGCGTTAGCCCAAACGCCCGCTGCGATGGTATTTTCTATCGCAGCGGGCGTTTGGGCCAGTGCGGGCGTGCGTGATTCCGCGGTGCGGTAGCCCGTTTCCGAGGGTTGCGGCCGGTTTCGGCGTGAGCTTCTTATCCGCATGGCAGGGCCTTGCCGCTTATGGGCCGTCCCTTACCGTGCGGAGATGAGGACAAGACGAGAGGGCCTGGGTCAGTCTTTCCGATGAAGTTTGGAGAGAAAAATGTTCCGGTCGACGATGTAGCGGACGTGTGTTCCCTCTCCGATGAGGCCCTGACCGTCTTCTGCTTTCACGTTGAATGTGAGTTTGCGCCCTTCAACGGCGGTGAGCACGGCTGTAGCGTGTACCGTTTCGCCGATAGGCGTGGGGCGTATGTGGGCGATGTCGATGTGTGCGCCCACTGTGGTCTGGTCGTCGTCGAGTTTTTCGATGACGGCTTCCATCGCGGCGTTCTCCATGAGGGCCACGAGTGAAGGGGTGGCGAGCACGTCCATGTCGCCGGATCCCATGGCGATGGCTGTGTTTTCTGCTGTGACGGTCGATGTCGACGTGAAATATAGTCCCTTTTCCATGCCTTTCAGAATTGAGGATAGTAAATTACAGGTTTTTCTTTAAGTGAAGCCGATGGTCGATGCAGGACGGGAGTTCGTCTTCATAGTGTGTCACCATGATGAGGGTCTTGTTCGGCCTTCGGCAAAAGGCCTCGATGATGTCGCGGGCCCGCTTCCGGTTGTGGTTGTCGAGGCCGTGAAACGGTTCGTCGAGGATAAGGAGCTCGGGGTCTTTGACAAAAGCGCGCGAGAGAAGCACCATGCGCTGTTCGCCGCTGGACAGCGAGAGATAGGGCCGGTCAGCGAGTTTGCCGAGACCGAAAATCTCAATCCACCTGTTGCAGGCTGCGCGTTCTTCTTCCGTGATGCGGCGGTACAGGCCTATCGTGTCGTGCAGCCCGCTGGCTATGATGTCGGCCGTCAGCAGGTTCTTTTTGTAGGAGCGGAACATTTCGGGCGACACGTAGCCGATGTGGCGTTTTATTTCCCAGATGCTTTCGCCTGTGCCACGCCGCCGGCCGAAGAGGTCGATGTCGCAGGCATAGGCCTGGGGGTTGTCTGCACAGACGAGAGAGAGAAGCGTGGATTTCCCGGCACCGTTCTCGCCGGTGAGTGCCCAGTGTTCGCCTTTGTTGACGTTCCACGTCAGGCTGTCAAGCACTTTCCGTGTACCGTATTGGATAGTGATATGGCGGGAGGTGACCACCGATTCTGAGTCGTGGTCCCGGGTGTGAGCCGGCAGGTCCTGTATGAGTTTTTGTTCCGCTTGCGTGAGGCCGGTCGGCTGCGGCGACCGGCGTCGGAGAAAGTCCTCGCGTGTTGTCTTGGGGTGAACGGTGCGCGTCTCGACCGGGATAACGTGCGTGATGAACTCCGGGATATCTTCACGTCGGGCCATGACGAGGATGAGGGTGACGACGGACGAGAGGGAAGCCAGGAGCCGTGTCAGCATCGTGCGGGCAGACTGGTCGAGGCCGATGAACGGGTTGTCGATGACGAGCACGCAGGGGAACGATTGCAGGGCTTGGGCTAACTGGAAGCGCCTCAGTTCGCCGCTGGACAGCTGGATGATGGGCTTGTCGAGCAGGAGGTCGACGCCTAACTGCGTCCGCAGCGTTTCAGACTTGGCCGGGTCGGCCGCAGGGACTTTGGCAAGCAGCTCCCTCACCGTGGGCCAAGGCGTGTCGTCGCCTTGGTTCCACCGTTGCTGGTAATAGGCGGGCGTTTGGGCATCTCCGTAGGCGTCGCGGAAAGCGATGTATTTCACGTTTTCCGCTATGCTTTTACTGCGTCCAGCGCCGAAGTCGTATGCCGGTTCGTCGCGTAGAAGAGGTTTGGCCCCCGTGAGCAGGTCGACCAGAATCGACTTGCCGGCCCCGTTGGGACCTACGACGGCCACCTGTTCGCCCGCTTCGATGACCACGTCGACCGGCCGGGTCATGCGGAAGAGCGGCATTCGGGCCACTCCTTGTTTTATTTCGATAACTTTTTGCATAATTCGGCACTGATCCGCGGGGCTGCCGGACGGCTCACGCGGTTTTGGTTCTGGCGTACGAAGTCGGCCCATGTCCGGGCGCCGCCTTGCGTCGCGCCCAAGCGGGCGGCGCGGGTCTGTTCGAGATAATGGCAGTAGGCCGCAGCCAGGGCGTCCGTGGCGTCGAGATAGGGCACAAGGCTTTCTTCTCCGATGTGGAGCATCCGTTTCAGCATGTCCGCCACCTGTTCTTTGCTGGCCTGTCCG
Organism: uncultured Prevotella sp.; assembly: GCA_900553285.1. Lineage (GTDB taxonomy): Bacteria > Bacteroidota > Bacteroidia > Bacteroidales > Bacteroidaceae > Alloprevotella. Next base: position 6,624 of record USCX01000027.1, read on the forward strand.
GTGCCGGTAATGGCCATTTTGATTTTCATCGGGGCATATTCGTGAATGGGAATGTCGCGGCTGATAGCCGCTGCGATGGCCACGCCTTGGGCACGTCCCAGTTTGAGCATGCTTTGCACGTTCTTGCCGAAGAAAGGCGCTTCTATGGCCAGCTCGTCGGGCAGGAACGAATCGATGATGCCCGTTACGCGCTCGTAAATCCGTCCTAGTTTCAGGTAAGCGCTCGCACAGCGGTGCAGGTCGATGACCCCCATCGCTTCCATCTTCGGCTTATGGCCTGTTACTTTCAGAATGCCGTATCCCAACACGTTCGTGCCGGGGTCGATGCCGAGGATGACGGTTTCTTTTTCAGCTTTGCTCGCAGGGTTTTGTGCTGCCATGGTTCATGCGGTTGCCGTGCAAAGTTACAATTAATTGCCCGACTTCCGCTTTTCCTGCTCCTCTTTCTCTGTGGTCCCGCCCGGCTTGCGGCTGCGGATGCCTGTCCGGTCATGGCCGTCACTGCGGTCGTTTTTCCTGTCGCCGTGACAGGTTTTCCTGTCGCTGCGGTCGTTTTTTATGGCCTGGCGGCTTGTTTTCATGCCCGCAGGCGGCTGCATGCGGGGCGGGCTTTCCGGCTGCACATGTAAACTTCCTCATTTTTTGTGGTGCGATAAAGAAACAATAAAAATTATTATCGTATATTTGCCCGGTTATCAGAAAATAAGAGAAGTATATGAAAAAACTGTTTAGCCTGTTGGCCGTTGCTTTTTTCTGCGCGTCCACGGTGTGGGCTGATGCTGTTATTTCATTCGACGGCACGTCGCACAATTTTGGAACCTTCACGGACGAAAGTCCTGTCACGCACGTATTCACGTTTAAGAACACAGGCGATGAGCCCTTGGTCATCCATCAGGTGGCCACGTCGTGCGGCTGTACGGTGGCCGATTACACGAAAGAGCCCGTCCTGCCCGGAAAGACCGGCAAGGTGACGGTCTCCTACGACGGGAAGGGCCGGAACACAGGGAAGATGAACAAGGTGATCACCGTGCTTTCCAACGCCAAGAACCGTAAAGTCCTGCTTTTCATCGAGGGCAACATGAAACGGAAATAGCGCAAAAACAAAATCTAAGCCTATGATGAACAATAATCATTTAGTCATTATGGCCGGCGGGGGGGGAAGCCGTTTCTGGCCGTTGAGCAGCGAGGAACGCCCGAAGCAGTTCCTGGACGTCTTGGGATGCGGGAAGACCCTCCTGCAACTGACGGCAGAGCGTTTTCGTGGCGTGGTGCCGGCCGAAAACGTGTGGGTGGTGACCTCGGCAGCCTATCATGATTTGGTCAGGGAGCAACTGCCCGGCCTGCCCGACACAAACATTCTCCTCGAACCCTGTCGCCGGAACACGGCGCCTTGCATCGCCTATGTGAGCTGGCGCATCAAGAAGCTCAATCCCCGTGCCAATGTCGTGGTTTCGCCCAGCGATCATATCGTGACTGACATCGACGGGTTTAAGGCTGCCGTGACCGAAGCCATGGAGTTTTCTGCCGAAACCGACGCCATCGTGACGCTTGGCATCCGGCCTGACCGGCCCGAGACGGGCTACGGCTACATCGAGGGCGACCTGAGTTTCTCGTCCTCGCGCAAGAAGAATATCTTCCGGGTCGATTCCTTCAAGGAAAAGCCCGCTCTTGAAGTCGCACAGGAGTACGTCAGACAGAATAATTACTTCTGGAATTCCGGCATCTTCGTTTGGAGTGTCAACACCATTGTCAATGCGTTCCGCGTCTACTGTCCCGAGATGGCCCGCCTCTTCGAAGGCCTGATGCCCGTCTACGGGACGCCTGAGGAGCAGGATGCCATAAACCGCGAGTTCCCCAAATGCGAGAACATCTCCGTCGATTATGCGATTATGGAGAAAGCCGAAGAAATCTTTGTCTACCCCGCCTCGTTCGGGTGGAGCGACCTCGGCTCGTGGAGCTCGCTGCGCCAGCAGGTGAAGCAGGATCTGCACGGCAATGCCTGCATCGGCGAGAACATCGACCTGTATGAGACAAACAACTGCATTGTTCATACGACCCAGGAGAAAAAGGTGGTGGTTCAAGGCCTCGACGGGTATGTCGTGGTAGAGAAGGACGGCATTCTGCTCATCTGCAAGCTGTCTGAGGAACAGCGCATCCGCCTTTTCCACTGACCTGGCTGTCATTCTTCCTCGTCCTTTGTCCTGCGCAGTTCCGGCGCGGGACATTCTCTGTGGATACGTCCCTTTTTATGGTTGAAAACGAAACACACCCTTTTGCCGCCGCTCTCGAACGCTGGTATGCCGTTCATCGGCGCGATCTCCCTTGGCGCGGGACGAAAGACCCCTATCGCATTTGGATTTCGGAAATCATTTTGCAGCAGACGCGTGTCGTGCAGGGTTATGACTACTTCCTGCGGTTCATGGAGCGTTTTCCGACCGTCGGCGAGCTGGCCGCGGCTGGCGAGGACGACGTGTTGCGTGCCTGGCAGGGACTGGGGTATTACACCCGTGCCCGCAACCTTCATGCAGCCGCCCGTTCTATTGTGGAGCAGGGAGGGTTTCCGACCGACTATGCCGGCGTGCGGGCTTTGCGCGGCGTCGGAGACTACACGGCGGCGGCTATTTGCTCCATAGCCTACGACCTGCCTTATGCCGTCGTCGATGGGAATGTCTATCGCGTCCTATCGCGATACTGGGGGCTTGAAACCCCGATCGACACGGCGGCCGGCCGCCGAACTGCTCGACCGGAAACGCCCCGGGCTTTACAATCAGGCTATCATGGACTTCGGGGCCATCCAGTGCCTGCCCCGCTCACCGAAGTGTGCCGGTTGCCCGTTGGAAGCGGGCTGCGAGGCGTGGCGTACGGGCCGTGTGGAGGCACTGCCCGTCAAGGCCCGTCGGACGCAGGTGGCGGAACGTTATTTCGTCTATATATATATAAAGGTGGTGGACGACGTCCTGCTGCACCGTCGGCAGGCAGGCGACATCTGGGCCGGCCTCTACGAGCCGTTTCTCGTCGAGTTCGACCATCGCCCCGCCGAGGTGGAGGTGCTGGCGGCACCGGAACTCACGCCTTTCGCCCCGTCGCGCGGAGTCTGGCGCTGCGTGGCCCGTGGCGTTCGCCATGTGTTGACCCACCGCGTGCTGACGGCCGATTTCTACGCGTTGTCCCTCCCTTCGTTGTCCAGTTTGCCCGAAGGCCTTGTCCGCGTGCCCGAAACCCGGCGCGACGACTATGCCGTTCCCCGTCTTGTCTCGATGTTATACGAGCGCCTCGACCGTTAAATCCGGTCGCCGTTTGGACGCTCGTGCATTTATCCGTAACTTTGCCGTCATAATTATCCAAGATTATGGCTCGTAAGAAGAAAGAACCTTCGATACTCGAAAATGTGACTATCACGGATGTGGCAGCCGAGGGCAAGGCGCTGGCCCGCGTTGACGACCTTGTCGTTTTTGTGCCCTATGTGGTGCCGGGTGATGTGGTCGACCTTAAAGTCAGGCGTAAGAAACATCATTATGCCGAAGCCGAGGCTGTACGTTTCCATCACTACTCCGATAGGCGCGCCGAGCCTTTTTGCGAGCATTTCGGCGTCTGCGGCGGATGCAAGTGGCAGTGTCTGCCCTACGAAGAGCAGCTCCGCTACAAGCAAAAGCAAGTGGTCGACAACCTGACCCGCATCGGCAAGGTCGAGCTTCCGCCCGTTTCGCCCATCTTGGGCAGTCGCCGTACCCGCGCCTACCGTAACAAACTGGAATTCGGCTTCTCTAATAAAAAGTGGCTAACTGCCGACGAAATAGCCTCCGGCGTTACGTTTGACAACATGAACGCTGTCGGTTTCCATATCCCCGGTGCGTTCGACAAGATACTCGACATTCACGCCTGTCACCTCATGGACGATGTCTGCAACCGTCTCCGAAACGGCATCCGTGACTATGCTTTCGCCCATGGGCTGACGTTCTTCGACCTCAGGCAGCAGGAAGGACTGCTGAGAAACATGATGATACGCACGTCGACCACGGGAGAACTCATGTTGCTCATGCAGTTCTGTTGGAGGCAGGAGGCCGAGCGCGAGCAAGCCATGTCCCTTTTGGCCTGGCTGCGCGACACGTTCCCGGAGATAACGTCGCTGCTTTACGTCAACAACCTGAAATGTAACGACACAATCGGCGACCTCGACGTGACAACGTTTCACGGCACGGGCTTTATCTACGAGGAAATGGAGGGCCTGCGCTTCAAAGTCGGGCCCAAGAGCTTTTATCAGACAAACTCCGGGCAGGCTTACGAGTTGTATAAGGTGGCGCGCCGTTTCGCAGCGCTGACAGGCAGCGAGCTGGTTTACGATTTGTATACGGGCACGGGGACTATTGCCAACTTCGTGGCGGCAGGGGCCCGCAAGGTCATCGGCATCGAATACGTCCCGGAAGCCATCGAGGACGCCAAGGAGAATGCCCGCCTCAACGGGTTGGACGGCAAGACCGCTTTCTTTGCCGGCGACATGAAAGACATCCTCACGTCCGGGTTCGTCGCCGAGCACGGCCGGCCGGATGTCATCATCACCGACCCGCCCCGCGCCGGGATGCACGCCGACGTCGTCAGCACCATCCTGCTTGCAGCCCCGCGCCGGATTGTCTACGTCAGCTGCAATCCGGCGACTCAGGCGCGCGACCTCCAACTGCTTGATGCGGCCTATAAGGTGGAGGCCGTCCAGCCCGTCGATATGTTCCCCCAGACGCACCATGTGGAAAACGTGGTCCTGCTTGTGAAGCGCGATGAGTAACCTCCGGCGTCATAATCCGGCTCTTCAGGAACGCCTCGACGCCCGGCTGCGGGCGGCGGACTACGACGGGCTGCTCGCCTGTCTTGACGGACTGAACGCTACCGACCGCCGCACGGCTGGCTATCTGCTGGGCGAGGTGCTCTTGCCCGCGCTCGACGGGGCGGCCTTCTGGGACGTGTTTACCACCGTCGTGCCCCATGACCCGAAAGCCTATCTGGGCACGTTTCTCAAAGCCGGTTGCAGGCTCTACGAGGCTGGCCGGCTGACGTTCTCGCACAGTGGCTTCCGGCGCTTTGCCGCGTCGCAGGCGTCCGTCGTCGATCGCCGGAAAACGCTCGGCGCCTTTCTTCCGTTGCTCCGTACGCCCGAAGAGGTGACCGGCCTGTTCGACGCTTTCGGCGTGGAGGCCGCCACGCGCGTTCCCTACCTTTTCCGGGCTGGCAGCCATCCTTGCTGTTTCCTGTTGTTCCGCCAGCTTAAAGCACTCGACGACGCGGCCCTCAACCGCAAGTACTGCCTTCTGCTCATGCAGCGCGGCGACCGCCTGTCGTTCAACCTGGCTTCGCTCTTGAAGCATTATTTCGCCTTGGAACGCATCCCGGGCACGTTCTCGCTGCGCCTCGAGCCCTACGAGCAGGGGCGGCTCGACGCATCGTACGAAGCATTCGACAAGTTGCTGACTTCCATTTAACCCTTGCATGATCCATTCTTAAACACACACCATAGATGAAAAAGATCTTACTGTTCGTGCTGGCTGCCGGTTTGATTGTGGCTGTCCCGGCCGACGCACGTAAAAAGAAAAAGAAGGTGGACAACACGACCGCCGCAGCCAAACCCAAGGACGCTACGCGGCAGGGGTTGTTCAGCGTGACGAAGAGTGCGGACAACTGGTTCTTCGAGGTGCCCGATTCGCTCATCGGCCGCAAGTTCCTGACCACGACGCGCTTCACGGCGACGCCCGCCAACTGCGGCAAGTTTGCCGGAGAGCAGGTAAACCAGCAGACGGTTTACTGGGAGAAGGCTCCGTCGGGCAAGACGCTCCTCCTGCGCGCCGACTTGCTGGTCAATGCGGCCGACTCGACCGACGCCATCAACCGGGCCATCGTCATCAGCAACGAGAACCCCGTCATCGGCGCCTTCAAGATTGAGTCGAGCGCCGGCGGCAAGTATAAAATCAACGTCACCAAGTTTTTCAACGAGGACAACGCCGCTATCAGCCTGCCCAACTCTTACAAGCAGCGGTGGGGGCTGGCCGCCATGCTCTCCGACCAGTCGTTCATTGACACGATAAAGACCTTCCCCCTCAACACGGAGATACGCACCACCAAGACCTACGCCAGCACGGCGGCCACCAAGCTCATTGCCACGTCGGCCACGGGCCGCGCCACCATCGGGCTGAACATCTCGTTCGTCCTCCTGCCCGAGAAGCCCATGCTGGCCCGCTACTTCGATCCCCGTGTCGGTTATTTTGCCGACAGCTACACCCACTTTTCCGACGACCAGCAGCGCGTCGAGCCGCGCCGCTTCATCACGCGCTGGCGCCTCGAACCGAAAGACTCGGCCGACGCCGAGAAGATGAAGCGCGGCGAGCTTGTCGAGCCGAAGAAACCGATTGTCTACTATATCGACCCCGCCACGCCCAAACAGTGGCGCAAATACCTCATCGAGGGCGTCAACGACTGGCAGGAGGCCTGCGAGAAAGCCGGGTTCAAAAACGCCATCTACGCCAAGGAATGGCCGGAAAACGACTCCACCATGAGCATGGAGGACGCCCGCTACTCGGTCATCCGCTACCTGGCCTCGCCCATCGAGAACGCCTACGGCCCCAACGTGCACGACCCCCGTTCGGGCGAAATCATCGAGAGCCACATCTGCTGGTACCACAACGTGATGAAGCTCGTTCACGACTGGTATATGATCCAGGCCGGAAGCATCGACGAGGCCGCGCAGAAGATGAAATACGACGAGGAGCTGATGGGCAACCTCATCCGCTTTGTCTCCTCGCACGAGGTGGGTCACACCCTCGGCCTGCGCCACAATTTCGGGTCGAGCAGCACCGTGCCGGTCGACAGCCTGCGCTCGAAGGAGTGGGTGGAGAAAAACGGCCACACGCCCTCCATCATGGACTACGCCCGCTTTAATTACGTGGCCCAACCCGGCGACGGCTTGAGCCGCAAGGGCATCTTCCCGCGCATCGGCGACTACGACAAGTGGGCCATCCAGTGGGGCTACACGCCGATGTCCGGCGCCTACGACAGCGAGAGCGACCACTACGAGCTCGAAAAACTCGTCAAGGAGAACCTCAACGGCAACCGGCGCCTCTGGTTCGGCGACGGCGAGACCAACCGCTACCGCGACCCGCGCTGCCAGACCGAGGACCTCGGCGACGATGCGGTCAAGGCCAGCTACTACGGCATCCTCAACCTTCAACGTATGATGAAGAAGCTGCCCCAGTGGACCTATGAGGCCAACGACATTTACGGCAGCAACCTCAGCGAGATGTATGGCCAGATCCGCACGCAGTTCCTCCGCTACATGTTCCACGTGGCCAACAACGTGGGCGGCACCTACATCGACTTTAAGACCGTCGACGAAGCCGGCGCCGTCTACACGCCCACGCCCCGCGCCAAGCAGCTTTCGGCCCTCGACTTCATCGACGCGCAACTCTTCGCCGAGCCCATGTGGCTGCGTGCCGAGGGCTTCGTCAGCCGCCTGACCAACAACCCGCAGGACCTGACCGTGAGTTTGGGCCGCACGGTGCTGCGCCAGATGATGTCGTCCTACTTCATCT
>USCX01000028.1 GCA_900553285.1 uncultured Prevotella sp.
ACCGTCTGTGCATCTTTCACGCCCGCCATTTCCAGAATGGAGGGAAAGAAGTCCTCAATCATGACGCGGTTCGTGTTTATTGTTCCTTTTTCAGTCACGCCCGGCCAATACACGAGCATCGGTTCACGCACCCCTCCCAAATAGGCTGCTCCTTTTCCGCCACGAGCCGGAAAATTCTGGTCATAGTCTAAGCGTCCTTGGCGAGGCCAAACGGATTGCCCTCCGTTGTCAGACATAAAAAGCACAATCGTGCGCCGGGCCACATCCGGTTCGCGTTCCAAGAAGTCAAGCACGTCGCCCAAACTTTTGTCCATGCCCTCAACCAAGGCGGCGTGATTGATTTCGGTGGCGTTCAAAGGGGCATTGAGTTGTGTGTCAAATACGCCTTGCCCCGAGTCGGTCCGGTAGTTGGCCGAAAAACGCCGGTCTTCGTCATAGGGCACATGAATGGCATAATGTGACAGGTAGAGATAAAAAGGTTGACGTCGGGCTATCGGTTCGCGGAGGGCTTTGAGAGCCTCACGGGTCAGCGCTTCTGTCAGGAACACGCTGTCCGCGTAATAGGCTTCGAGACCACATACGTGGAATGCTCCCTTACCATATTGCCGTTCGCCGAGATAGCTGGCCGGTCCTCCGTTTGCCGCTCCGGCTATGTTGATGTCGAATCCGAAATTCCGTGGGTCTGCCCCGGCGGTCGTTTCGGCCCCGAAGTGGGCCTTGCCGCAGTGGATGGTGTAATAACCATGTGCTTTCAGCAATTGGGGCAGCGAGGTGATAAGCGTAGCCCGGCAGGTGTCGTGGGGCGAGGCTTGTGCGGCCGGCTGTATGCCGTTACAGTTCCAGCGGGGAAGTGTGAGTAGCCCTCCGGGCTGGTCGGTTGTTTCATTGTAGTGCAGTGTCCAGTTGGTTACGCGATGGCGGGCCGCGTTCATCCCAGACATCAGGCTGCACCGTGAGGGCGATGAAACGGAGCACGCATAAGCTTCGGTAAACCTTACGCCCATGCGGGCCATGCGCTCCATGTTGGGGGTGCGATACCTGTGGTTCAATGCGGTCGGTTCCGTCCAAAACGGAACCGATGTCTCTTGCCAACCCATATCGTCTACCAGGAAAAGAATGATATTGGGTCGCTCTTCGGCCTCGGTTATCAGAGGCAGGAAACCTGCCGCCAGCGTCACAACGCCATATAGTTTGTTTTTCATCATAATGTGTCAGAAACCGGAAGTCCGCCCACGCTGAAACCTGCGGCCTGCTGGCGGGTTGTCATGGCCGCGAACGGAGTAAATGGATTTTTCGGAACTTTCATGCCGTAAATCGGCGCATAATACAGTCTTTGTCCGCTAAAAGCATGGAACTTCGGAGAAAGGACCTCCTCCCGTGTGCAATATGACTTACGGAGTCCGGTCCGGTACGGACGAGTGGACCAGGAGGGGTTCGAACCCTCGTCCAAACAAGGAAACAATGCGCTTTCTACATGCTTATCTCCGTTTTAATTTTCGTGCATAAGCCCGACCGGAGCCACTTGCCTATGCCTTATCCCCTAAATGTTTCATTCCATGCACGGGGCTGCCTGAAACTATTTCCGATTTATCTGCACCACTGAACCAAAACGCTTCGGAAACACAGCTTTTGAGTGATGTCTCGTCTCTCCACCTTGTGAAGAGATAAAGTTAATCTACTGTTCTTCGATTAAGCAGCGAGAGCGTATTTGTTTTCGCCAGTTAAATTTTTGATAGCCGAGATTTAAGTGCCAACTAACAACGCACTGCATGCTTACACACCTTTTCAACCTGCTGTCAAATCCAGTCTGGCCCTTTGGGTGATATATCGGTTGCAAAATTACAAAATTAAAATGGTCTTACCAAACGTTTCTACGTTCTTTTCCGTTGAGTAACGTTTCGTTTACGGAGAAAGCAGGAAAAATCTGGAATTTCGGCTTGGCTGCCTTTATCGCGTCTGATGTGCGTCGTCGGGGTGAGATGTGTTTCCGGTGATGTGTGCTGACTCAGGCAGACTGATTAACGGAGGCAAAAGCGTGACAGAAAGGTCAATCTCCCGCCCGGCAATTCGGGACAGGTAGTCGCACACCTCTTCGGGCGAATGATGCCTGCTGTTCGGTTCGTAAGTCAGTTTCATCGTATCGAAAATGATACCTGGCGGTTTGTCGTAGCCCGGTCGTGACGCGCGACATGCCGCCGATGACTGTGATGGGCGGTAATCCCGCACGTGTGGTCAAACGGATTGAAAACCCAAGTGAGGCCAGCTCCTATCCCGCCGGCCGGGAGAAAGAGGACGGAAGAGGGGTCTTCCGGACAGGCCTTCTCGTGATCCCCCTCTTGCCTGATGCGCCTCTGTCTTACGTATAAAGCGTCGGGGGCAGACGGTCATGCCGGATGTAAAATAAGAGCCCCGGCAACTTCTGCGTGAGGTTGCCGGGGTTCTTGGGTTTCTTGCTCTTTGCGAAGGGCGCGCCCTTCCTTATTTGATGAGGTCGATGCTGCGTTTTAGGAATTGGTCGAGCGCTTTCCCTTTCAGTAGGCCATTCTGCAAGAGGGCGATGTCAATAAGCTGGTGAACAACGGCTTCGCCTGCGCCGTAGTCGGAGAGGACTTTGCGTTTGGCGTCCTCTTGTGCAGTGATGTCCTTGTTGCACTTATCGAGTTCGTCACGGTCTTCCTGAGTGATCTCGTCAGCTTTTTTCTTCTGTTGGGCCTGTTCGAGGGCGGCGTGGCGGGCGTTCAGTCCTTTCAGTTCGGCCTCGATGGGGCGAATGGCGTCAGCCGTGTGGGCTTTCATGTTTTCGAGCACGTTTTTCACCAGACGGTGGTCGCTGTTGAGGACAACGCTCATCATGCTTGGCATTTCGCCATAGAACGACATGCCGGCTTGCAGGCGGCTCATTTCTTTCATGCGGCGCATGTATTCGCTTTGCGTGATAAGCACGGGAGCGGCCGTCTCGCCGAGCGGGGCCACCTCAACGTGGAACTCCACTTTGTCGAGGCTGGGCATCTGCGTAGTGAAGAGGGCCGTGAGTTCACTGCTGTCTTCGGGACTGAGGTCGCTCGTCTTGTTGTCTTCTTTGAGGATCAGACGGTCGATGGTGTCACCGTCGACGCGAGCAAAGCGGCTCTTGTCAAATTTCTGTTCGAGCATGCCGACCATGGCCACGTCGAGTTCGCCGTCCATGAGCAGGACGTTGTATCCTTTGGCCCGTGCCGCCTCGATGTAGCTGTATTGCTCGTCGAGATGGCTGGCGTAAAGGTAAATGAGATTGCCGTCCTTGTCGGTCTGGTTCGTTTTGATGAGGTCGCGGTATTCGTCGTAGGTGAAGTATTTCCCGTCGACGTCCTTCAACAGTGCGAACGTCTTGGCCTTCTCATAGAAATCCTGCTCAGTGAGCATGCCGTAGTGGATAAAGATTTTCAGGTCGTCCCATTTCTGTTCGAAGTCCTTTCGGTCGTTTTTGAAAAGCGACGCGAGGCGGTCGCTCACTTTTTTAGTGATATAGGTCGAAATCTTTTTGACGTTGGCGTCGCTTTGCAGGTAGCTCCGGCTGACGTTCAGGGGGATGTCCGGCGAGTCGATGACGCCGTGGAGGAGCGTCAGGAAGTCGGGCACGATGTTGTCGACCTGGTCTGTCACGTACACTTGGTTGCAGTAGAGCTGGATCTTGTTGCGGTGCAGCTCTATGTTGCTTTTGATTTTCGGGAAATAGAGGATACCGGTGAGATGGAACGGGAAGTCAACGTTCAGGTGAATCCAAAACAAGGGTTCGTCCGACATGGGGTAGAGGTCGCGGTAGAACTTCTTGTAGTCTTCGTCTTTCAGTTCGGAAGGCTTGCGCGTCCACAGCGGAGTTGTGTCGTTGACGATATTGTCCTCGTCTGTGTCGACCTGTTTGCCGTCTTTCCATTCGGTCTTCTTGCCGAAGGCCACAGGGATGGGTAAGAAACGGCAATACTTTGTCAGCAGTTCCTGAATCTTTCCTTTTTCGAGAAATTCCTTGCAGTCGTCATCAATGTGGAGAATGACGTCGGTGCCTCGCCCGTCTCTCTCGGCAGGTTCTATTTCGTAGGTCGGTGAGCCGTCGCAGGTCCAACGGACGGCGGGAGCATCTTCTTTGTAGCTCTTGGTGACGATTTCTACTTTCTGGGCCACCATGAACGAGGAGTAGAAGCCGAGGCCGAAATGGCCGATGATGGCGTTGGCGTCGTTCTTGTATTTGTCGAGGAAGTCGTTGGCGCCGGAGAAGGCAATTTGGTTGATGTACTTGTCAATCTCTTCTTCCGTCATGCCGAGTCCCCGGTCGCTGATGGTGAGCGTACCCTTGTCTTTGTCGAGGATGACGTGGATGGTCAGGTCGCCCAACTCGCCTTTAAAGTCGCCTTTCGAGGCATAGGTTTTGAGTTTTTGCGTGGCGTCGACGGCATTCGATACGAGCTCGCGCAGGAAGATTTCGTGGTCGCTGTATAAGAATTTTTTGATGACAGGGAAGATGTTCTCTGTCGTTACGCCAATGTTACCTTTTTGCATAATTCGTACTTGTTGTAGTTCCTTTCCCGATGTAGCAAAAGTCGTGCCATCCGATGTGCCTGTCACGAAAAATGCGGACAGCTCGCGATGGAAGCTGCCCGCACTGCATAGGGTTGGGGGTTACGTTCTTATTTGTTGTAAAGCAGCCACGCGTCTGAGTAAGTGGCCCGCAAGGCGTCGCGCGACTGAGCGGCCGAAGCCTTGTCGGCAAAGGTGGAAGCTACTACGCGGAACCAGCCGGTGATGCCGTTGATGGTTTCGTTTGTCTTGACGATTTGAGCATCATAGCCGTTTGATTTCAGCACGCTTTGCAGTCCCTCGGCGTTGGCTTGCGTGGAGAAGCTGCCGACCACCACGCTGTATGCTTGCAGCCCGCTTCCGCTGATGACGGTGAGGCCTCCGCTGATGGTGCGGACGTCGCTGTGGTCTTCCTGTGCGGGGGGCGTGACCGGAGTGACGCTCACGGTCTCAGTGGTAACCACCGGCGTGACTGTGGCAGTCGTGTCCGTCGACTGGTATGCGGAGGCCATTTCTTGGGCTTTGGCCTTTTCGTATGCTTTTTTGTAGGCGCTTTCGCTGGATTTGCAAGAGGTGAAAGCTATGGCTGTACATAAACTGGCGCCAAGGATAAAGAGTGTCTTCATGAGTCTGTTGCTTATGGTGTGGAAATTTGGATGTTCGTTCGCAATTATTGTTGCAAAGGTAGTGTTCTTTGTTTACTTATTTATTCTTACGTGGTTAATTAAGTTTAACTGACAGACGTTTGCCCAGTGTCGGTGGGGATACGGTCTGTTCAAGGCTTGTTCTTATCATTTACTTATGTGGAGCTTCTGCGTCCGCGTGGTCTTGGAATCAGTGGCCTTGACGATATAGGTGCCTGGTTCAAGGTTGTTGAGCTCGAGGCTGATGCCTGCCGGGGAGCTGTCGCCTTGGCGATGAAGCACGCGATGCCCGTTTATGTCGTACACCATGACGTTAATTTTACCTGTGAAGCCTGTTGTGTTGAGAATGCCGCCCTGCGTGTCCATGGTGACGAGCTTGCCGTCAGTGCCTTGCGTCGGGCGCATGATACCTACAATCTGGTTGGGTTTCTGGTAGACGCGGACATAATCGACAAGGTATTGGAACGGCAGTTGGCTGTCGTCGATGGCTCCACCGTTGTTGCCGCCCAAGGCAAGGTTCAGCAGGATGTATTGGTTGGTGTGGAAAGGATTGTCGACAAGATGCCAAATGCCTTGGTTGACGGTGCGTTCAAGGTCGCAAATGGTGATGAGTTCGTCGTCAAGGTAAAGTTTGATGGATTCTTCATCCCAATCCATGCGCCAGATGTGGTACTCGTCTTTCCAATTGGGGTTTTGTTTCACCCAATAGTTCGTGACCGGGGTGTTGCGCGACTCCCAAATGCCTGCCCATTGTGCTTCCGAACCCCACACGAGGTTAGCCCACGTCATGTCCCGGTAATACTCCATCACATCAATTTCTCCCGATGAGGGCCAAGGTCCTGTGACGTTTTCGTTGCCCAACAGCCAGATGGCGGGCCAAGAGCCGCTGATGCAGGGTATCTTGGCTTTTACTTCCATGCGTCCGTAGCAGAAGTCGTATTTCCCGGACGAGGTGAGGATGGATGAGGTATAGTCTATGTATTCACGCGACTTTTTCCAATCGCTGCTTCCTGCCTCGTACCATGGGTTCGGGCGGCGTTCCTTACGTGCTTCTATGACAAGGTTGCCATCGATGATTTCCGCGTTGTCGGCCTGATACCATTGGGCCTCGTTGTTGCGCTGGAAGCCTTCGCCGAGCCCCCATTTCCCGGTATCGACGGCGTCTTCGTCAAATTCGTCGTTCCACACGAGCTGATATTCGGTGGTGTCTTCTTTCGCCTTGTTGGCTGCCCGTGACAGCTCGTCGGTGGTGGCGGGGACAATTTGCCATGAGGAGGCTGAGCCGTAGTCGCGTGAGTTCCATGTGACTACCACGCCATAGTTTTGCTGGGCGTGGACGGGATTGCCGCCGGGGGTATATAGCAGGAACGAGGCGTTTTCAAACAAGGGCTCGAGCTCGAAGCTGCCGTCATCGCCCGGCTCATTTGCTCCTTTGACCTCGCCGGAACCACCCGGCGTGCTGGTTGCCGTGAGATACAGTCCTGTGGCTTTGTTCCGTATCTTATAGGTGGGCGTGTCGCCATCCCCGGCAATGAATTCCCAAAGGGCGTTTTCGTCAATGGTCTTGTCGCCCCAGCGTTGGGATGCCCCGGCTGTCGGCTTGGTGTTGTAGAGGATGCGGCCGTTGCAGTAGTTTGGCCCAGTCGACACTATAAAGTAATAGGTGTTCTCTTTCACCGTGTTTACGGCAGACTTGTATGCTGTGAGGGCGGCGTCGACCTCGCTGACCGAAGTGGCCTGGTTGACGGCTGCGACGAAACTTTCGCGGGATGAGGCAGGGAAAGTGCCCGGTGCATTCCCCTCGACGGATTTCTCGTAAAAAGCCAGAGCTTGGCTCTTGGCCAGTTCGAAGGCTGCGTTGTCAGGGTTGACCTCTTCCAGGCGGAAGAGGTTGCCCGCGTCGGTGGACACGTTATATGGCGTCAGTTGGTGGCCTTGGTCTGCCAAACACAGGTTTACAAGGTCGCCTTGGGCATCAGCAAGGTTATAGAGCCCGTCTTGGACCTCGGAGAGGGCGAACCCGGTGCCGGGCTGCTCCTTGGTTGCGGTATAGTATTTGCCAGTAGGCTGGTCTGCCATGAAAAGTCCGCCTTCGCGGTTGAGCAGATTGAACTTGCCGTCAGACAAGGCGATAAAGCACCAAAGCTGGTTGTCGGCGTAGGTGATGCGGGTTCCGACAAGGTTGGCGTTTTCGCCACAGTTCGTTATGCTCAGGTTCTCACGTTGGGGCGTTGAAATGCAATACCATATGGTGTCGTTTTCCGTCGTGGGCTTTGGCTGGCTGTCTTGTGCTGTCCCCGTGAATGGACAAATGGCAGTCAGAAGTAGAAATAAATTCCTTTTCTTCATGCAAAGTGAGTTTAGATGATAGGAGGTCGCAATGTATGTTTTGTCTGCAAAGATACGTTTTTTCCCCTAGCGGTCAGTCTTTCCGGAATGAAAAAGTTTGTGGTGGCTTCCATTCAATACGTGAACCGGGCGTGACGTGGTGTAGCCGGGAAGGGGAAAGGGAATGAAAGGCTGAATGTAAAAATACGCTGTGAGGTAGAAAAAAGCCGTGTCGCGGGGTACACAATTGGAATAAAAACCTTAACTTTGAAGCGTGCCTTTTGGGGCACAGATTGTTTCATACTAAAAAATGATTGAATTATGAAAGGATTAAGTATTTTGGCTGCTTTCTTAGGCGGCGCAGCTGTGGGAGCCGCATGTGGTATCCTGTTCGCTCCGGAGAAGGGCGAAGACACGCGTTCGAAGATTGCCGAGGCCATCCGCAAAAGGGGCATCAAGCTGAACAGCAAGGAAATGGAAAGCTTGGTGGACGACATCGCCGACGAATTGTCTACGTCTAATTAAACAGCGCCTGTGTTATCCAGTAATAAGAACATAGACAGCCTGCAAGAGCTGCTGCGGGAGGTGATGACCTACGTCCGGTTGCAGAAGCGCTATGTCCGGCTGGATATAGTAGAGAAACTGACAGTGTTGCTCGCTGCCCTCACGTTGGGAGCTATCCTCTTTTTGTTGGGAGGCATCGTCGTTCTGTTCCTTTCTTACATGTGCGTAGTGGCCTTGAGCGATTGTATGGAAAGCGAAGTGGCAGCCTGCGCTGTGGTCTGCACCGCATGGGCCGTGGTGGCCATCGTGGTTTATCTCCTGCGGAAACGGCTTATTTTCAATCCTATTGCTTCGCACGTGGCAAAGTTGTTCGCCGAACGTGGGGCACCTTAATTTCGTGAAGCGTATGCAAGTGAACCGTCAGGAAAAAACGTTGGACTCTCTCGAAGCGGTCATCGCAGCCAAAGCCGAAGTCAGACAAGCTCTTGCCGACAGCCGTGCGCGTATGGGAGAGCAGGTGAAGAGTCTCTTCGCACCTGCCGACACCTCCCAAGGCAAGACGGGAAAGTGGATGGGCTATGTCGAACGGAGTATCGCCATTTATGACGGCGCCATGTTCGGCATCCGGATAATCCGCCGTTTGCGGCAGTTGCGGCTGTTCAACAGGCGGCGGTGACGTCCGCGTGGGAGAAAAGGTCAAGCGAGGGGGATGTGTCCGGAGAAGGAACGTCCCCTTCGTATTTTTGTCGGTCTGTGTGTCATGTGCATTTCGATGAGGTCGGGTGTAAGCCGGTCGCCCGGCGCGTTAACCGCCCGTCACGGTATGTGGCGTTATGCGGGATGGCTTCGTGGGGATGTGCGGCCGTGTCTTTTTGCCTTGCGGCCGCGCGCCCGGGCGTCGCTTTACCAGAGGGCGCTCTGCCCATAAGCCCGGTTGTCTTTTGGGGCAAGTTCTTCGTTTTTTTTCGTGTGTGTGACAATGTAACCTCACCCTATCTTCTTTTATTTGTTCTTACTTATTATCCATTCTTGTATATATCTTTTGTGTGTATAGTCGGCCAGGGGGTATGACCGGGCGTACTGAGGAGCTGTCGTTTCCTGCGAGGGGTTAGGATGAACGGACGAAGGGAGGCCGGCTTCCGAATTGGTCGTTTTTTATAACTGTCTCATAATGAAATGACTTTGTGCGTACCTTATGAGGCGGGGTGTGCCCGCCGGAGGTGATGCCTTGTGCCTGTTGATACACGCAAGTGGCAGAAGGATAGTTCCTTGTGTGTGACCGTATGACAACGCCTCGCATGTCGGCAGCGAAGCGGGCATGCGCCGTGTAGCGGAGGATGAACAAAATGGGACGTAGGATGTGGATTCATTAGCGGGTGGAAAGATTAAGGCGCTTTCTTCCCGTTGTTATTCTTGTCTTTCTTCAGCCAGCGGAACATGTCGCCAAAGCGGATGAAATCGCGTTTAAGCTGCAAGCCGATGCCTTGCGTCGTGAGTGATGATTTGGTAAAATAACGGTCGTTCGACTCGCTGTACGCTTTCAGGCTGATGTTCCCGTTGGGAGTCAGAAGCCACTGGATGTCGAAGTCGCCGACGAAACCGGTCGAGTAGGCTGCGCGGTCGCGGTAACCGAAGTTTCCGTTAATGAGCAAGCGGTTGTTGAGCAGGCGGCCGCTGAGAAGTCCTTCCACTTCCATGTCGCTCCAACCCACTTCGCCGGTACTCAGGTTGGTGCCGAACGACCAGTTCGACGAGCCGATAGCGTTCGAGATGATGTTGTTGAGTTGTCCGGTCAACGTGTTTGACAAGAATGATTTCATGGCTACCGACGACTGGCTCTGGGTGGAAGCTGTGGCCGTCGCCCCGTAGTCGTAGGTATAGAACCGGCCTACGCTCAGGAGGTAGATGATCTGCATGTTCATGTCCTCTTCGGTGCTGATGATGCTGCGTACCATTTGTTTTTCGTCTTCGTTCACCGTGGGCAGGTCGAGGTCGAAAGAGAGCTGAGGGGCGCTGACTTTTCCGTTGACATTGAGCAGGCAGTTGACGCGCACTGTGCTGTTTGAGAAATTGGAGCCGATGTTCAGGTCGGCCAGTGAGGCCGAATTGACCGTGTAGACGGCTTGCAGGTTAAGGTCGCTGTTGCCCGGGTCGCCGACAAACGTGATGGAACTGCCGGGCTGGATGGTGAATTCCTTGCGGATGAGGTCTTGCAGGCTGAGCTTGTAGGTGCCGCGTCGGACGTTGTATGATCCGAAGAGCTGGAAGTCGCCCTTGTTGTAGAACGAGGCGCGGATGGCCCCCTCGCCGTTGAGGTCGATGGCGTCGCCGGAGTTCTCGTCCATCAGCACGCGCGCTGAGGCGTCGGGAGTCATGTCGATGAGAAAGTTCAGCCGGATGTCCGTCTTGGTTGCCGCAGGTTCTGGCAGGAGGTTGGGTGCGGGACTGTCCTTTGCCGTGTCGAGAAGATTGCGGTCGCGGAAGGTGATGAGCTGGCTGCTGTTGGTCGTTTCCGGACGGTTGAGAATATAGGTGATCTGCGTGCCGCGCTCAGGCCGCACATTGATGTCGGCCGAGAACGACCCGGGATGGCCCTCCATGTGCATGCTTCCCGTGACATAGGCTGTCGAGTAGAACGGCATGTCGAGCTCTTTCGGCCGGTCGTAGGCTTTTAAGTCCTGGGCATGGAGCGAGAAGTCGTAATTCAGGTCGTGAAGATGGTTGTGGCGCAGTGCCCCCTGTCCGTAGCCCCGTCCTCCTTCGGAGTCGGTCAGTCGGATGTCATATATGTTGAAGCTCCCCGGGCGGATGATGACGGAGTCGCTTTCGATGGTGTAGTCCACTCCGGTCGGTACTACGCGGCAGTCCATATGGACCGCCTGTTTCCCTTCGAGGTCGAGCTGTTTGAACGGACCGTAAAGGCGCAGGTCGCCAGAGGCTCGTCCGCTCATGTTTGTGAAAATCCCGTCGAGGTAGCGGTTAATGAACTGTATGTTCGTGTTGTTCGTCTGGAAACGCAGGTCGAGGCCTTTGCGTTTGGGAGAGATGTGGCCGTTGATGTACGTCTGGCTCAGTCCGCGTTCAGCCATGATGGCCGCTATGTCAATCTGGTTCTCTTTTGAGTTCCAGCGGGCTTCGGCCGCCATCGAACCCATCGGGGCTTGGTTGAAGCGGAAGTCGGAGATGTCGAGGCGCGACATGACATGAGGGTCGTCGAGTGTATTCGTAAGAAAGACATGTCCCGTGGCGCGTCCGGCGAAGTCTACGGCGTGAAAATTGATGAGGTCCATGATGTAGCCTACCTCGATGTCTTTCAGCGTGACAGCCAGCGTGTCGTTCTTGCTGTGTTCCAGATTCCCCTGCAGGCTGAGCTGTTGGTTCTTGTGACTCAGGTTGAAGTGATGGATGTGCAGTCGTTTTTGCGCCCAGTTGAGCCGGCCCTGTCCGACGTTCCACAGCGTGTCGTTGATGTACACACGTCCCGGAAGGAGGTCGACGCTCACCTCACGCTGTTCGGGGGTGAAGCGGTGGAAGTCGGATATGAAATGAACGTCTCCCCTGTATTTCTGTTCGTTGCTGTCGGTCCATGTGAGGTCTGACATGACGCTGTCGCCCGACGCGAGCAACTCGACAGAGGTTCTGACGTCGGAGTTTTTCATGGGCTTTGTGGCCTGAACGACGGCCCGAGCCTGACGGCCATCTCCACGGCCGTAGATTTTCACATCGTTAATGTCTGTTTCCCCGACGCTCAGCCCGCGTGTGTGGGCTGAAAGGGAGAATGACTTCTGTTCGGTCCAATAGCCCTGCGCCGTAAAGGGGTGGTTGAGTGTCACGGGCAGATTGAAGAGCTTGCTGAGCCACCGGGTATTTGTGATGTGCAGATTGAACCGTCCGTTTGACACGGGAGGCACCGGGCCCAGCGAAGAGGGGAACAACGTGGGCAGGTAGGGACTAAGATAGGAGGTGACGTGCGGAATGCTTTCCTGGAGCGAGTGGGTGCCAAGGTAGTCCGCTTGTGCGAAATCACTGTGTAGCCTGATGTAATGGCGGCCTTGTTTCGTGCCGGCTTCAATAAGCAGGGAGTCGAGCGTGCAGAGGGTGTCCGGAGTCTCCATGCGGAGATTCTTCAGGCAGAGCGTTCCGGTGGCCCGTGACCAGGTCCCACCTTTCAAAGAGGCGGAGAGGTGTCCGGCGAATACCGTAGAGGCGTATTGAGGCGTCCAGCCCAAGGCGTGAGGGGCGCATCGTGGCACGTCGGCCGTGACTTCGAGAGCATCAAGTGGGTCTGGCAGTGCGGCTACGCCGTGGATTGAAAGACGCAGGTTGGGATCGTCCGTTTCCAGTTTGGTCCGGATGCGTTTTCCATCCCAAGTGCCGGCCAGTGTGATGTGCCGGTAGTTGTAGTGGTTGAAGCGGAACTGGCTGACCTGGCCTTTTACAGAGAGGTTCTTGCGTCCTTTGCCGACGACGCTGAGGTCGAAAGCGATGTTTCCGAAGCGGGTTGTGTCGGCCAGCACACGGCCCAAGTCGAATGACCGCGTGCGGAGCTGGGCTGCATATTCCCCTTGGGCGTAGTTTCCGTTTCCAGTCAGTTCGCCGGCGTCAGTGGTCAGTTTGCCGTCGAAATCCATCCTTTTCTGTGCATAAGAGGCCCGGCCCGTAAGGGTGAAGCGCCCTATCCGTTCCACTTCCGGCGGGAGAGGCTTCGTGCTCATCCGGGCTGTGGCTTTCGCTATGAACAGCGGGTCGGCGCTTAGTCTGAGCCGGGTGACGTCTATGCGTTCATGCGGCGAGCGGGTGAGTGTAACGTGAGCTGACAGGGAAAACAAGCCGTCGGTGCTTTGCAGACGGGTCTGCGTGAAAGTCCAGTGTGAGGGGCTTAGGTTGAATTGGGACGAGACATGGAAGGCGAGGTCGTCTGCCTGTTTGTTTTGTGGGAGTAAGAAAGTGAGGTCAGAGAGCGAGATATGGCTGCGTTGAAGAGTTCCCCTCACGCGGAGTGTTGACAGGAAGCGCTTCATGTCGTATGTGAGCGACAGGTTGTTCTGTTCAAAATTACTGTTCGGCAATTCAACTTTCACTCCGGCCACGAAGCAATGGCTGCGGTCTGCGGCCAGGCGCAGGGTCAGTCGCTTGATCTGCAGGCCGCTTTGCTCGTTGAGGCTCATGTGGCGGACGCGCAGGTTGAGCGAGTCTTCGGTGAGAACTTTCAGGCTGATACTTGCATCCAAGTCCTTTATCCGGAGGTGATTCATGTCGATGGTCGGGCCTTTTCTTGGCATGAATGTGCGTTCCCAGCTGATGTTGGAGCGTCGTATGATGAGTGAGTTGATGCGCAGGTCGAGAGGCGTTTTTTTGTCCGTCTTTTTACTTTTGAAAGCATCGAGAACGAACTGGAAATTGGGCGCTGCGTTCTCATGCTGTTGCACGAGGCGTACGTCGAGGTCAAGGAGAGAAATCGTGTGCAGTACGATGCGTTTATCGAGGAGAAGCGACCTGAGGTCGATTTTAGCGGAGATAAGTCGGCTTGTTAACATCGGGCGGTGCTGCTGGTCGTCGAGACGGACATCATGAAGCATGACGCGATTGAAAAGTCCGATTTCGAGGTCGCCGACGTCAACGTGAGTATGGAGCTTCTCGCTTAACATGCGTGTGGCCACTCCGGTGAGGAAGGCCCGGCTGACAGGCAGGTTGAGCGCAGCATACAATAACACGTAGGCGCCGATGAGTACGCCCACGAGAATCTGCATTATTTTTTTTAGTCGCTTGATAGGTTCGAATTTGAGGGCAAAGATAGCGAAAGGCGAGCGGAGAGCCTCAGAAAAAACCGTTTTTCTGAGGCTGGCCCGAGCCGCCTCCTGTCCTCGGGGAACAAAGATAGG
>USCX01000029.1 GCA_900553285.1 uncultured Prevotella sp.
CCGCATTCCAGCCTACTACCTGCCGAAAGGCGGATACGTCGTGGCCGAAACGGCGGAAGAAGCGCTCAGGCTGGCCATCCAGAAAACGGGCGACACGTCACTAACAATTGACGACCTGCATCAAGACGAAGACGCCCTCGACACATGGTTCTCGTCGTGGCTCTGGCCCCTCTCCCTCTTCAACGGCATTCTCGCCCCCGACAACGCGGAATTCAACTACTACTACCCGACAAACGACCTCGTCACCGGGCCCGACATTCTCTTCTTCTGGGTGGCCCGCATGATTATGGCGGGCTACGAATACACCGGCAAGCCGCCTTTCCGCAATGTCTATTTCACCGGTATCGTCCGCGACAAAATCGGTCGTAAGATGTCGAAATCGCTTGGAAACTCCCCGGACCCCCTCATGCTGATAGACCAATTCGGCGCGGACGGTGTGCGCATGGGTATCATGCTGGCCGCTCCTGCGGGCAACGACATTCTCTTCGACGAGGCACTCTGCGAACAAGGCCGCAACTTCTGTAACAAGATATGGAACGCTTTCCGCCTGATCAAAGGCTGGGAGGTGGAAGACACTGAGCAGCCCAAGACGGCACAAATCGCCACCCAATGGTTCGAAGCACAGGTCCGGAAGAGCGGAACGGCCGTCGACGACCTCTTCACGAAATATCGGTTGAGCGAAGCGCTGATGGAAATTTACCGCCTCTTCTGGGACGAGTTTTCCAACTGGTACCTGGAAATGGTGAAGCCGAGCTACGGTAGCCCCATCGACCGAAAGACCTACGGGCAGACATTGGCGTTCTTTGAGAAACTGGTCCAGATGCTCCACCCGTTCATGCCGTTCATCACCGAAGAACTCTGGCAGCACCTCTACGACAGGAAAGAGGGCGAGACGATCATGACCGCCCCCATCCCCCACGACCAACCGAGCGAAGCCGAGCAGCATCTTATAGACAGGCTCGAAGCGGTTAAGTCGATCGTGACAAACGTCCGCAGCATCCGCAGTCAGAAAAACATTTCGCCCAAAGAGACACTCACACTTGAAATTGTGGACACTCCGGCGCTCGCTGACTTCGAACCGGTTATCAGCAAGATGGCCAACATCAACGAGTTCCGCCACGTGACGGCAAAGAGCGAGGGAGCCTTGGCCTTCATGGTCGGGACGACGCAATTGGCCGTTCCCCTCGGCGGTCTCATCGACGTCAATGCCGAAAAGGCCAAAATCGAAGCAGAGCTGGCACACTTGGAAAAATTCCTTGCCGGAATCAAGAAAAAACTCTCCAACGAGAAATTCACAGCCAACGCCCCGGAAAAAGTGGTCGAGCTGGAACGCAAAAAAGAAAGAGACTCCGAAGAAAAAATCAAGTCGCTCAAAGAGACCCTTGAAGGACTTAAATAAACAAAACATCCGATTAGATAATTAAACGCACAATCTATGAAACGACACGCTATTCCCATGTACCTCCTGTGTGCTGTGGGCGGCATGTGCACACTCCCGGCCTCAGCTGACGACGTGTACACCATCTACCCCATACCGCAGGAGCAAAAAGCCCTCGATGGCAAGGTTTCGTTCACACCGACCGTCAACATCGTATGCGACCCTACGATCGACCAATATACGAAGGACAGGGCACAGGAAGTATTGGGCGAACACGGCATCACGGCGACTTTTTCCGACGCCACAGCAACAGGACAAACCAACATTTACCTTGGCGTTGCAGGCTCGGAAGGTTTAGCCGACCAGAAAGCGACAGAACTGAACCTCGACCGCTCCGTCCTGACGAAAGCCGGAAAATTCGACCGGCACATCGTCTCACTGACATCCGACGGAACGAATGCCCAGCTCGTCATCCTCGGAGAGAACACAGACGCTACATTCTATGGCCTCGCCAGCTTGGAACAAATGCTTGACAAGGGCACGGAAAACATGCCCTGCGTCACCATCAATGACTATGCCGACCAACAGTCACGCGGGCTTGTCGAAGGTTACTACGGTTACCCTTATTCCGTAGCCGTCAAGAAAGACATTATGAGATTCATGGCTCGCTATAAACTGAACACCTACCTCTACGGAGCCAAAAGCGACCCCTATCATTCCGGATACTACCTCGATCCCTACCCGACGACCATCACCGCAGAACAGGAAAAGAACGGGTGGCTCACGCAAGACATGTTCAAGGACCTGACAGCCACTGCGCACGCCACGAAAGTCAACTTCATTTGGGCCATCCACCCGGGGCTGAAAACAAAAACAGACCAGGACGTCACCAACGTCATGAACAAATTCAAGCTCATGTACGACTTGGGAGTCCGTCAGTTTGCCGTGTTCACCGACGACGCCGGTGGCTATGACGATGCGACCAACTACCCGCTCTATACGCAGTTCTTCACCAATCTGCAAAACCAGATAGACGCAACGTGGAACACAGAAGATGCGGCTCCGGCCGACACCGTGAAGCCCCTGCACTACGTTCCTCATGTCTACAATCTGACATGGACAAACGTGGAGAACCGACAGGCATACTTCAAGGCGCTTTCACAAATACCGGAAAAAATCATCGTCTACACGACCGGTTATTCCGTTTGGACAGTTCCCAACAACAGCGACCTCACGACCATGAAGAACGAACTTGGCCGCGACGTAGCCTGGTGGTGGAACTACCCCTGCAACGACAATGCCGACAGCCAGATTTACCCGTCCGACATGTATCAGAATTTCATCGACATGCCGGCGGTCAACAACAATTCCAGAATGCCGAACGAGCTCAACAACTGCGCCGGTGTGCTCAGCAATCCGATGCAGGAGGGTGAAATAGCCAAAATCCCCTTGTTCAGCGTAGCCGATTACGCGTGGAACAATGACTGCTTCGACAATGAAAAAAGTTGGGAGGCCGCTATTCCCGCAGTCATCAGCGCCCCATATGCCGACGCGTTCCGCACGCTCGCTCCTTATCTGAAATACAACGATCCGTCGGAGCTGACCACGCTCTGCAACCAGTATAAGACAAGCGTGGAGCGCGGCCAAGAAACAGACCCGGCGGCGCTCAAAGCCAAGATGGACGAAATCATCAAAGCAAGCGAAACGGTGGCTGGAATGGAAAACAGTGACGTCGAATCAGACCGCCTCTTCTTCAACGATGTCCAACCGTGGCTCAACCTTGTACACGACATGGCCACGACGGTCAACCAATTCCTTGAAGCCAAGAACGAGGAAGACCTGACAAACGAATGGAACGCATATCTTGAAGCACAGAAAAATGCTGACGCCTTTGCGACCGATTCACGATACTCCGTGTCTTCCCTCGAAAGTATGGGCACCAATCCGTCTGCCAATACGTATCAGGTGAACGCATCAGCCAACACGCTGAAACCATTCGTATCCGAATGGATGGGCAGCAACGCGTTCAACGACATGTTTCCGGAACGACAAACGCCCGACGCTCCCACGGCCTACTCCACGCTTGACGAAGCCGCTTCCATTCGCGTAGTAAGCAACACGAGCGGCGTCTACACAACGACCGCCAAAACGTTCATGCTCCGCCCGAACGATATGTTTGGTTTCCAACTCGTCGCGCCTACGCACATATACGGTATCACCGTGGCCGACTCCCTGAATGAGCACTTCGACGTGGTCTGCTCTCCAAACGGCAAACAGTGGTCGACACTGCCCCAAGGCACTCTTCCGACCACCCCATGCAAGTATGTGTGCCTCCGCAACAAGACAAGCGAATCCCAGCCACTGCTCCTTTCACGCCAGGCGTTCTGCGTGAAGATTCTCCAACCGGCCACCATAAACAAAGCGACTATCCCCTCGGGCGAAATCTACCAGAACCATGGCAGCCAGTACATCTATGATGGCGACTACTCGACCTTCTGTACCCTGAACCGCAACCAACAGGCCAACGACAGCTATCAGGTCATGCTCCGTCAGGCCATGCCCGTATATGATGTCCGCATCTGTATTGGCACGACCAACGGAGATTACATGAAACAAGCTGTTGTGCAAACCTCCCTTGACGGTAATAAATGGACAACGCTTCCCATCAAAGGCACCAACACAACCAGTTTCACCATGGACAACGAAAACGTGGTGAAATACTCCGACGACGTATCATACTGCGATTTTGAAGCCGACGGCGACACGGTCCGCTATGTACGCCTGTACGTCCGTTCTGCCAACACGAACAAATGGCTGCGCCTCCACGAGATCGAAATAAACAAACTTTACGACCAGTTCGGCGAACTGCCCACGGCAACCACGGCTAACGGCGACGCCGTGGCAGAAGTGTTCGACAACAAGCCTGCAACCGCTTACTCTTCAAGCCGTTCAGGCCAGCTGACCTACAACCTGCTTAACCCGAACCTCGTAAACAAAGTCACCGTGTTCATAGACGCCGCTGGCTCAACAAGTGCGACGGTCTCCGCCACGCGTGACGGCGAAACATGGACCGAACTCGGCGAACTCACGGGATCCGTCACCAGCTTCTCGCTGAAAGACGCGCATTGCACGGATGCAATAGCCATAAAAATCGAATGGAGGGGCAAATCGCCCGTCATCCACGAAATCTGTGAAGAAGCAAGCGACATCCCCACGGGCATCGACGGCGTAACGACAACGACCTCCTTCGACAAGGGCGTAC
This sequence comes from uncultured Prevotella sp., assembly GCA_900553285.1. Lineage (GTDB taxonomy): Bacteria > Bacteroidota > Bacteroidia > Bacteroidales > Bacteroidaceae > Alloprevotella. The sequence continues at coordinate 4,641 of USCX01000029.1, forward strand.
AACTCATTCAGAGGAACGGACACCTTGGCGTCAAATCCGTATGCGGCATCGCGCAGGTACAGATGTACACCCTCGACGGCCGTCTGTTGGCCAACGTAGCCGCAAATGGCAAAAAAGCCCTTGACCTGCCCGCAGTCAACAGCCAGATCGTATTGGTCAACGTCATCACCAGCGACGACCAAATCGCATCATACAAAGTCATCCTGAACTAAGCCAGGCTGATTTTCAAACACAGTCAAGCCGCCTCCCCGTCCTTCTGCTGTACGGGAGGCGGCTTTTTTCGCCTTCATGACGCGGTACAGCCGACTGCCTCACTTTATCGCAGTGACCGGGCAAAGCCGCACTGCGACAAAAAGTCCGCGCACGCCGACCGTTTCTTTCCGCGCGGGCATCCAACGCCCCCGGCTGCTGTCCCGTAACTTAATCAGCCGCAGAGCGACGACCGACGGGACAGCCCGCACGAAAGAAAACGTCACCAGAAAAAGCAGAATTTTTTCGCACTTTTTCGGCTCTATGGTTTGGAGTTTTACAAAAAAGACGTATCTTTGCACCGCGTTTGAGAGAAAACGCAAAAGGAAGTTTGGGTGAGTGGCTGAAACCAGCAGTTTGCTAAACTGCCGTGCGAGTAATCGTACCAGGAGTTCGAATCTCCTAGCTTCCGCAAACATCATGGCGCTTTCATCTAACGGTTAGGATACATGCCTCTCACGCATGGTATACGGGTTCGATTCCCGTAGGCGCTACTCAGGCTCTGACGCCCAACCGGGTATCAGGGCTTTTTTCATACCGTGACCTGCCGGACGGGAAGCCGGAAAAGGCGTCATGGAAGTGACCTCATACACAGAAATGCTTCGACAGATGTTTCACCTATCCTCCTCCACACGACGCCCGCGGCGGAACGGCCTGCTCGCTCTCAGTCCGCTGCTGCTGTTTGCCATACTGTTTGTCACGACCAGTCTCTACGCCGGCGATTTCTACGCCATCCCCATGTCCGTCGTTTTCATCGTGACCACAGCTTATGCCCTCCTCATTACGCGTGACCTGCCGGTCGAAAAACGCCTCAGTGTTTTTTCACGGGGTGCCAGCGATACGAACATCATGACCATGGTATGGATTTTCGTCATGGCGGGAGCGTTTTCCGCATCCGCACAGGATATGGGAGCCATCGACGCGACCGTTTCTCTGGCCCGCAGGCTGCTTCCCGGTAATTTCCAGATGGCGGGCATGTTCATCGCCTCCTGCTTCGTGTCCATGAGCATCGGCACGTCGGTCGGCACCATTGTCACGCTTGTGCCTATCGCCGTCGGACTGTCCACTGCCCTCAACCTCGATTTGGCCATGATGGTAGCTGTCGTCACAGGAGGCGCTTTTTTCGGCGATAACCTGTCGTTCATTTCCGACACCACCATTGTCTCGACCCGCACACAAGGCTGCCAGCTCAACGACAAGTTCAAAGCAAACATCCGTATTGTCCTGCCCGCCGCCCTCCTGACATTAGCGTTATATACATACCTCGGCATCCACATGCCGACCCCGTCCGTAGCCCCACCCGACTTCAATTTATGGAAAGTCGTGCCCTATCTTGCCGTGCTTGTGATGGCGCTCTGCGGCATGAACGTGCTCATCGTGTTGGCCATAGGCAATCTGCTGACAGGCGTCATCGGCCTCCTCACCGTCGGCCATTTCACCCTTTCCGCCTGGTTCATTTCCATGGGGAAAGGCATCACGTCGATGGGCGAACTCATCATCATATCCATGATTGCCGGCGGGCTGCTCGAACTCATTCGCCATAACGGCGGCATCACTTACCTGATGCGCGCCATTACGCAACATGTCAGAGGGAAACGCGGTGCGGAATTGGCGATAGCCGCACTCGTCGGCATCGCCAATCTCTGCACCGCAAACAACACCGTGGCCATTCTCTCCGTCGGCAAGCTGTCCAAACACATAGCCGTGCGATATCACATTGACAGGCGGAAAAGTGCCAGCATACTCGACACCACTTCCTGCTGCGTCCAAGGCGTCCTGCCTTACGGCGCACAACTACTTATGGCCGCAGGACTTTCAGGCTTGAACCCCGTGGGCATCATTCCTTATCTCTACTACCCCTTTCTCGTGGGCGCAAGCACGCTGCTCTGCATTCTCTTCCGACTTCCCCGGAAATACAGCTAAAACAGCGGTCGGCCTGCTTTCCCGTGAAAACTGGCCGACCGCCCGCTACTTCCAGCGTCTGTGATTTTTCATTCGCCTGACTGCATCCGCTTTCTGGCTTCTTCAACATAAAAGGCCGGGTCTACGCCGGGAAATTCGTCCTGGAAAATCTCACGCGCCTTACCTGGACTGACCGAAACGGCCTTCTCCAAATACCGCAGAAAGTCATCCTTACGTCCCAGTTTCTGACAAACATAAGCCCAATAGACATACAATCCCATCCGCTCTGCCTCAGGAGAGTCTTGCAAGGTTTTCAAAATCTGCATGGCCAACTCACCATAACCATAGTCAGCAATCACAGCAGAAAGATGGAGTTTTACGTCTGTGTTTATCTGCCTGTCGTTAAGCAAACTCATCGCATGGGCCCAGGCATCCTCCCTTCGTCCGTCGGCCAAGGCATGGTGAACACGTTGTAAAGCCATAAGCGTCTCGTCTCCTCCCAATCGGGCGACCCTGTCAAGACAGGCCATTGCCTCGTCGCTGTACCCCAGCTGATTATAGGCATAAGCCAACTGCTGATGCACATCGATCAAATGTGCGGTCGCATCGGGAGAGCACAGGCTTCCGGCTTTTTTCAAACACACCAACGCCTCCTCAGAACGATTCAACGCGTTCAGACACGTTCCTTCAAGCAACAGCAAATCCACATCGTCGGCCTGACGTTTCCTTGCCGCCTTCACCACTTGAAGAGCGTCCTCATAATCTTGCAGGTTATACAGACTCTTTGCCTTAATGCGCAACGCGGTCATATCATCCTCCCAGATGGCCAAGGCATAGTCGCAACTGTCAACCGCTTTGTGGTAATCGCTCAAAGCAAACTGGGCATCAGCCAGCACGCCCCAGCATGCCCCGTCATACGGATCGAGGTCCAGACATCTGTTGGCCGCCGCCTGGCAGTCTTCATAGCGTCCGAACTGCAAAAGACAAAGCGCCTGCAAATAATAGAAGTAGGCCCGGTCACAATCTTTCGCAGCCACTTTCAACAGCCAGTCCCATGCACGCTTCGGTTGCTCGTAATCCAACAACAGGGCAGCCACATCAAGCACATCGTCGAGGTATTCCTGATTCTCTGTCGCAGGAAAACTCTCACGGAGATAGGCGTCGGCCTTTTCAAACTCATAGTTAAAGAGGAGAAGCTCGGCGTGGAGAAGTTTTGTGTTATAGTCCTCCTTCTCACGAATGGAGCGTTCCACCTCTTCGGCTTCGCGTATGTTGCCCTCGTCGATATATTTCTTGGCCAGGAGAACGAGCAAGCGCGTATGGTAAGGATGTACCTGCAAGGCATAGGCCACACAGTCGTCGGCTTCAGCCAGACGATCACGCGAGAGATAATACTCGGCAATGTCGGCGAAGTCATCGGCATCCAGATAGACGGACTGCCCCTCCGCACGGGCCTGCTCATAACGCTGCAAGGCCCGATTGAAATCCTTATCGTTGTAATACGACGAATTACCGCTCATTTATACCTTTGATTCGCAACTGTAAAAATTTTATTTCTTCTGGTTACGGCTTCCCCAAGTGTCTTTCAAATTCACGGTCCGGTTGAACACGAGATGCTCTGGCGTGGAATGCGTATCGGCAAAGAAGTAGCCTATGCGCTGGAACTGCAGATAGGTACCGGCGGGCAGATCGGCTGCATATTGTTCGACATAACAAGAAGTAAGCACGGTCAGCGAATCCGGATTCAGTAATTCGCGGAAATCGCGTTCATCTGCCGAAGGATTTTCCACTTTGAACAAACGGTCATAGAGCCGCACTTCTGCGGGCTGGCAGTGTGCCGCACTCACCCAATGCAGCGTCCCTTTTACTTTACGGTTGGACCCGGCCATTCCGCTGCGGCTTTCCGGATCATATTCACAGTAGATTTCCTCCACTTCGCCGTCTGCATTTTTCTTACAGCCCGTACACTTCACGATATAGGCACTCTTCAACCGTACTTCCTTTCCGGGCACCATGCGAAAGAAGTTCTTAGGTGCTTCTTCCATAAAGTCGTCACGTTCAATCCAAAGCTCCCGGCTGAACGTGATTGCGTGTGTTCCGTCGGCCTCGTTTTCCGGATTATTGACAGTTTCCATTTCCTCGGTCTGCCCCTCCGGATAGTTCGTCACGATGAGCTTCACGGGATGCAACACGGCCGACACGCGAATGGCACGGGCGTTCAGGTCCTCGCGGGCAGCGGCCTCCAACATGGCGTAGTCGTTCAAAGCGTCAAACTTGGTGTATCCGATCATGTCGATAAACTTACGAACGGATTCAGGAGAATACCCCCGACGACGCAAGCCGCAAACGGTCGGCATACGAGGGTCGTCCCAACCATCGACAAGGCCCTCCTTCACCAAAGCGAGCAGCTTGCGTTTGCTCATTACTGTATAGGTCAGATTCAGACGGTTGAATTCATACTGGCGGGGGCGATGGTCATCCAGGTCGCGTCCTTCTTTCAGTTCGTCGATGAAATAGTCATACAACGGGCGGTGCGGGATGAATTCCAACGTACAGATGGAATGCGTAACGCCCTCGAAATAATCGCTTTGTCCGTGCGCGAAATCATACATCGGATACGCTTTCCACTGCGTTCCGGTGCGATGGTGTTCCTTGTTGATGATACGGTAAATGATAGGGTCGCGGAAATGCATGTTCGGACTGGCCATGTCAATCTTTGCCCGCAACACCATCGCTCCTTCGGGCACTTCGCCCGTATTCATCTTTTCGAACAGCTCAAGGCTCTCCTCGACCGGACGATTGCGGAACGGGCTTTCGACGCCGGGCTGCGTCGGTGTGCCTTTTTGGGCAGCAATTTGCTCGCTGGTCTGCTCGTCCACGTAGGCCTTACCCTCCTTTATCAACCGCACGGCAAAGTCCCACAACTGTTGAAAGTAGTCCGAAGCATAATATATATGCCCCCAATGAAACCCAAGCCACTCAATGTCTTTCTTAATGGCCTCCACATACTCCGTGTCTTCCTTCTGCGGATTGGTATCGTCAAAGCGCAAATTACAAACACCTCCATATTTCTGCGCGATACCGAAGTCCATACATATAGCTTTGGCGTGGCCAATATGAAGATAGCCGTTGGGTTCCGGCGGGAAACGGGTCTGCAAACGACCGTCGTTTTTCCCCGCTTTCAGGTCCGCTTCGACAATTTGTTCTATGAAGTTCAGACTTTTTTTCTCCTTGTCTTCTGTTATGTGCTGCGTATCCATTTTCTCTATATGTTTTCTGGATTGTAAAATTACACCTTTTTTTTCTTTTTGTCCGCTTTTTGTACTACTTATTGCAGTTGACTACAAAACTTAACACTAAAATTAAAGCGGGGCTCGTTTCGCAACGAACTCCGCTCAGTATTCCAATAGGTATTAGTTCTTTAAGGTAAAAAGATTGTTTTTAGGATAACTGTTGCAAAGGTGTGCTTTTTCAGCCTATCGGCCAAATTATAAAACATGTCGTACAACACTTTTTTAATAAAAAACGTAATAAAACACGAATAAGGGAACAAGGACGTTCGTCCGCTTTCATACCTTTCATGGGAATTTGCTTTCGTTTTTCAGTATTCTGCGCCGCATTTTCGAATCACCGCATCAATAAACTTGCCTTTTGCGTCAATTTGGTTCATGGGGCACCTTTTCCATATCCCGTCACGATTTCTTCTTACGCCAACGGTTTCCCTTACGCAAAACCGGGGCATTGAATGTAGGCTGACTCCGACTGGCCTCTTCATGAACTACGGAAAAAACGCCACACGGCAGAAGATTTTCTTCATTTGCCGTGTGGCGTTTAAGGATTATGTGCGTTTGCAAATCTTATCGCTGCGACTGGGAAAATTACCACAGCGCACGTTTCGCGCGGCACTGCGCCCGCCTTTTATTTCAGGATATCCAATTGACGGAACACTTTCACCAAACGTTCAACCGCTAAATCGACCTGTTCTTTCGTATGGGTGGCCATCAGGGCGAAGCGTACCAACGTATCCTGCGGCGCGCAAGCCGGCGGAATGACGGGATTGATAAACACGCCTTCCTCAAAAGCCAGCTTTGTCACCATAAACGTTTTGTCGGTGTCTCTCACATAAAGCGGGATGATAGGTGACTGTGTGTCGCCAATCTCAAAGCCTTTTTCACGGAAACGTTCAAGCGCATAGTTTGTCACGTCCCATAAAGCCTTAATGCGTTCCGGCTCTTCCTGTATGATATGCAGGGCCTCCATGGCCGCAGCCGTAGCAGCCGGGGTGTTCGACGCACTGAATATATAAGTGCGCGCGTTGTGCCGTAACCAGTTGATGATGGACTTGTCCGCAGCCACGAAACCGCCAATCGAGGCCAGCGACTTGCTGAACGTACCCATAATGATATCAACTTCATCCGTCAGGCCGAAATAATCGCATACACCGCGCCCCTGACGCCCGAACACGCCGATGCCGTGGGCCTCGTCGACCATTACTGTGGCGTTATACTTGTGTTTCAGGCGGATGATCTCCGGCAGGTTGGCCAAATCGCCTTCCATCGAGAAGACCCCGTCAACCACGATAAGCTTCACCGAATTCGGGTTACACTTTTGGAGCTGGCGCTCGAGGTCCTCCATATCATTATGTTTATACTTCAAACTCGTAGAGAAGGACAAGCGCCGCCCGTCAACGATTGAAGCGTGGTCGCGGTCGTCACATATGATATAATCCTCACGCCCGGTCAGACAAGCAATTACACCAGAGTTCACCGTAAAACCGGTAGAGAAGCACAATGCTTCGTCCTTACCCACGAACTCTGCTAGCTCCTTTTCAAGCTGGACATGCAAATCGAGTGTTCCGTTGAGAAAACGCGAACCGGCGCACCCGGAACCGTATTTCCGCATGGCACGGATACCGGCCTCAATCACCCTTTCATCTCCGGTTAGACCCGTATAGGCATTAGACCCGAACATCAGCACATGATGTCCTCCCATGTCCACTTCGGTTCCCTGTTTGCCCTCTATCTCGCGAAAATAGGGATAAACTCCCTGCGACATGTACTGCTGCGGTAAAGTATACTTCGACAGCCTATCTTGTAATATACCCATAATTAACTGACAAGAAAGTAATCGCTTTCCTGGATTGATAAAGTTGTTTCTTTGTAAAACTGTGCAAAGATAAGCATTTTACACATAGTAACACTCTTTCGCTTAAACCTTTTTCAGAGAATGACTTTTTAGTGGCGGGACATCCTGCCAGACCGATAGAAAATGCTATTTTTGCATACGTACAAATGAAGACTATATTATTTATCATCAACCCTATCTCCGGAACAACGGGCAAAAGATCCGTCACTCATGAAATAGAGGAGCTGATAGACAAAACCGCGTTCAGCTACACGATCGTTCCGACTGAATATGCAGGCCACGCTGCACTTTTGGCCCGCGATGCGGTTCAACGTGGCGTCGATATCGTGGTGGCCGTTGGCGGAGACGGCACGGTCAACGAGGTGGCGCGTTCCATCGTGCACACCCCGACAGCCCTTGGCATCATCCCATGCGGCTCGGGGAACGGCCTGGCGCGACATCTGCAAATTCCCATAGACGCGCGCAAGGCCCTGCATATCATCAACCAGGCAACGATTCATTGTCTGGACTACGGCACCATTAATGGCGAGGCTTTCTTCTGCACTTGCGGCGTCGGGTTTGACGCCTTCATCAGTGCCAAATTTGCAGAAAGCAAAAAGCGCGGTTTCCTCTCTTACATCGAAAATACTCTCCGCGAGGGTCTCCGCTATGAACCTGAGACCTATACTATAGAAGACGACGAAGGCACTTTCAAATACAAGGCTTTCCTCATCGCTTGCGCCAACGCCTCACAATACGGTAACAACGCCTACATCGCGCCGAACGCTTCCATGAAAGACGGGCTCATGGATGTGACCATCATGGAGCCGTTCAACGCCATCGAAGCCCCTCAAATAGCCATCCAGCTTTTCAACCGGACCATCGATCACAACAGCCACATCAAGACTTTCCGCACAAAGAAGATCATCATCAAGCGACAGACGGCCGGAGCGGCCCACCGCGATGGCGACCCGCTCATGACCGGAAAGGACATCGAAGTGGAAATCGTCAAGAAGAGCTTCAACGTCATCGTCAACCCCGAAGCCCACACCCACAAGGAAGGCATGCGGCAAATCTTCGCCGACTACTTCAACGGGCTCGCAACCATCCAACAGGAACTCAAACTGAACAGCGATAACCTCAAAGCGTTCAACAAAACCGTCATAGACAAGCTGAAAAAGCTATGACTCAACGAGCTTCCCTTCCTTCTGCAAGGCATGCCACAAACTATGCCGGGCCTCAGGACTCAACCGTTGCATGCAATCCAAGACCTCTTCGATAGAGGTGCGGTTGCTCGCGCGGTCATAAGGGCAAACCTTTACCAACGGCTGGTAGTTCCGGATTTCAGCCCAACGCTTCAAGTCCGCTTCATCCACGCCGCACAAAGGACGTACAATTGTGACCGGAAACTTCCGCATTCTCAGCTTCACCGGCATCGTAGCGAACGACCCCGCAAACGTCAAATTCATCATCGCCGTCCGTAATATATCGTCACGATGATGGCCAAGAGCGATTTTTCCGCAGCCTAACTCCTGCGCCGTCTCGAAAAGCAACTTGCGCCGGTTCCACGAACAAAGAAAACACGGGCTCCGTTTCGCATTCCGGTCACGAGCGAACGATGTTTCGCGCAAGTGAAACCCGCATCCGCAAGACGCCGCGAAATCCTGCAAATAAGCCACATCCGAGCGATAATCCACGTTTCCCATTCTCACGTGCAGGGCATCCACACGAAACGAATGATTGTGCCGACGGGCATATTCCCCCATCAGTTCCACCAACGCCATGGAATCTTTTCCGCCAGAAATGCACACGGCAATTTTATCGCCGGGAGAAATAAGTTTGTAAACCCTT
>USCX01000030.1 GCA_900553285.1 uncultured Prevotella sp.
AGTGCTCGAAAACCCGGACTCTATCTCAAAGCTCGTGCTCCGCAAGGGACTCGACGCCGGGACGGCCTACGAAATTCTTTCCATCGACATCGCTGACATCGACGTCGGCAAAAACATCGGAGCCACCCTGCAAATCGACCAAGCCAACGCCGACAAGAACATCGCCCAGGCCAAAGCCGAAGAACGCCGTGCCATGGCCGTGGCCCAAGAACAGGAGATGAAAGCTCTTGCGCAACAAGCCCGTGCCGAAGTCATCCAAGCCGAAGCCGAAGTGCCCAAGGCTCTGGCACAAGCCCTGCGCGACGGCAACATGGGGTTCATGGACTTCTACCGTCTGGAAAACCTGAAAGGCGACACCGCCATGCGCGAGAACTTCTCAAAATTCGGCAAAGACGACGTCAAAGACATCCTTAAATAAACGAACGACAATATGAAATTACCCTTACGACTATGGCCCGCACTGATAGGCTTGTCGGGATTTCTGAACGTGGCGGCCGACGTTCCGTTCACGACCACAACCATCGAGGCGGGCGAATTCGCCCCCAACACATGCTGGTACACCATGGCCATCGGCTCATCGAACCTCATCATCAGCGACAACGGAAGCGCAGACTACATCGCGCTTGACCGCGTCCGCACCGAATTGGACGACGCCGACCTATGGTGCTTCGTCGGCGACGAGAGCAACGGGTTCACCATCTATAACAAACAGGCCGGAACCGGCAAGGTCCTCTCCTCCCCGGCCACGATGAGCGGCCAGAACGGCGGAACAGCCTACGTCCGCCTCAAAAACACAGCCGACATCACCAGCGCCGACCGCACGTCATGGAGTTTCAGCGCCTCAACCGACTTGGGCAAAGACGTCGAAGCCTACTACATGAACCAGACCGGCACGCCCGCCAACAAGGTAAACAACCGCAACAACCGTCTGGCCTTTTGGACGGCCGGTGCAGACCACGGTTCGAGCCTCGTCATCCAACTGGCCAAAGCCACGGCCACTGTAAGTATGGAAAGCGGTGAATTCACTGCGTGGAACCAAAGCCATACATTTGCCAGCAACTGGGCCTCGAGTGTCATCGAAGGACTCACCCTGAATGCCGGCGTAAACAACATGGAGGCCAACGGCCAAGACCTCACCATCTACTGCACCGCCAACGGCAACAAGTACACCCTGACCGCACCCACCGGCTACTACATCGCAGAATACCGCTTCACGTTCAGCAATTCCTGCGGACAGGCCGTAGACATCACGCCGGCTGACGGCGAGGCCGTCAGATGCGAAAACAACACAACGGCCTCAGTCCACATAAACGAACTGACGGAACAGACAGCCTCTTTCGCCCTGAACCGCACGGACAACAGCAACAACGCCAAGGTCACGCTGAAAGACTTCACCGTCGAACTTGTCCGCAGTCAAGCCCCTGTCGAACCCAGTTACGATGTATTCAAGACGATGAGCGGACAGACTCCCTACCGTATCCCGGCCATCTCCAAGGCGCACAACGGCGACCTCATCGCCATCTCAGACTATCGCTACTGCGGGGCTGACATCGGCTACGGACACATAGACTTGCAGGCACGCCTCAGTTCCGACAACGGCAAGACGTGGGGCGAAATCATCACGGTGGCCGACGGTTCGGGCGTAGCCGGCAGTCACGATGACGGTTACGGCGACGCTGCCCTCGTGGCCGACAGCGAAAGCGACACCGTGCTGGTCATCTGCGCAGCCGGGAATGTGACCTACGCCGGCTCAAACCGCACGAATCCTATCCGCGTGGCCAGAGTGTACAGCTACGACAACGGTAAAACGTGGCAAAAGCCCGTAGACATCACGGAAGACATTTACGGCCTCTTCGACGACCGTAATAACGGCAAGGTGCAGAGCCTCTTCTTTGGCTCAGGACGTATCTGCCAAAGCCGCAGCGTCAAAACAGGAAACTTCTACCGCCTCTATGCCGCTCTCTGCGCACGTGGGGGCAACCGCGTCATCTACTCCGACGACTTCGGCCTCACTTGGCACGTGCTGGGTGACATCAACACGTCGCCGGCCCCTTCTGGCGACGAGCCAAAATGCGAAGAACTGCCTGACGGCAGCGTCGTATTGAGCAGCCGCAAATACAATGGACGCTACTACAACATCTTCACTTTCTCGAATGCCGAGAAAGCCCAAGGCAGCTGGTCTGATGCCGTTGCCACAGACACCTGCACAAACGGCATCACCGTATTGAACAACGCGACAAACGGCGAAATCCTCATCGTGCCCGCCCGCCGGAGGAGTGACAACACACCTGTTTTCCTGGTACTGCAATCCATCCCCTTCGGCAACGGGCGTACCAACGTAGGCATCTACTACAAAGGCCTCGACAGCTACGAAGACTTCGACACCCCGACCCACTTCTCCGAAAATTGGGAAGGACGCTACCAATGCAGTCGCATGGGCTCCGCCTACTCAACGATGACCCTGCAAGCCGACCATACCATCGGATTCCTCTATGAAGAGTCGACTTACGGAGCTGACTACACCATCGTCTATAAGAACTACTCCATCGAACAAATCACGGACAGCACATACAGCTACGATGCCAGCGTTTCGCGCGGGTCTTTCCTCGCCCCACAAATCGACGCCATCATTGCCCCGGCCCTGAACGGTACAGGCTCCGTCGGCACGGTCGATCCGGCCCGGAAAGCAGAAGTGGAAAACGCCCTGTCCGCCTACAAGAGCGAACCGAACGACACCACCTTACGCACGCTCGAAGAGACCCTCTCTTCGGCTCTCATAAACATGGAGGACGGACATTGGTACCGCATGGTCAACGTGAGCGACGACCGCAGGCTTACCCTTACGCCCAACTCCTCATACATAGCCGGACGCGAAAGCAACCCTGCAACAGCCGACCAGCTTTTCAGATTCGAGAAACAGACTGACGGATACTGGAACATCGTCAACGGGAACTATGGCCGTTATGTCGGTTCCACAGGAGCGAACAACGCCCGCATATCCTTAGTCACCGAGAAGAACGCCGGACAGTTCTACATCGGCACGAACAGAGGGGCGAGCCGCATCGTTTGCGCCACGGCAAGCAACGAGACACACCCATGCCTTACATTGGCGACCAATACCTCCATCATGCCGGGCGCTCTCAGCGACAGCGCTTCGCTTTGGACGATTATCCCCGTTGAGACTTTCGACGTGAACATCCCGGACTATGGTTACGCCGCCATCAATCTGCCTTTCGCCTCCGACCTCCCGGCCGGAACAAAGGCTTTCACGGCAGAAAGCGAGAACAGCGGATACCTCAACATCAAGGCCATCGAGGCCACGACCATTCCGGCCGAGACCCCTTTCCTGCTGAAAGCCGAAGGCAACACTACGGTCTCGCTGCCCATCAACCCGACCGACGAACAGGGCCCGATCGAATCGCTTCTCCGCGGCATTTTGCGTAGCCGCAGCGTTTCGGGCAACGTGTTCACGCTGGCAGAACAGGAGGGGCAGGCAGGCATGGAACGCCGCCCCGCCGGCAGCGGCTCGCTCGACGCAAACTCCGCCTATTATCTCTCTGAGGATTCTGCGGCCGATTTCCTCGTCCTGACGGACGACCCGACCGTAGGCATCAAACAGGCCACCACACAAGAAGCTACTACCACCTATTACGACCTCTCCGGACGGCGGGTGAACAGTCCGGTCCATGGTATCTACGTGACCGGCAAAGGCCGGAAAGTCGTCCTCAAATGAAAGCATCATCACCCGGTCCCAGAGAGATTCCGTTCCCTTGACCGAACTGAACATCTCATCAAGGAAGAGCGGCAGCCCGTCATCCCGACAGGCTGCCGCTCTCGTTCTCCACGCCCAGTTTCGCAGGGGAACCACCGGACTGTTTGTTATAAGGCTGTTCCTCCTTATTCGTCACATAGATATCCTCGCCCGGCAAGCCGCCGCAACGTCCCGTGTGGCCATGAATGCCGGACATCCATCTCCGGCGCACCACTTGCCGCCACGGCCGCAAGGCCCGTAGCACCGGGACGGAAATCGACCTCTATGGCAGCCGGATAGATGCGCTCGGGGTCGAAGAACGTCGCACAACTGTTAACCATGTTTTTCAGGTCGGGCGTCACCATACCGCTGTAATACTCACTGCCGTTCACCGTGACCGTGACAGGTTTCGTGAGGTCGACCAATTCGTTATTCAGATAGACAAGCATCGCCCCGTCCGTCACAGGCGTGTAGCACCGAAGATATTTCAGGGTGATACCCGTCGCCGGATCCGTCTGCATCGCAAAATAATGCACGCGCTTAGCCGTGATCGATATATGGTTATCCTCTATGTCCAACTGATAATATACAGGATCGTCCGTACTGGGGCGCTTCGTCGTCACGAGGTTATAAAATCCTTTACGGTGGACACCGTCCATGGCAAAATCCTCCCAGCTGACATGCTTGGGATAAGGATTGCGCTTATGCTTTTTCAACCACGGCGTGGTCGGTGAGTAGTCGATGCCGTGCCCCGCACCGGGAACAAGTTCTACGTAGTGCACATAGTCACCACGACAAAGGTTCTGCAAGCTGTCAAAAGCCTCCTTGGTCACAGAGGTAAGCTGATTGCGGCAGAATCCGGTATCGTTGGCTCCCGTGCGCAACGAAAAAGCGATGTGGCGGCAGTTTTCGGCCGGAGCATTGACAAGAGGCTCACCGCCGGCCATCGGACCTGCGGCGGCCAGGTAGTCGGCATAGAACGAAGCCAGCCGCTGGCTGCCATACCCGCCCTCCGATATGCCGAAGAAATACACCCGGTTCGGATCGATGTCGCCCGACACGTAGAGCTGGCGCAACAGTTTTTCCCACGCATACTGCTTGGCGCGCTGCCACCAGCGGTAGTAGGCCCCCGTGTTCGGAATCTGCGGAATGAAATAGATTGAGGGCGAATCGTCAAAGTTCGTACAAAGCGTAAGGCCGCCGTTCCATTCGCTGTCACGGTCGCCCGAGCCGTGCAGGTAGAGGAACAGCGGATAGCCGTCCCCCGGACGTTCCCCCTTGAACCCGTACCAATAGTTCATCACGGCATCCGGTTCGAGTGAAGACGGCAGGGTCCAAGCCCCGTGCTGCTTCCGGGCCAAAGCGACCAAATCGATGAGTTTCTCCTCGCCGAAGGAATTGTTGGCATCACACCACATTTTCCAGATCTCGGCCTGGCAACCGCCGATGTCTTCAACCGACAACATGCGCCCACTCCCATACGTGACATTCCGGCCATTCAGACTTTGCGCAAAAAAAGAAAGAATTTCAGTGGTTTCATCGGGCGTCAGTTCTGGCGCTGCGACACTTTCCGCAGGTACAGACATAAAAGCGAGCAACGCAGTGCCTGTCACCCACGCTTTGGCTTTCATCGTATTGAATCTCATACTCTATTATTTTAAGGCTCGACTTGCGGGAACAAAGATAGACTTTTTACGTCAAAAAAAGCGTGACCGAAACAAGAATAGCACGATTCCCAGCCTCGTCATGCCGGTGCGCCTCGTCTTAGGGTATTTCAAAGAACCGTTCCAACCCCCATCATCCTTCCACGTTTTCGGACATGCCCATAAAAAATTCTACTCTTCACTTCGGTCATACGCACAAAAAAACGTATTTTTGCAAAAACCGGCCCTGCCGGTACGACTTTTGAACAACAAGGAGCGTTATGTCCTCATCTTGTAAGTGCGAAGCCTGAGAAACTAACCACTATAAATCAACAAGAAACAGGCATGACAGTTCCCACGTTATGGCGTGGGCTGTTATTACCATATCTGTTGATTTAGGTTTTCTCAGGGCCTGCACTTTAAGACGTGGTACATAGCAGTGCCACGCTCGACGTTTTCATTAACCCGCCCGAAAAGGCACTGGGAAGGCAAAAAAACGCAACTATGAAAAAACTATTGTTTACCGTATGCGCCCTCCTCTTATCCGTCGCCGCTTACGCCCAAACCGACGTGACCCAATTTCTTGGCATTCCCGTAGATGGCAGCAAGACAGCTATGATTGAAAGACTGAAAGCCAAAGGGTTCACACTCGCACCGGAATATGGAGACAACGCCTTAACGGGTGAATTCAACGGGTCGAATTCTATTGTCTACATCGGTACAAACAATAACAAAGTCTGCCGCATCATGGTAACTGATGCCACCCCTATGGACGCAGGCTCAATCCGTATCCGCTTCAATATACTTTGCGAACAATTCAAAAACAATCCGAAGTACGTTTCGTTCGATGATTATTCTATCCCAGAAGATGAAGATATTCGGTATGAGATAACTGTCCACGACAAAAAGTATGATGCAATTTTCTACCAAGCGGCCCATTCCATTGACTCCGCTGCACTTGCCAATGAATTACGCCCGATCATCGCCGAAAAATACACCCCAGAACAATTAGCCGCTCCGACAGAAGAAATCAAGACCGACGTAGCCCGCATCGTCATGCAGGCAGCATACGAAAAAATCGCCAAGAAGCCCGTCTGGTTCCGCATCATGGAGAAGGGAATGGGTTACAGCATATGCCTTTTCTACGATAACGAATACAATCGCGCACAAGGCGAAGATTTATAAAGAACTACCAATAACCTCGGCATGAAGAAAAACAAGCAAGAGAAAGACCGGACCGTCACGTGCGGCTCCGCAAACGACGATTTCACCCGACTGCAAGCCCTGTGCCGCACGGAGGCCGACACATTAGCCACGGCCTTGGCACGCGAAGCAGCGGACGAATGGGAAATCCCCTTTTGGACAAACGACGTGCCCGAACTCATCTGCGTAGGCACGTTCCGGCGGCAGGCTGACGGCACGGTCGGCTACACGCTCGACTTCGGGGTGACGACGCTGTGAGTAGCCGCCCGCCGGGCGGCCACTGTCGGGAAAAATACGTACCTTTGCCGACGTTTTTACATCCGGCCCATCATGACGAACGAGACCAACGACACCCCCTTCTACGGTAAGCGCGAGGCCAAAATCATCGGCGGGATAGCCGTTCTGATGATGATGACGCACCACTTTTTCGGCTTTCCGGAATACCTCTTGCCCGAGATTCACTGGACGCCCATGTTCAGCATAGCGGGCATCGAGGTGGAACGCATGTTCGCCGCCTTCGGGAAACTCTGCGTCGGGATATTCGCCTTCTGCTCGGGCTACGCCATGTGGAAATTCCGTCCGCAATACCGCTCGCCGAAGGGCATCCTGACGCGGCTGTCGCGGTTCCTGCTATCCTACTGGGTCATCCTGGCGCTCTTTCTGCTCGTGGGCTACGCCACAGACAGCCAGATGCCGACGCTGGCCGAGCTGCTGGAAAACATAGTGGGACTGGCCACCGGCCCCCGCTCGGTGTACCCCTACATCAACGTGCCCTTTGCGTGGTACGTCAGCTTCTACTGCCTCCTGCTCCTGCTGTCGCCCGTCCTGCTGTGCGTGTTCGGCCTTCCGCACGTCAACGCGCCCGGCAGCACACCGGCGATAAGGGCCCTCGCCGCCGACGTGCTCATCCTCGCGGCCCTGACCGTGCTTTTCAATATATGTTCCAGCCATTTCGCCCGCTTACAACCCGTGCCCCAAAGCCTTGTCGGCCTGCTCGCCTGTAAGTACCAGTTGTTCGAAAGGCTGCACAAGGCCGTCGGGCGGCGCGAGAGCGTCGTCCTCGCGCTCGTGGTCCTGGCGCTCGTGGCCCTCACGCGGCAGACGCTCATCCTCTTCAAGGTGCCGACCTTGGACCTCGGTGACGGCGTCTTCGCCTTCCTTTTCATCTACTCGGCCGTTGTTGTCATAAAGAAAGCACGTTCGGAGATATTCAATCGCCTGTTCATCTTTTTGGGCGCACACAGCATGAATTTGTGGTTCTTACACGGAATTTTCTTTACGGGGGGGGGAGCAAGACTGCAAGCCGTCCTGTATTTTCCGCAGTACGCGATACCCATCCTGATCTGGGGAGTGATCATCTTGCTCCCGGTGTCCTACGTGTGCAGTCTCGCTCAAACGAAACTCTCGCGGCTGCTTCACGTCAGGCATTGAGCGCCCGGCAGCGGCCCTACGGCTAAGGCCCCGGATCGGACGCCCGGACCGAACCCGCCCCGCCTGCACTCGGCGATGCAGGCGGGGCGTTATGCGAAACAGGCGGACGGACCGCCGGGCGGGGCTCACTTCAAGTTGCCCACGCGGATGAGGTATTCGGCAATTTGCACGGCGTTCAGGGCGGCGCCCTTCTTGATCTGGTCGCTCACAAGCCAGAAGGTGAGGCCGTTGGGGTTGGCCAGATCCTTGCGGATGCGGCCCACGTAGACTTCGTCTTTCCCGGCCAGGAAGAGCGGCATGGGGTATTCCTTTTCCGCCGGGTTGTCCATAAGGACAAGGCCCTCACCCCCGGCGATGGCGGCGCGCGCCTGCTCGACACTGATGGGCGTTTCGGTCTCCACCCACACGCTTTCGGAGTGGGAGCGCAACGAGGGCACACGCACGCAGGTGGCGCTCGTCACGACGTCGCTGTGCATGATTTTCCTCGTTTCGTTGAACATCTTCATCTCTTCTTTCGTGTAGCCGTTCTCCTGGAACACGTCGACTTGCGGAATGACGTTGAAGGCCAGCTGGTAGGGGAACTTCTCGACCGTGGGCTCCTGCCCGTCGAGCACTTGGCGGTATTGCGTGTAGAGCTCGTCCATGGCGGCCTGTCCGGCTCCGCTGGCAGCCTGGTAGGTAGCGACATGAACGCGCTTAATCGGACTGATGTCGTTGAGCACTTTGAGCGCCACGACCATCATGATGGTGGTGCAATTCGGGTTGGCGATAATGCCACGCGGACGGTTGAGCGCGTCGGCGGCATTACACTCAGGCACCACGAGGGGAACGTCCTCGTCCATACGGAAAGCGCTCGAATTGTCAATCATGACCGCACCGAACCTGGTGATGTCCGCAGCGTATTCTTTCGACGCGCCTGCACCGGCCGACACAAAAGCGACATCGACACCGCGGAAAGCATCGTCATGCTGGAGAAGCTGTACGGTGTACTCCTTACCTTTAAACGTATATTTTGTGCCTGCGCTGCGCGTCGAACCGAACAGCAGAAGATTATCGACGGGGAAATCGCGTTCGGCCAGCACGCGAAGAAACTCTTGGCCTACGGCGCCGCTGGCGCCCACAATTGCTACGTTCATATTCTTACTTGCTTGGTAATTTATCGCCTTTGCCACCAAAGGCCACGCAAATGTAAAACTTTTTCACGGCAGGACAGCAATAAATCCAAACTTTTTCTTTCCTTTGCAAATAAACCCTAACCGCATGACGGCCGCCTTCACTGACATCGCCGCCTACCTGCCGATAAAGTCGCCCACGTGGATCTTTTTCGTCGTGCTGTGCATCATCTTGTTCGCCCCTATCCTGTTGAACAGATTGCGCATTCCACACATCGTGGGCATGGTCATCGCGGGAGCTATCGTAGGCCCTCATGGCATCAACCTGCTGGCTAACGACAGCTCTTTCGAGATTTTCGGAAAAGTCGGCCTCTACTACATCATGTTTCTGGCCGGTCTGGAAATGAATCTGGGCAGTCTGCAACGGAACCGCGTACCGACGGTGACGCACGGCGTGATGGCGTTTGTCATCCCAATGCTCCTCGGCTTCATGGTCAACATCAGCCTTTTGGGCTACAGGCCACTGACATCCGTCCTGCTGGCCAGCATGTACGCCTCCCACACGCTGATGGCCTACCCGATCATCATGCGTTACCGTCTGTCCCAGGCACGAAGCGTCACCGTCGCCGTCGGCGCCACCGTCATCACCGACACCCTCACGCTCTTGGTGCTGGCCATCGTGGGCGGCGTTTTCCGCGAGGAGGCCACGGGTCTGTTCTGGGTGATGCTGGGCATCAAGCTGATAGTCGTTTCGCTCGTCATCCTTTTTGTTTTTCCCCGGCTGGCCCGCCTGTTCTTTTACCACTATGAGGACGGCATCACCCAGTTCATCTTTGTCCTCGTGCTGACATTTCTTGGCGGCGGACTGATGGAACTCATCGGCATGGAAGGACTGCTGGGCGCATTCCTCACAGGACTGGCCATTAACCGCTACGTGCCCAACACCTCGTCGCTGATGAAACACCTCGAATTCGTCGGCAACGCACTCTTTATTCCTTATTTTCTCATCAGCGTGGGCATGATGGTCAACATCCGGCTACTGCTGGGCAACACGGCGACGCTCGTCGTGGCCGGCACCATGATCACCATCGCCTTGTCGAGCAAATGGCTGGCCTCACTCGTCACACAAAAAATCTTCGGCATGAAAGCGCTCGAAAGAGAAATGATTTTCGGGCTGAGCAACGCCCAGGCCGGAGCCACCTTGGCGGCCGTACTGGTCGGATATAACCTGATCATGCCCGACGGGAGTCGCCTGCTCAACGAAGACGTGCTCAACGGCACGGTCATTCTCATTCTCGTCACCTGCATTTTCAGCTCGTTCACCACCGAAATAGCCGCCAAACGCATGGCGCTCGAAACCTGCCGCGAAGAAGACGCGCCCCACTCCAAACGCCAGAAAATCATGGTGGCCCTCTCCAACCCCGCCACCGTAAAGCAACTTGTCGGACTGAGCCTGCTGGCCCGTAACCCACGCCAGGCGACCCCGCTGGTCGCCGTCACGGTGACACTCGACAACAAGGACAGCGCGGCAAGCCGCTCGGAGAGTGAGGCCAAACTCAACGAAGTGGTCAACATCGCCGCCACCGTGGGCGTACAGGTTGAGACACAAAACCGTTGGGCCGTCAACGTGGCAAGCGGCCTGATGCATGCCATGAAAGAATTTCGGGCCACGGAACTCGTCATCGGCCTTCATCATCGCCAATACCTGACAGACGTATATTACGGCAAAGTGGCACAAACCCTCATCACGGCCATCGACCGGCAGATCACCATTCTCCGCTGCAACGTTCCGCTCAATACGCTCAGCCGCATCCACGTACTCATCCCCTCCAAGGCGCAGTTTGAAACCGGATTCACGCAATGGGCCGACGCCTTGGGCCGACTGGGAGAACAACTCGACAGCCGCCTGATTTTCTACGCTCACCCGAAAACCCTGGCCGCCGTTGCAAAAGTCATCGGGGAGACCCACCCCTCGTGTTCGTTTACGACCAAAGAGTTTACGGACTGGAACAACCTCGTCAGCATAGCGACACAGGTGGCCACAAACCACCTCGTGGCCGTCGTTACGGCGCGGCGCGGCACACTATCCTACAAACCCCGCCTTGACGCGCTGCCCGACATGCTCGAACGCTATTTTTCAAACAAAAGCCTGCTCATCATTTACCCGGATCAGTACGGCTCGGCCGAAACCGCATCGTCTTCCTTCAACGCGGCACCGGCTTCCGCATCCGTAAAGAACTAAGACCGACTTCCATGTACGACAACTGGCAAGAAAGAACACGCCTGCTACTGGGCGAAAAAAAGTGCGACCGCCTGGCCCATGCCGCAGTGGCGGTGGTCGGCACGGGCGGCGTAGGCGCTTACGCCGCAGAAATGCTGTGCCGCGCAGGCATCGGCCGCCTGACGCTCATCGACGCCGACCGTATCGCCCCGTCAAACATCAACCGCCAGCTACCTGCGCTCCATTCGCTTGTCGGCCGACCGAAAGTCGAAGTACTCGCGGCCCGCTTTCTCGACATCAATCCTTCACTCCGGCTCGACGCCCGCACAGACTACCTTACCCCGGAAAAAGTTCCCGCCCTGCTCGACGAGGACTATGACTTCATCGTCGACGCCATCGACACCATTGCGCCCAAATGCGCCCTCCTTTCCGAAGCCCTGCGGCGTCACCTGGCCATTGTCTCTTCGATGGGCGCAGGGGGCAAGACAGACATCACGCAAATCCGCCAAGACGACCTGTGGCGCACCTATCACTGCGGCCTGGCCAAAGCCGTGCGGCATAATCTGGCCCGCACCGGATTACGCGGTCATAAACTTCCCGTGGTGTTCTCCACCGAACAGGCCAACCGGGCGGCCGTCATCACAGTAGAGGGCGAAAGAAACAAAAAAACGACAGCCGGCACGGTGAGCTATATGCCCGCCACATTCGGCTGTTTCCTCGCGGCTTACGTGCTGCGTAAGCTCTGACCGGCCTGTCGCCAAGGGCAACGACGGCAAACATATATTCATCACAAAGACCGAACGCACTCAGCAGGCCCAAATAGAAAAGCAAGAAAAACTTCGAATTATCCGCGTCTCTGCGTATCATCTCCTCGTTCGTCTTGTGGCCGCAAAAATTACGGGGGAAAATGCCTCGTATCGACAGGTGCACTGCACTGCGAACTACGACTCTTCTCACCAGCTGCCTGTGCTCCACTTGGAAACAACCTCTGACTTCCACGCCCTACTGTTCCCGAAAAACGTCTTTCTCAAAGCCGTCCTCCCCATCGACCACCTACTTCTACTATGATCACGAGCCCCTTGCTACGCCCAAAGCCCAACCAACGCTGCCAGGAAACATGGGACGAACTTTGCTAATGGTTCGACCTGGGTGACAGGCTGTTCGAACAGAACTACTCGCCCTTTCGCCTCCGACAGGAACACAACACCTGCAAAGCCTGCTGACGTGGCTCTTCAATGCCATCCCCGAAAAACGGAAGCTCAACTTACCGTACAGTCGCATGTAAGCCTTCTGCCACCGGTTCATGCAACTCCACGAACATGGCTTACAAGAACACCAAGCCTACTTATACGCCAAGACGCCCCTGCATTTCTCAACCACCTCACGGCACAATTGATGAACGGGGAAACGCCCAAACAACTCATAGACGAACAACTCGTAGCCAAAATTAAAGTGTTCCTCAGCGAGCCTGCACTCTCCTTCACCGAAATTGCCCAACGTCCGAATTTTGCCGACCATCCCTTACGGGGGCGCGCTTAGATGCTTTCAGCGCTTATCCTCACCAGACGCGGATACCCGGCCGTGC
>USCX01000031.1 GCA_900553285.1 uncultured Prevotella sp.
TCACGGACGTGCGCCGGCCCTTGCGACGGCCTGCAAACGTTTGTGGCCCGATCGCCTCGTATTCACGTATCAAGGTGATGGTGACCTTGCGTGTATCGGTACGGCCGAGACGATTCATGCCCTTAACCGTGGGGAGAACATTACGATCATTTTCATTAATAACGCAATTTATGGCATGACGGGAGGCCAGATGGCTCCGACAACCCTTGTCGGCATGAAGACGGCTACGTGTCCTTATGGTCGCGACCCCCGCCTGCACGGCTACCCCCTTCATATCAGCGATATCGCGGCCACACTTGAAGGTACGGCTTATGTCACACGGCAGAGCGTAGAGACCGTGGCTGCCATCCGCAAGGCCAGAAAGGCCATACGTCATGCGTTTGAAAATTCCATGCAGGGACGTGGTTCTAACCTTGTAGAAATCGTTTCTACCTGCTCGTCGGGATGGAAGATGAGTCCGGAGGCCGCAAATCGTTGGATGGAGGAGCATATGTTCCCGTACTATCCCATCGGTGACCTCAAAGATAAATAATGTTTGCCGGCGACGAGGGATATGTCACGCCGGAACAAATTACAAACTCACATGAAAGAAGAAATAATCATATCAGGCTTTGGTGGCCAAGGGGTTCTTTCGATGGGCAAAATCTTGGCTTATGCAGCTCTCATGGAGAACAAAGAAGTGACATGGATGCCGGCATACGGGCCGGAACAGCGCGGAGGAACGGCAAATGTTACTGTGATTGTCAGCGATGACCGCATCTCCTCGCCGATTCTTAGCTCTTATGATACGGCTATTGTGCTGAACCAACCTTCTCTCGATAAGTTTCAATCGAAAGTACGTTCGGGGGGAACGCTCATTTATGACGGTTATGGGATTGCCGACCCTCCGACGCGCACCGACATTCAGTGTTGGCGAATAGATGCGATGGATGCGGCAGCTCAGCTCAAAATGATGAAATGCTTCAACATGTTTGTCCTTGGTGCGCTGTTGAAGCTTCATCCTATCGTTTCCGTCGAGAATGTCATGCAGGCGTTGCGTAAGACGCTGCCCGCACGTCATCATGATTTATTGCCGCTTAATGAACAGGCCATACTTCGCGGCATGGAGCTCGTTCGTCCTCAGTAATGTTCTTTATCTGTAATAAGCAGCATGGCGGAGACTGCATGTCAACATGTAGTCTCCGTCGTTTTATATATCGGTGGATATGTCCAGGGGCGTATGTGCTTCGCCATCTTGCAGTCGGATGCATGTTGCTCATTGAGTGTCTGTGTGGTTGTCCGGTCTTAGCGCAGACGGACACAGTGGTCAGTTGGGACGATTTTGCGGCTTCTTACGCGTTTGAGTATGCAGCTGAGGAAGGGACGGAGGATGTAGATATCACAGAGCTTTTGGACCAGTTGTATGTGTTGCATTTGGCGCCGATGGATATCAATAGTGCGACTCGTGCCGCTTTGTCCCAGTTGCCTTTTCTCGACGCAGCATCAGCCGATTCGATTGTGTCTTTCAGAGAGCGGTATGGTAGTTTCTATAGCCTTGGGGAACTCCAGTTCGTCCGTGGGCTTGACTTCCGTATGCGTCAGTGGCTTCCTTTGTTTGTATATTGTGGCAAGAGAGAGAATGTGCAACCTGCGAAAGGAGAACTGTGGACTGACGGAAAATGGGAGATCAGTGGGATGTTGGGCGTTCCTCTTTATCGCCGGGCAGGCAACCGGGCTCATAGTGAGGAAGAGTTGATTGAATATCCGAACCGTCAGTACCTGGGGAATGGGTTAAGCCATACGTTGCGGATGAATTACAGTGCTGCTGACCGTCTTCGTTATGGGGTGAAGTTCGAAAAGGATGCAGGCGAACCTTTTGCCGCACATGGCAATCGGCCGTATGATGAGTGGGCTTTTTATATGGCTTATCGCCCAAACAGTGTATGGCGTGAAGTGACAGTAGGGGACTTTCGGGTGAACGCAGGTGAGGGGTTGGTGCTGGGAAACAGCTTCTTGGTGAATAAAGGGAGTGTCGTGGCATCTTATAGACCTCCATCCTTTCGGGTTAGTCCTACGCTTTCCTTGAATGGAGAAGGGCTTTTTCGAGGCATATCTACTTCGTGGAAACGGCGTGGTTGGGCGTGGAACGCTTTTGCTTCTTACAGAAAGATGGATGCCAACCTGAATGCTGCTGGCCATGTGACTTCGTTGAAAACGGATGGTTATCACCGTACGCCACTCGAACGTTCCAAGCGCCGTAATTTGACGGCGACGTCGGCTGGCTTGGCATGTGCGTTCGATCGAACGGACTGGATAGTAGGGATGGTCGTGACGGGAACGTACTACGACCGGATGTTTGAACCTCGCAACGCATTATATAATAGGTATTACTTGCGTGGGCATTGGGCCGGCGGTGCTTCTGTTTATTATGGTGTACACGGAAGACGATGGTCTTCACGTGGGGAAATTGCTGTTGACCGGATGGGGCATACCGCGATGTCTGGACGTTTGGCTTGGCACGCAATGACGAATTGGAAGTTAGCTGTGGCCGGGCGCAAGTTGTCAGCTAAGTTCGTTTCCCCGGCTGGTCAGACGTTGCAGGAAGGAGGACGGGTGGCTAATGAGGAGGGCTTATTGGTCGCGTCTGACTTTCGGTTGCCCGGCGGAATCGAGGGGGAAGTTTATGTCGACTTGTTCCGTTTTCCTTGGGCTACGTATCGTGCTTCACAAGCGTCGAAGGGAATGGAAGTTTCCGGCTTGTTCGCTTACCAGCAAGGACGACAGCGCACATGGTCCTTACGATATAGGATGAGAACGAAGCAACGGGACGTTACAGGGTATGACGGACTTATGGAATACGTCACTACGCATCGGTTGAAGTTGGCTGTTGAACAGCCCGCGTCCTCTTCCCGTTGGACATGGCAGACGGCATTAGACTGCGCAGTTGAACAGCGGCAAACCCGTCGTCGTTCGATGGGAGCAATGTGGAGCGGTCGGCTCACGTGGAGGCCGAAAAACTGGCGGTTCTCCGCCATGGGGGCTCTTTTCTTTACGGATGATTATGCAACATCACTTTCTGTATATCAGCCTAGCTTTGCTGACACTTATGGTTTCGTGCGTTGTTATTATCATGGGGCATCAACCGCTTTATTGGCAGATTGGGAACCGTTTGAGGGTTGGCGTGTCGGGTTACGATACAGTTTGATGGCTTATTTTAATCGTTCGACAATCAGTTCGGGGACGCAACAAATCAGTGCTCCGACAAAGAATGATTTTCTTTTCCGCTTGTCCTATCGTTTCAAGATGCGTTAAATCTGCATGGGAAATACGTTAAAGCGTATTTCCCCCTTTGAGGAAGTTTGCAGTAGGTCCGACAGGTAGGTGGAAAGGACCTTTTGACTTTCATCGCAGGCTGTCCGGTTGCCTATGATTGCAGTAGGCAAATGTTAGGTGCGTGCATTGAAAGTGCAATAGTGCTTTTCTTGTAATGGAAAAGTAGAATTTAAGGATTGTAGTTAGGGTTGGGCCGTAGTTCGGGGAGCTTGATTTCGTCTCCTACGGAAATGAGGTCAGGATTAGTAATGTGATTATAATCAGCGATGTAATGGGCATATCCTTTACTCCCATATTCATCCTCAGCTATGGACCGTAGGGTCTCGCCCGGGGCTATTATGTGGGTGTCACGCGTTCCTACGGCGATATATTTGGATTTGGCGTGTGTCCCCGCTGTCGCGCGTTTACGTTTTGTGGGTTTCTGCGGGGTGGAGGAAGAGCGGACAGATGTGGACATAGGCGGAGCTGATTCGGTGTTTTCGACACTCTTTTCTTTTCTGGACGCAGCTGGCTGATTGGGGGAGAACGCCACATTGACTCCTGTTTCGGGTGAAGCTGCTTGAATACTATCCGTTGGTGGTAGCGGCGCGGGCGTAATCTGTACGGTGGATGAAGTGGGTGTGGCGGGCGTGGCTGGTGAAGACATTAGTCGTTTTTGCCATGCGTCGAGTTGTTCGCAAGGACAGAAAAGCCGGAAGTAGCCTGCAAAGTAACTCAAAAACATGAGGAAGAGAATGCCTATGATGATAGCCGTCACTTTCCATCCGTTGGTGCCGTCGCACGTGTTTTTTGATTTCGGCGCGGGGCTGGATTGCGCAGGGCAAGGCATGTCGCCGGGAGGCTCTTCTGCGCGTGAATTATTGTGGAGAGAGAGGCAACCGTCGGTGATAGGCTTGTTGGCAATGTGTGAGTTGTCGGGCGTTGTTTGTGCCATGTCTGGATGTGCGTCCTCGGAGGGATGGCCAACGCTTGTCGTTGCAGTGCTTCCGTTCCTTTCGTCTTGTGGGCATTCGTCGTGTGCGGAGCCGTGGAGCTCCTTGTTCGATCCTGTCGTGTCCGTAAGTTCTTCGGTTCCCTGAATGTGCGTGGAAACTTTGGGTGAGTCTTCCCCCTTGTCGGAAGGAATAGACGCGGTTTGGGGGTGACGGGCTATTTCGTCGGTCTCCGATTCTTCTGGTGAGGACGGATTGAGATGTTCGTCGGCGCGCCGTGCGGGATGAACCTCCTCTTTCTTTTCATGCGGGAGGTCTTGGGAGTGTATTCTCCCGTCATCCAGATTCTCGTTTGGGCTTTCAGCGTGATTGTCCGGGGCGGTTTCATGCCCGTCCGTGAAGGTTGGAGAAGAAGTCGTAGAAGAGGAAATTTCCACAGTTTCCGAGACTGTGGTTTCATCTTCTTCGTCTGTTTGTGCGTCGGCGGTCATCATGGATGTTTCTGTGGAAACCATGTCGTCCATATCGTCATCCGCCTCTATGGGCATCGGGGGCAGGCCTGTGGGTAAGTCCATGCGTTCAAGTTCGGAGAGGTCTGTACCTTCGTTGATGACCACTGTCTGAAATTGAGAGAAAGGACGGTTGATGATGTCTTTCAGACTATTGTCTGGCGTAAAGGTCACCTTCGTATGGCCACTGATTTGTATGCGCTCACCTGTGTTGACGTCAATGCTCTCCCGCTCGCCTACGGCCACCAGCTTGAAAGTGCCGAAACCTTTGATCTTGACATATTTGTCGCTGAGTAATGCCTCTTGTATAACATCGAAGAACGCACGCGTAAAGACTTCTGCCCGGCGTTTGGTCATGCCTTCGCGGGCAGCAAAAGCGGACAGAAGCTCTTGAAGTGGAGATTTTTTGTCCATGGCTTTATGCTTTTACTTTCTCTTTCAATAAGGGGCTGGCCTTAAACGTAAGAACGAGTTTCGGGGGGACGAGCAGGCGTTGCTTGGTCGTGGGATTTACCATCACGCGTTCCAGTTTCTTCTTCACTTCGAAGCTGCCAAACCCTTGGACAGTGAGTGAGCCTGAATCGTCGAGCGTATGTGTCAGCTCGGCGATAAAGTTCGAAACGAGTTGCTGCGTCTCCCGGCCTGTTGTCTCCATGCGGGTTGAGAGCGCGGTGATGAATTCCTTATTGTTCATGGGGTGGAGCGGTTTGAACAGTGCCATAAAGGTCGTATTCATCGGCACTTTGGATGATGACTGGATAGAACTGTCCGATTGTGAGCCTGGGGCCGTCCATCGGGATGAGCACTTCTCCGTCGACGTCAGGCGAGTCGAATTCCGTGCGGCCTACGTAGAAGTTTCCTTCTGTGCGGTCGATGATGGTGCGTAGGGTCTGTCCCACCTTTTGTTCGCAAAATTCGGCTGAGATGCCCGCTTGCAGGTTCATGATGGCATCAAGTCTTTGTTGTTTTACATCTTGCGGGATGTCGTCCGTATAGTGCAGGGCAGCGTAGGTGCCTTCTTCTTCGCTGTATGCGAACGCTCCCATCCGGTCGAAGCGGGCTGTGCGGACAAAGTCCATGAGTTCGGCAAACTCTTCATCCGTTTCTCCCGGAAAACCGACCATGAGGGTAGTCCGGATGGCGATGCCTGGCACTTGTTTACGCAGTTCATGAAGGAGGTTGAGTGTCTCTGCCTTGGTTGTGTGACGGTGCATGCGGTCAAGCACGCTGTCGCTGATGTGTTGCAGGGCAATGTCGAGATAGCGGCAGACGTTGGCATGGCGACGCATCACGGGGAGGAGCTCCATGGGGAAGTGGGACGGGTAGGCGTAATGGAGACGTATCCACTCGACACCGGGAATTTCGGCCATACGGTCGATGAGTTCGGGAAGACGTTGACGCCGGTAGAGGTCAATACCGTAGTAGGTGAGTTCTTGGGCAATGATTTGGAACTCCTTGACGCCTTCATTCACGAGTTGGCGTACCTCATCAAGGATTTCCTCAATAGGACGGCTGACGTGGGGGCCGGTGATGAGCGGGATCGCGCAGTAGGCGCATTTGCGGTCACAACCTTCCGAAATTTTAATGTAGGCATAATGGGGCGGAGTCGTGAGCGTCCGGTCGTTGCGGAAACGTTCGTCGTAGGTCTCGCCCAAGTCTTGGAGAAGTTCAGGCCAATTGAACTTACCGAAGAACTTGTCAACCTGGGGGATTTCCTGCCCTAACTCTGCGAGGTAGCGTTCAGAAAGACAGCCCATTACATAGATTTTTTGAAGTTTTTCCTGACGTTTCAACTCGCAGAGTTCGAGAATCATGTTGATGCTTTCTTCCTTGGCGTCACCGATGAAGCCGCAGGTGTTGACTACGGCAATGTCTCCGTGTGTTTGTTCTGGATTATGGTATCCCTTGAAGCCGTGTTCTTCAAGCTGACGGAGCAGATGCTCAGAATCGACAAGGTTTTTTGAGCATCCCATCGTGATGACATCGACAATGTGTTTTTTCATAAAGGTCAGAATTGGGTTTCGCCGAAGAGCGAATCTACGAATGCCCGGCTGTCGAAGGGCTGGAGATCGGTCATTTTTTCTCCTAATCCAATGTATTTGACGGGGACACGCAGTTGGTTGGAAATTCCGATGACCACGCCGCCTTTGGCCGTGCCGTCGAGTTTGGTGATGGCAAGGGCTGTCACTTCGGTAGCTTTGGTGAACTGTTTGGCTTGTTCAAAGGCATTTTGGCCGGTCGATCCGTCAAGGACAAGGAGTACTTCATGGGGGGCGTCAGGAACGACTTTTTGCATGACTTTCTTGATCTTAGTCAATTCATTCATGAGGCTTATTTTATTGTGTAGCCGACCAGCCGTGTCTATGAGGACGACATCTGCCTGATTGGCAACTGCAGAACTGAGCGTGTCGAAAGCGACGCTGGCCGGGTCGCTGCCCATTTGCTGTTTGACGACTGGTACGCCGACACGTTCGCCCCATATGCAGAGTTGTTCGACGGCGGCCGCGCGGAACGTGTCTGCTGCCCCTAAATATACGCTTTTCCCCGCTTGTTTGAAAAGGTAGGCGAGTTTTCCGATTGTGGTTGTCTTGCCTACGCCATTGACGCCTACTACCATGATGACATAGGGCTTGTGGCCGCCGAGGTCGTTCGGTTCGTTGTTTCCCGTTTCATGAGTAGCCAAGAGGGCCGCGATTTCTTCGCGCAGGATGCGGTTGAGCTCTGTGGTGCTGACGTATTTGTCACGGGCCGCACGTGTTTGGATGCGCTGGATGATTTCGAGCGTGGTGTCGACGCCCACATCAGACGAGATGAGCACCTCTTCCAAATTGTCGAGAACATCGTCGTCTACCTTCGATTTTCCGGCGATGGCTCGGGTGAGTTTGTCGAGCACACTGGTTTTGGTCTTGGCCAGGCCTGCGTCAAGAACTTCTTTTTTCTCCTTCTTTGAAAAAAAGCTAAATATCCCCATGATTACGTTCTTTTCTGCAAACTTACATATTATTTTCGGAAATGAAAGTATGTGACCCGGAATAATGGCGATGAAAGCGTATAAAAACACTTGTCGGGAGAGTATCGGAGTGCGCGAAACGGTGGATATGTGCCGTGCGGCCGGCAGACGGGGTGATGTCTATGGCGATTTTATGTCCTTCCGATTTGGAGGGGCAGAGAGGGATGCGTATTTTTGTGGGAAAGATCATAGAAAAAGAAGGAGGATGAGTGTATGTGTCAGAACGGCGAAACGTTGAACTATTGTTATAAGTATCCGCGTCCGAGTGTTACGACCGATTGTGTGATTTTCGGTTGCGACGGGATGGGGCTGAGTGTGCTGCTTGTTGAGCGTGGCGCACCGCCCTACAAGGGCTGTTGGGCGTTTCCCGGTGGTTTTTTGAAAATGGATGAATGTGCCGAGGAGGGAGCGTCGCGGGAATTATGGGAAGAAACCGGACTTCGGGAGGCCCGTGTGCATCAGTTTCATGCTTTTACAGCGCCTGACCGCGATCCGCGTGAGCGGGTCATAACGATAGCTTATTACGCATTGGTGCGGACGAAGGATGTGAGAGGAGGAGATGATGCCGCTGATGCGCGGTGGTTCGGACTGGGCGATGTGCCGCCTTTGGCTTTTGACCACGCGCTTATCCTGCAGGAGGCCATCGTGTCGCTGCGACGCCAGATATTTTTCGAACCGATAGTTTTTGAGTATCTGCCTGAGGTGTTTACGAAGGAGGCTTTATGTTCGTTATACGAGCTCATTATGGGTACAAAAAACGGAGGACACAGGTTTTTCGAGTGGTGGCGACATTCTGGCGCTTTGACTCCTGTGTGTGAAGGCAGCGACAGAAAAGACGGTCGCAGCGTCAGATTTTATAAGTACGACGCCCGGAAAAACGGTTCTCCGCATCCTCTCCCATTTTTAGAGCCTTGATTTAATTCAGGTTGTTTATTCTTTTGATTATTAGTGAACAGTATTGTATTAGGAGTGAGTGGGTGTCCCTGCATACCTCGTGTGGAGAATACTCATTGGCGTGTGTCATGTTTGGCCGTCTGATTGAGAAAAAATGCCGTCCTTGGTGGTCCGGCATCTGGGCGACAGTAGTTATAGGGGCTGCGTGGCATTTCATGACGATTCCAATTTAAAAATCGCCCGAAACAGCAAAATAAAGAAAAACTGGTGGGAGGAAGGCACTGGTTTGTGGAACAAAAGAATGTCATGACGGCGGTAATGATGCGCACATGACTGTCCAAATCGGATTGGCCGTCTATGACAGGGGCTGTTCGTCCGGCCGGGGTCAGGAGAAGCATATAGTGGATGTGACGCAGCAGAAGGCGGTTTTTTCATAGAGGTAACGAGTTTTTCTGTTGGTTTAATCTTGCCAGAGGGGCAAAGAGAGCCAGATGGGGACAGGCTGGCTATGACAGGAGTAATCCAACCCGTTGGCAAAGAAGCGGGCATGGTGAGGTTTGTTTAGGTTGGCACGATGCTAAGGCGGGTACACTCCTTTGTTCGTTTTCTGAGAAGGAGAGAGTATGGCGGGGTGGCCGAGGTGCTGGTCGGCTTATTCACAAAAGGAAGTGAAAAAGGGAAACGCAAGAGGACGGGATTGTGTGGACTTTTTCGGTCGGACCGGTTGGAGGGCGGTGGTGGGGAGGATTGCACCTGCAGTCGGGACAGAAACCGTGCGTACGTGAAGCGGTCGGGGTTTCTGTCTTTCTTTCTGTACTCTGGGCCGCTAATGTCTGTTTTGCTATTCATACAACCTCAATGAAAAACAATATGGTATCAATTAAGTTAAAGCTTAGGACGGTTTCTGGCCAAAGCCGTATGGGAAGATTGTATTATCAGTTGGCCCACCAGCGGAAAGTAAAACTTTTGGAGACTTCTTACTTTCTGTATTTCGACGAATGGGATGATGCCAACCATGCAGTGGTCATGTCCGGTGTTTCAAAAGATAGGCTGATGTATTTGAGAGAAGTTTCGGAGGCTATCCGCGTGGATTTAAGAAAATTGTGGGACACTGTTGTTCGCTTGGAGCAAAGTCCGTTGCCGTATGACGTGGACGACATCGCCGTTTCTTATGGTACGAAAAATACGATAAGTGTCTCGTTTACCGATTATGCCCGGCATCGTATTCTGATGAAACGGCAATCAGGGTATTTAGGTACGGCGGACAACTATGAGACGACACTAAAAAGTTTTATTACATTCCTTAATGGTGCTGACGTGACTTTCCCGATGCTGTCAGGTGGCCTGATAAACCGGTATGAAGCATTCTTAAAGTTACGTGGAAATAGTCGTAATACGATTTCTTTCTATATGAGAAACTTACGTTCAATATATAACCAGGCTGTGGCAGAAAGCCTCGTAAAACGTCAGGATTTGTTTAAGGAGGTATACACGGGAGTTGATAAAACGATGAAGCGGGCCATTTCGCTGAGCGAGATAAACCGAATAAAAGAACTTGATTTGAATGGTGCTCCATCGCTGGCTAAGGCACGAGATTTATTCCTGTTTAGTTTTTATGCGCGGGGTGTCTCCTTTGTAGATCTCGCGTTTATGAGGAAAAGAGATGTGGTGGGTGGCGTGCTGATTTATCGACGTCGCAAAACGGGGCAGCAGATGAGCGTACGTTGGGAAAAAGAGATGCAGAGACTCGTGGAGCGTTATACGACGGCTACGCAATATCTTTTGCCTATAATTACGCGTGAGGATGGCACGGAATACCGTCAGTATAAGAATGCGATGATGCTGACTAATCGGAAGTTAAAAGAAATTAGCGTAATGGCGCACATCTCTTTGCCTGTTTCCATGTACGTTGCCCGTCACAGTTGGGCAACGATAGCTCGGGATAAGAACATACCGTTGTCCGTAATCAGTAAGGGATTAGGGCATGAAAATGATATGAATACACAGATTTATCTGGCGTCAATCGCGGATAAGGAAGTAGACGATGCAAACAGGTTGATTCTGCATTCACTTAGAAAAATAAGCAGTCCGAAAAATAAGAGAGACGTTAAGTGAAAGAAATTTTCTTTCTATGGTAGAGAGCAATTATATGTCGGCAAAGATATATATTTATTTTGATACTCCCCGATTTAATCATGATTATTTTGTTAATAAGAGACATATACCTTCTCGTCTATATGGGTGCAATTCCGAAGTAAGAGTTTTGATATGCCTTAGTTTATTATAGATACGGCATTTTTTCTCATAAATCAATTGCTCTCTACCATAGAGTGCGACTGAAATACATGATTGGATTTTAATCGTGCGAAAAATATGAGAGGGTAAGAATGCATAAGTTTTACGACAATCTAAAAAAAGATTGACGATGCCGGAGGCGTGTCAAAAAGGAGATGAAAAGGGTTGGTATGTAGCAATAGTGAATAATCACTCAGAAAAGAAGTATGCACAACTGCTTGTGAAGAAAGGATATGAAGCCTATGTGCCGGTTCAGAATGTTTCGGCACGCTCTTCCGGCGTTCAGTCAAAGAAGGGCGAGCGGGTCTTGATAGCCACGATGGTTTTTGTGCGCTGTGCAGAAAACGAGAGGATTTCATTACTCAAAATGCCATATGTGAAACGCTTCATGGTAGATAAGACGAGAGTGGATAAGTATGGGCGTCATCCGGTGGCGAAAATTCCTCCCCGCCAACTCGATGCATTTCGTATGTGTGTCGAAAAGATGACTACGCCGATTGAGATTTATCCCGTTCCTTTTCATTTAGGAGACAAGGTTAGGGTTGTTGAAGGGGATTTCGTTGGTCTGGAAGGCAATGTTCTTTATTATGCCGAGGGCGAAGCCAATCTTGTCGTTTGTTTGGGTACACTTGGCTGCTTGAAGTTGAACATCTCCTCGGATTTTGTCATACGAATATAAAGATAGTCATGGATAAGTATATCGAGTTGTTAAGGAACATTCCATCTGAAGTGTTGCATATCGCTCAGTCCTATGCAATAGATAATAAATCTCCACAGATCGAACCAGCTCACTTATTGCGGGCGTTGTTGCATAAGAATGCAGGTTTGGTGTCCTTTATTGAAGACACACTTGACACGGATTATTATTATCTTGTGGATTGGTGTGAGATGAGGATGCGCCAATGTGACAAATCTCCATATAAGATGAAGGGGACAGATTTGTCGCCTACGACTAAGATGGTCATAAAGGAGGCAGACAGCATTAGTGAGAGGAACGGTATGTCTGGCATTGACAACATTTCGTTGTTGGCGGCCTTGATTACGCCCGGGGTTGCTTTCTCGTATGAACAGTTAAAAACGATGCCTTTGACTGCTGATAAGATTATCCAGCATATGGTATCGGATAATGTAAATGGGGGTAAAAAAGAGGAAGGTCGAACTACTTCGTTCTCACATGGATGGAAGTCTGATTATTGTACTCCATTGACAGTCCATACACAAAGTACACCTATTGTTGGGTTGGAAACGGAGTTGCGTGCCGTAATGGAAGTGCTTGCCCGCAAAGATCGCGCGAATGTTTTGATTGTTGGTGAGACGGGAGTGGGCAAAACGAGCCTGATCGTAAATTTGACACAGTCGCTTGCGAGTGGAGAAATTCCGTCGTCGTTGGCTGCTATGCAACTTTTCGAATTGGATTTGATAGCACTTACACAAGGAGTGAGCTATAAAGGCGAGTTAGAAGATAGGTTCAAAAAGCTGCTGTCAGGATTAACTGAGCTTGACTTGCCTGTTTTAGTAATAGAGAACCTACATCGTTTAGAAGATAAGCAGTCCATGTTGTATGGTATTCTTCCTGCATTGATAAAGAATCTGTCGAGAGGGGGAATCCAGTTTATTGGTACGACGACAGTAGAGTCCTATACTAAAGATGTAGAGAAAGACAAGGAGTTATTGTCTTATTTTGAGACGATAACCATAGAAGAGCCTTCTGAAAACCAGACGGTGGAAATTATAGATACCAAGCGTAAGACCTATGAGCATTTTCACCGTTTGAGTATGAACGATGATGTCCCGTTAGAGATAGTCCGACTGGCTAAACGTTATTTGTCAGAACGTCGCTTGCCGTCATCCGCGTTGGATTTATTGGACCGTTCGATGGCCTCGTTAAAAGTAGAAAGTGAGATTGTCGCCATGAAAGACGATAGTGTTGTCGATAACGGCGAACGAGGATGTTTGAGTGTTGAGGAC
>USCX01000032.1 GCA_900553285.1 uncultured Prevotella sp.
TTGTGCCTTGGACGAAGCCCAATTCGGAAGTCGACAGCCCGAGGCCCCCGCCGCTTTTTGATTCCAGCATGAAGAGCGGGCAGATCTTTGTCAACAGGGCTTCGGGAAAACGATAAAAAAGCATGAAGAGCAGTGCCGGCAGGAGGTCTGGCTTGCGGAAGAAGGAGACGAAGGTCGCGGCGAATTGGCTGGCTATGTGATGCGGACTGGGCTTGCGCCGGCGGTCTGCGGCCGGACGTGGCAGGATGAATTGGTGGTACACGCACAGCCCGAGAAACAGGGCGGCTGCCATGTAGAGCGTGAGGGACCATGCGTAGGATACCTGCTTGGTATATACTTCCATCGCGCCGGCAATCATAATGAGGATGCCCTGGCCGGCTATGGTGGCCAACCTGTAAAAGGTGCTCCGTATGCCTACGTACAGTGACTGTCCGTGGGAGTCTAAGGCAAGCATGTAGAAACCGTCGGCAGCGATGTCGTGGGTGGCACTGCTGAATGCCATAAGCCAGAAACAGGCGAGCGAACCTTGGATGACAGAGGGCAGGTGAAGGGTGAAGGCGACGCCGCCAAGCGACGCACCGACCAGAAGTTGCATCACTACGACCCATTTTCTTTTCGTGCTGATCAGATCGACGAGGGGGCTCCAAAAAGGTTTAATGACCCACGGCAGGTAGAGCCAGCTGGTATAAAGTGCGATTTCGGTGTTCGTCAGGCCTAAACGCTTGTACATGACTGTGGCAATCGACATGACGACGACATAAGGGATGCCTTCGGCGAAATATAGTGACGGCACCCAGGCCCACGGATTCCGGTGAGCTACGTTTTTCATGAGTATAGTTTTTTCAGTTCTGTCCCCTTGTAGTAATGATGCAAAATCTGTTTGTAGCTCGCACCGTTCTCGCTCATTACGGCCGCGCCGATCTGGCACATGCCTACGCCGTGTCCCCATCCTGCGCCGGTGAGGACGAAGCGGCCGGGGACGCCGTCGTGAAGGTCTTCCTTGTCGACGACGAACGCCGAGCTGTAAAGATGCGAGGGCGAGAGCGAGCGGCGTATTTCTAATTCTTTGCCGATGATGAGCGTCTTTTTCGTTCCGATGATTTTCAGTTTGAGAAGGCGGCCGCCGTGACCGCGCTGAATGGGGACAAGGTCGAGGATGTCGCCAAAATCTTCGCCCCGTTTTTCGCGGATGAGCATGGACAGTTCCTCTTGGGAGTATTCCACTTTCCACCGGTAGAAGTCGCGGGTCTGTTGGTCGTAATCGTTCAGCACTTGGCGCAGGATGTGCGGGTCTTGTGTGTGACAGTAGGCGTCGGGGGTCGAGCGTATCCAGCGGTCGGCCCGGGCTTCATCGCTCAAATCCGGGACAGCGCCGTTTCCTGCCGTGTCGCGAACGGCCGTGAGGTAGGGCAGGTTTTTGTCGGCCCAGCATGTAGCATATTCTTCCGTGACCCCTCCGCAGCATTTCGAGAAGCGTGTGTCGCACAGTTCATTGTTGAACGTCAACACCATGCCGCGTGTTTCGTCGATGGCTTTCCTGACAGCCGGACAAGCGCGTGTGATGCCTTGATAACGCTGGCAGTGGTCGTCAGCGCATACGTCGAAAAGAGTGTGCTCCTCACGGTCATACCATCGGATGGATTCGCCGTCTTTGCGTGAGAAGGAGAAATAGGAATGGTTTTCACTGCTCGCGTGCCGGCAGTGCCTGATTTGGGCGAAAAGCCAGCTGCGTGAAACGATGGCGTGGGCTTTGAGCAGTTCGAGGGACGAAGTTGCGCTCATTTCACTGCTGATGACGCTGGTCAGGTATTCTTCTGTCGGCAGGGTGTTGATGGCCACAACCTTGTCGTCTTCAACGATGAGGCGGAGGCATCCGCGGAACGTCTCGTCTTCTTTCTGTTCCCAATGGAAGTTGATGCCGATCGACACGCCGTGCAGGGTGAACGTGCTGTCCGGGCTTTCGGGCGAAAAGGTGAGCTCGCTGTATAAATCCCCGTTCCAGAGGATGCACCCCTCACGGCATTTGACACTCTGGCTGCCGCTGATGCTCTTGCCTTTGGCCGTGAAAGGACCCGACAGAGTGAAGTCGATTTGCGTGTCGTGCATGATGCCGATGCGTACGTCCGGTTCGTGATCGGTAAACTCCGTAGCCGAAGGGATGCGAGCCGGGATGGCCGTCTCTTTCGTGTCCTTCAGCCGAGTGGCGACGCGACGTATTTCGCGGTCTGTGAGTGTCACTTCTTTCAAAATGCCCGTGGCTATGTCGGCAGTCATGCGCTGAAAGTCGCAGGCACGTGGGGTGATGAGGCATCCTCCCATGTCGATGGCGCCCGGACTGACGAGTATCTGTGCTTCGCCGGACGCATAGTAACAGTCAGGGCGATGTTTTTTGCGGGGTATGACGATAACGATGAGTTCGTCAGGCTGTGCGTTTGCTCCTTGCTGTTTCCATGTGAGCAGGTTGACGTCGGGTTCGGCATGTCCTGCTTGAACGGGCAAGTGTTCAAAGAGTTTGTGGAACAGCGGGAAACCGCCGTCGGTCCGGTTGGCCCGGATGACGAAAGCGGGGCAGGCATAGTCGTGAAGAAGATAGATTCCGCTGTTTTTGTCCGTATAGCCCAGCTCTTCCAGTTCGGCTTCCTCACGTGTGTGTAGCGGGTAGACTTTTTCAAGCGCATTTTCATAGCGTTTCCAGTCGCGTTCGATGGGGATGCGGCCGCGGCGGCCGGCTTGAAAGTGGGCATGGTCGGGGGCCGAGGCGCCGCAATGGGCTCCATTATATATGAAGAGGTAGTCTGGCATCGCCCATGCCATGCGGCATAAATCGCCGAAGAGAGGTTCGAGTTGTTGGGGGACGTGGCGCCGTGTCGGGAGCGTGAAATGGTGTGGCAGGATGGGGTAGGGGTTGACAAGGAGGTTGAATTTCCCTTCTACGGCCAAAGCGTCCTGATCGCCTGGACGGTTGCAGTCACAGAGGAAGCAAGGGCGTTTCCCAAGGCTGACGGGGTCGGTCTTCGCGTTTGTCGATACTTTGCGGGAGGGGTTGAACTGTACGCTCAGACCCCGGTCTTCGCCGAATGGCAGGTTGCGGATTTCGACGTCTGTCTCCAATTGCTGAAAGCGTTGCCTGGCCTCAGGCCATGTCTCCATTTGCCTGTTGAAAAACTGTTCCGCTTCGGCTTGGTGAAGGGGATGGTTCCATTTTTCGATGAGTGCCTGCCGGGCATGAATCTCATGCGTGCGCAGACTGTCTTTGTAGGCATTGTTACGGTTGATTCTTTCGGTTGGGAGGTCTGCATCGGAATTTCCTTCCCAGCGTCGGCACAGATAGATTTCATCGTAGATACGTCCGATGCGGTAACGGCGTGAGAAATGGAGGCCGAGCGCATAATCTTCGCCGTAGGAGGTGTTTGGGACGCCCCATTTGCGGAGGATGGGTACGTAGAAAGCACGCGGGGCACCCAATCCGTTGACGCGCAAGGCGTTGTTCCGCCCGTTGGCCGCCGTCCATTCTTTATGGGCGATGAGGCCGGGCTGGATGGTGGTCAGGTTGAAGTCTACCATCCGGTAGGAGCCGACGACCATGGCAGCCTTCTGGGCGTAAAATGTGTTGACTATTGTCTGCAAGGTGGCTGGCGAACTGTACAGGTCGTCGGAATCGAGCTGTACGGCGAATTTACCGCATTGGCTGTGACGTATGGCGATGTCCCAGCACCCGCCGATGCCTAAGTCGTCGCGTTGGGGGATGAGGTGGACGACGCGCCTGTCCTCACTGGCTATCTGGCGGATGATGTCGGAGGTGCTGTCGGTCGAATGGTTGTCGACGACGATGACGTTGAAGTCGAACGACGTGTCTTGACTGAGGGCGCTCCGTAAGGCGTCGGCAATTGTCCTGGCCCTGTTCCGGACCGGAATAATCACGGAGGCCTCTACCGGAAAACTTTCTTGGTCGAAATTGATTGCGTCCAATTCGTCGGGGGCGAGCCACGCACCGATTTTTTTCAGGTGGGCCGTGCAGGCCCGCTCCATTTCGGCCTGTACGAGCCGGTTGCTGGGGTTTACGTAGTCGAATTGCTTTGCTCCGCTGGCGCGAAAGTCGGTCTGGCTTTCCGCGTAGAGCGATTCGCGCAAGTGGCAGAACCGTCCTGTGCGACTGAGGAAGAGCCTCAATGCGTATTGGGCAGCGTAGTGAAAGCGCGAGTGGCCTTCGGCTTTGATGAAGGCGTGAAGGTCTTTTGTGCGGAGCATGACGAGGCCTCCGAAGTCGAAGTCGTCTCTTATGCTGCCGGGTTGGTAGTCGTTGACGGGGTGTGATGTCTTCTGCCCATGGATGATATCATATCGGTCGGCATAGAAAAAGACACTTTTTCCGTCTTGTGCCATTTCGGCAAATCGGTCGATGCAGCGGTAGCCTAATTCGAGTGAGGCTGGCCGTAAGAAAAACATGAGCAGAGGAGATGTGGCCCGTCGCGCCACTTGGCGGAAAAAACGCATGTCGCTGACGCTTTCGCAGACGATGCTTTCCGCCTTCTCGGGAAACCGGTCTGTGTCTGCCTGAGCAGTCGTTATCACGAAAAGCCGGTTGATGAGCGGGTGTCCGGCAATGGAGGCGAGTAAGGCTGCATCGTTTGAGGGTGCGGCCGATGTATAGAGAAAGTCGATGAGTCCTTTCATGGCTAAGAGGCGGTTTAGTGCAACAAATATACGAAGTTTTTCAGTTTCTTTTCTTTGCAGACTGACATTTCTGCCTGCTTTCATA
Organism: uncultured Prevotella sp.; assembly: GCA_900553285.1. Lineage (GTDB taxonomy): Bacteria > Bacteroidota > Bacteroidia > Bacteroidales > Bacteroidaceae > Alloprevotella. Next base: position 4,760 of record USCX01000032.1, read on the forward strand.
GCGGGCCGTTCTCGCTTGTCGTCGGTGTGCTTACCGTCGGGGCAAGATTTATCTGTGTCCGTAACTTATGTTGAAGATATATTAAGAAAACTGTCAAATCGTCCGGGCTTATAAAAATTGCGTAACTTTGCGGGCACAAAGCAAGAAACCTCATCAGAATGACTGAAACTCAATCTATCTTTTATCGGGAACGCAGCTATCAGGCATGTGTGGCTACGGCATGGCGTCTGTTGATAAATGAATATAAGTCTGTGTTGAAATACAGTTGGCTGCAAGCTGTGACGGCTGGTGCCGGTGTGGCTTTGCTGTCCTTCCTCCTGTTCGTGCATTATCTCTGGTTCACGCCGGCTGCTTTGGCCTGGGTAGCTGTTGTGCTGTTGGTTTATGGTTTGGCCGCCGCTTGTTGGCAGAGTTCGGCATACGTGCAGGTGGATTTCTATCGTGCGTCGGGCGAGTTGCCCCATTGCGGTTCGCATCGCTTTGCGGGCAATCTGCGTCATAGGTTGGGGCGTTCGCTGTTGAGCCTGTTGCTCTTTGTGGTGGCGTTGGCGCTGATAGGGGGAAGCCTGTATGCTTCGCTGTGTCTCAGCCCGTGGTGGTGGATTGCCGTGGCCGCCGTGCTGGGAGGCGTCGTTGTGGGCGGCTTGTGGGTGCAGATCGTCCTGGTGGAGCGTGCCCCGTTGCGTGAGAGTTGGAAACTGCTTCGTTCCGAGGGGTTGAAGTCATTGGGAAGCTGGTTCCTGGTCCAATTGACCGGCTGGCTGACTGTCGGCGTCATCTCTTTGGTGTTTTTCTTGCCTACGATAGTATTGTCGGCCAGTTATTTTGTTTCTCACATAGGCGTCATCAACGGTGACGCATCGGGTATGCCGGGATATGCTGCTTGGTTGTATTTCTTTGCGGCATGGCTTGCGGGGACTGGGATGCACCTTTCCACTTTATTGGCCATCTGGCCGCGCAGTCTTATGGTGGCCTCGATGGTGAGTAAGGCCAAGAACAGGGAGAGGCAGAATGAAGAACTGTTGAAATTGCGTCAGGAGCAAGTCGCCTTGCAAAGATAAAATGGCGCGAAGGCGTCTTTCTTGTGTCCTTATTTGCGCTCGAAGTGGAGCGTGGCGGGAATTTTGACCAATTTTCGTCCTTCGATGCGTTTGACCTCGTTGTCGCCGACGACTTGGTAGTCCAAGCCTCCATCATCGGTGGAAGTCAGTCTGACGGTCTGGGCGTCAGCGCCTTGGTCGTTCGACATGCGGATGGTGGCTTCGTCTTTCTTGACCTTGCAGGAGGTAATCATCCAGACGCCGTAGATATTCCCGCCCATGTAGCCGTGTGTCTGGCCTAAAAATGAAAGTCCGGGAACGACTACACTCTCGTTTTCCAAATCGATTACGAGATTGATGCGGTATTTGGAGTTAAAGAAAGAACCTTTGAAATCGTTTTCCGGCGAGCCGGAACGGGCTTGTGCAAAAAGAATGCTGCCTATTATGGCCACGCCGGTAAACAGCAACCTTCTCATGGGGCTAATTGGCTTTCTGAGTGAATATCATGGTGGTTGCACCGATGGTGATGATGTCGCCGTCTGTCAGGCGGGCCGTTTCTTTCAGGCCGAGCAGGTGGTCTTGCCAAAAGGTGCCTGTGTTTGACGGAGCGTCACGCAGTGTGCACACGGTGTCCCCGTCTTTTCCTTTTTTTAATGTAATGATGCAATGTGTGGTGTCAATGCTGGGGTCGACGGTTCGAATCGCGGCGTTGGCCTTTGTTCCGTAGACGTATCTTCCGACGATATTTTCCCCCATGGCGAGCGGAATGATTTGCTTGTAGTGAAAGGCGTTCTCGATAACAATCAGGCTTGCCGGTGTTTCAGGCGTTTTCTGTGCTTCCCCGTCCTTTTTGCCCGAAGCTATCCTGATTTTGAATTCTTTATGGCACGACGGGCATTCGAACACCAATACACGGCCGGGAGCATACAGCTTTTCGTCGAATGTGATGGGTTCGTCGCATTTGGGACAACGTATTCTTTTCATTGGAGATGGGCGAAATGGGTTATGGTAGGGCAAGCACCCATGCTTCTGCAAATTCTTCGGAGTTATGCAAGCGTTTCAACTCGTTAAACGCTTCGTTTTCGCTTGCAAAGTGACCGTAAATGACACGGACCATTTTCTGCTTTTTATATACGGAAACGTCTTTGTAGCCCTGTTTCGTGAGGCGGTCTACAAAAGCATGCGCATTTCGGGAACTGACGGCACTGGCCAGCACGATGGTGTAACTTTTGGACGGGGGCACTGTCTCTGTATGCGTGATTTCGGGGCGTGAAGCAGCTGCCGAGGCCGGCTTTGTGGACGCAGTCACAGGTTTTACGGGCGCTGTCTCGTGTGTGTCCGTCGTAGCGGTTGTCTCTTTTAGGACGACTGCTTGTTGCTTTCCTGCGGATTGGGGCTTGGGCTCGTCGCTGAATATCAGGCTGCTGGCTAGATTCGCCTGCATGTCTTGGCTGTAAGGTGCCTGTTGGATGGGAGTCGACCACGCAAAGTAGAGTAGGAGTGTGACTATCGCGACGGCTGCCGTCTGCGTAATAGTTTGCCGGAGCATGTGTGCGTGGCCTCTCTGCACTTTATGGAGCGGTCTGAACGCTTTCCATGCCTTTCCCCATGTCCTGACCGTTGCTTTTTGTGTTTCTGCCTGAGATTGGATTCGTCCGATTTCCACCGAGTCGAGACCATATAGGTCTGGCGATACGACACCGGCCTCGATTGGGGTGAAATCGTAGTGGCCGTCTTGGCGCAGGCTTAATTTCCCGATGCCGTCGAACATGAATTCGCCTTGGCTGAGTATGACTTCCTTAATATGCGCGACGTCGTTCTCGACGAGCTTCTGGGCGTCGGGGTAGCTGACATCGTTAGCCTGCATATAGGACAGTGTGAGCAGTCCGTCGTTGATTGTGAGTTGGGGATTGAAGCCCACGCTGCGCGTTGGCGGGAAGAACAGGTTTTCTTCGGCGACCCAATGAGCCGGCTGGGAACTGGTGACGAAACCGCCCAAGTGGGGGACGACCACACAGTCGTTGTTGAGTAATAAGCTCTCGATATGTTGCGTGAGTTCAAACATACTTGCAAAGATAGTTTTTTCTTTTCAAGTATGTATGTCTGCACCCAAAAAGGTTGTGCTCCGGTTGCGTTTTTGTTTGGGCGGGCCGGCATGAGGCGTGAGTGGGCGGCGTTGAAAGACTGCCGCCCGTGTAGTGGCGTTTGCCCGTGGAGCGGTTGAATGGATTATCCCTCAACGGTTTATAGTGAGAGGAAGCGACCGGTGATGCTGGCGGGGTTGGCTGCGAGTTGTTCCGGCGTGCCTTGCGCGACGATGGTGCCGCCTTCTTTTCCGCCGCCAGGGCCGAGGTCGATGACATAGTCGCTGTTGGCGATGACGTCGAGGTCGTGCTCTATAATAATGAGTGTCGCACCGAGGTCGAGCAGTTGTTGGAACACGGCGATGAGGGTTTGTGTGTCGAGCGGATGCAGGCCGATGGTCGGTTCGTCGAAAATGAAGATGCTGTCGTCTTGTCGGGTTCCCATTTCCGTAGCCAGTTTCAACCGTTGGGCTTCACCGCCCGAAAGGCTTGTGGTGGCTTCGCCCAGTGTGATGTAACCTAACCCGATGCGGTTGAGGGTTTCGAGGCGCGATTTCAGCGTTTTGTGGTGTGAGAGCACCTTTTCGGCCTCAGCCACATCCATTTTCATCAGTGCAGGCATCGAGTAGGAATGCCCGTCGGCCGTTTCCAGTCGGAATTCTTCTGACTTTTGTGCGTAGCGTGAACCGTGGCATGCCGGGCAGGGAATATCTACGTCGGGGAGGAACTGCACGTCGAGGCTGACTGTTCCTGTCCCGTCGCATACGGGACAGCGCAAAGCGCCTGTATTGTATGAGAAGTCGCCCGCCTTGACGGCGTTGGATTTTGCGGTCGGGGTCCTGGCAAACAGCCTGCGCAGGTCGTCGTGTACGTTGGCGTACGTGGCTACCGTTGAGCGTACGTTGGCACCGATAGGCGTGGAGTCGATGAGCTTGACGTTCTTGATCCCTTGGGCCGTGACGTGCTTGACGTGCGGCGGCAGTTGTTCTCCGCGGATGGAGGCTTGGAGTGCGGGCATGAGACTTTCGAGGATGGTCGTGGTCTTTCCGGATCCCGATACACCCGTAATGGCGGTCATGCGCCCTTTGGGAATGCGTATTTCGAGGGGATGAACCGTGTGGATGGGGCCGGTCCGCATCTCGATCGTACCGTTCGGGAACATGTCTTCCAGTGCGGTGCGTTGGCGAATGATGAGGGGATGTTGCGCCGACAGGAAAGGGCCTATGAGCGATTTCGCATTTGTTTCAATTTGTGTGACTGTGCCTTGTGCAATGACTTCTCCTCCTTTTGCTCCGGCTGCCGGCCCCATTTCGATGAGCCAGTCGGCGTGCCGGAGAATTTGTGTGTCGTGGTCGACCAGCAGGACCGAGTTGCCATCATCGGTCAGGTCCTTCATCACGCCGATGAGGCCTTTGATGTTGACCGGATGCAAGCCTATCGAAGGCTCGTCGAGCACGTAGACAACCCCTGTCGTTCGGTTGCGGACGCAGCGGGCCAGTTGCATTCGTTGGCGTTCGCCTGTCGACAGCGTGGAGCCGGCACGGTCCAGGCTGAGGTAGGAGAGGCCGAGTTCGAGCAGGCGGCGTGATGTGTCGAAATAAGACTGGCAGATGCTTTTGCACATGGGGCGCATTCGCTCAGGTAGCCAAGACGGGATTCCGCGGACCCAATCATCGAGCTGGCTGAGCGGCATTTCGCAGGCCTGAGCCAGATTTAAGCCGCGGATGAGCGGGGCACGGGCGGCCTCGTTGAGGCGGGTGCCGTGGCATTCGGGACAGACGTCCTGTTTCAGAAACTTTTCAACCCGCTTCATGCCTTTGTCGTCTTTGACTTTTGCTAAGGCATTTTCGACCGTGTATATGGCGTTGTAATAAGTGAAATCCATCTCGGCTGAGACTTCCGACGACTTGCTCTTATATATAATGTGTTTTTTGATGGCAGGCCCGTGAAAAACGATATCTTTTTCTTCCGGTGTCAGTTCTTCGAACGGTACGTCCGTGCGTACGCCCATGGCGCGGCAGACTTCTACCATCAGGGTCCACATCAGAGAGTTCCACGGTGCCACGGCACCTTGGTCGATGGTCAGGGTCGGGTCGGGCACGAGGGTTGAGGGGTCCACCGTCATGACGGTGCCTATCCCGCCGCATTTCTTACAGGCTCCGCCGCTGTTGAACGACAAGTCCTCGGCTGTCGGTGCGTAGAAGTGTGCACCGCATTCAGGACAGGCCAGTTCCCGACCGGCGGCTACGTCGAGCGTAGGCGGACAGTAGTGGCCGTTTGGACACCGGTGGCTGGCCAGTCGGGAGAACATAAGGCGAAGGCTGTTGAGCAGTTCCGTGCCGGTACCGAAGGTGCTGCGTATGCCCGGCACTCCCGGGCGTTGGCGCAGAGCGATGGCGGCCGGGACGTATAGTATATGGTCGACTTCTGCTTTCGGGGCTTGGGAAATGCGCCGCCGTGTGTAAGTGGAAAGCGCTTCGAGGTAACGCCTTGAACCTTCGGCATAGACTACGCCGAGGGCCAGGGATGATTTGCCTGACCCGGATACGCCTGCGACTCCTACGACTTGGTTCAAGGGTATGTCTACATCGATTCCTTTCAGGTTGTGCACCCTTGCACCGCGTATCTCTATGTGGTCTCTTTCCATGTTTCCTGTATTTTGTCTCCGAGGTCTGTCGCGACGCTCATACGCTCGTTTTAGTTTCGCCGCGTGTAGGCGGTAGGCGTCGGCCTGTCTTTTTACATACTGACAAGGGAGAGATGGGGTGGAGAGGTACGGGAAAATCCGTTTCCCGTCGGGCTCTCCCGAGCCTCCTCCTGTTTTGTGGAACAAAGATAGTGAACGGTGGGCGAAAGACAAAACGGAATGAGCTTCAATCCACCGTCCGGTGTAAAGTTCCGTGGTCAATCGGCTTTACGGCCGACACGTTCACCAAGGGTGTTCCGGTGATGCGGTCTCCCGTCTGGATGTCTTTTAGCTTAGGTGGAAAAGCATGTCCGGCAGGATTGCCCGTTGTGAGCGGACAAAGGGATTCGTGGCCTTCGGGCGCGTGGACGATTTCCTTTTATTTGTCTGGCTTCCCCGCATACCGGTGTCTGAGGTAGGTTTCCCTGTCGGATTTAATGATATTCCACACACCGTGAGGACGTTTGTCAGAGAAAAGAGCGTGCCACCGCGAAGGTATAGCAAAGAGCGTCGGCAGGAGGCCTTGACATGGCCGTTCTTCATGGGTTCCGTCTGGCGCTTCGGCCGGTCTTTATGCCGAACATGGAAAAAGAGGTCATAAACGCGGATTCATGCTCCATTAAGCGCATAAGAATCAACTCGTGTTTGGTTGTTTTCTTTCTTTTTGCTATCTTTGCACAAAGAAAGAGCCACTGTACAATGATTACACATGCGCAAAATAACATCTTAACTGCACAGCCGCTGCCCATAAGCTTGGGAGGCGGGCTGCCGCATCCTGTGCATGTACACTGGTTCAGTGGCTTTATTTGATCCGTTTCGTTTTCTTTTTGTGTTGACTGGTCGTTTTTCCACCGTTCTGCGGGGAGAGACGTTTCTTACCGTATCATATCATTCTAAACGAAACTGTTTATGCTGACCATATTTTTGATTATGATGGCCGGTGTGATCATCGGCTACGCCCTGCGTCACGTGAAGTTTGTCCGGTATATCGAAAAAACTATCACGTTGACAATTTTCTTTATGCTTTTCATCTTGGGACTTACGGTCGGGGGAAATCCTGTCATCGTTTCAGGCTTGGGCCGATTCGGTTGGCAGGCCATACTGTTGGCCACGGCCGGCTCGCTGGGCAGTGTGCTGGCTTCATGGATAGTTTACAATCTGTTTTTCAAGAAGGGAGGGAAACTATGAAAAATAGTCTGATAGTCTGTCTGATGTTTTGCGCCGGCTGCCTGATTGGGGCCACGTGTAAGCCGGATGTCGATTTTCATCCCGTCTCCATGTACGTGCTTTATACGCTCATGCTGCAAGTCGGCATCAGCATCGGCAGCATGGAAAACCTGAAGCAACTTGTGAGTAAACTTCGTCCCCGAATGCTTCTTCTGCCCTTGGGTACGGTTGTGGGGACACTCCTTTTCTCCGCCTCTGCCAGTTTGTTGATCAGTCGGTGGAGCGCGTTTGACTGCATGGCCGTCGGGAGCGGGTTTGCTTATTATTCGTTGTCGTCTATTCTCATCACGCAGTTCAAAACGCCTACGCTCGGTCTGCAACTGGCCACAGAGTTGGGCACCATTGCCTTGTTGACCAACGTGTTCCGGGAAATGATCGCCTTGTTGGGTAGCCCTTTGCTCAAAAAGTGTTTCGGCAGGCTGGCTCCCATCTCGGCCGCAGGCGTGAACTCTATGGATGTTGTGCTGCCGGTCATTACACGCTGTTCGGGTAAGGACATTATGCCTTTGGCCATTCTCCACGGTGTATTGATGGACTTTTCTGTGCCGTTCTTCGTTTCGTTCTTTTGCAGTTTGTAAGGTCCAGCCGGGAATTTCTGTCGTCATCCTCTGGTTACAGCGCCGAACGGTAGACATTTTTCATTACGTCCGGTGGCCGGATTTTTCGTTTGTTTTTCCTCCGGGCGTCGAGGCCGGTTTGTTCCGGATGCGTCCGGGCTTATTCCGCGCCGGACGCGTCCGGCCATGGGACAGGGCGTCCTGTGGCGCTCATTACGGGGCGTTGGGCGCCATAGGATTTCAGCGTATCTGTCAGTTCGTGAGCGAGCTGTTTTACGAGGTCCGGACGGTCTGCCACCAAGTTATGGCGTTCGCCGATGTCCTTGTTTATGTCGTAAAGCCGCAGTTCTTGTGTTTCCCAAAAATAAAGAAGATGATAATCGTCTTTCAGCAAGGCAGAGAAAGCGCCATATCCGGATTCAGTGTCCTGACTGCCGTCCCAACGGTTGGGAAAATGCCACACAATCGGGCGGTGCCGGTGTATTGTAGTATCGCGGAGTAAGCCGACGAAGCTCTGTCCGTCTACGGTT
>USCX01000033.1 GCA_900553285.1 uncultured Prevotella sp.
GGCGTTCGAGGCATGGGAACGCCAACGCGACGGTTTCGCATGGACAGGCCATATCACTGAAAAAGTTGAAAAATTAACAAACGAAATGCTCGCGCTGGCAGACGAAGCGGAAAAAAGAATTAACTTTGCCTTGACTAACTCCCACAAGGATGAAACGACTACTGTTGGTTGAAGACGATTTGACGCTGGCCAAGATGCTGTCCACCTGGCTGACCAAGCAAGGCTACGCGGTGGCCACGGCGTCAAACGTGCGGCAGGCCAAGAAAGCCTTCGGAAGCGAACAGCCCGACCTGGTGCTGTCCGACTTGCGCCTGCCTGACGCCGACGGCACCGACCTGCTCGGATGGATGGACGAAAACCGGTGTGCACGCCCCATCATCATCATGACCGGATATGCAGACATTGACTCCGCCGTAACCGCCATGAAGATGGGCGCGAAGGACTATATCGCCAAACCGCTCCAACCCGACATCCTTCTCCGGAAGATTGAGGAGGCGCTTGTTTCCGGCCCCACGCCCCACCCCGTCACCGCCCCCCGGGAAACGGCACGGGCAAAACGTGAATTTCTGGAAGGGAAAAGCGAACCCGCCCGCCAGCTGTATAATTATGTGGCCCTCGTAGCCCCCACTCCCATGTCGGTCCTTATCCACGGCGACAGCGGCACCGGAAAAGAATACGTCGCACACCGCATCCACGAGTTGAGCAAACGCCACAGCGGCCCCTTCGTCGCCCTCGACTGCGGCGCCATCCCCCGCGACCTCGCCGCGTCTGAATTCTTCGGGCACACAAAAGGCTCTTTCACAGGAGCATACAGCGACAAGACAGGCGCGTTCGTCGAGGCCAACGGCGGCACACTCTTCCTTGACGAAGTGGGCAACCTGAGCTACGACGTACAGGTGCAGCTGCTCCGCGCCTTGCAGGAAAGGCGCATACGGCCTCTCGGCTCTGACAAGGAAATCGAAGTGGACATCCGCCTCGTTGCGGCCACAAACGAGAACCTCCAACAGGCCGTACAGGACGGCCGTTTCCGCGAAGACCTCTACCACCGCATCAACGAGTTCACGCTCCGCATCCCGACGCTTTCCGAACGACAGGAAGACATTCCCCTGTTTGCCGAATTCTTCCTTGACCAGGCCAACCGGGAACTCGGGCGCGACATCACCGGCTTCGCTCCGGAGGTCATCCGTTCTTTCTGCGCCTATCCCTGGCCCGGCAATCTCCGTCAGATGCGTAACATCGTCAAACGGGCCGCCTTGCTATCGAACGGCAAAACCATCACCCTGCAAGACATCGGCCAGGAACTCGACCCGGCCGACGCACCGACGCAAGCCGGCCCGGCACGACCGTACGAGTTCAGGTCGGCTCCACTCTTCGACGAGGAAGAAGAAAAACGCCGCATCTCACAGACACTCGTCCAAACACGGGGCAACAAAAGCCGCGCGGCCAAACTGCTGGGCATCGACCGGAAAACCCTCTACAACAAGCTCAAACTCTACGGCATGGGGCAATATGCGGAAAACAGCGGTGAGGACTGACACCCGACCCATAGGCGCCCGCCGGGCCAAACCAATTTGGATAGATTCCAAATTAGCAAGAAAAGCGGCAAAGGCAGATACGGCAGTGAGCAGAATAGCTTATCTTTGCAGGCACGATAAGAACAAGGATATTATTAACAATTAAACTTTTCAAAGCAACATGGCATACGTAATCAGCAGCGACTGTGTCGCATGTGGCACCTGCATGGATTCTTGCCCCTCCGGCGCTATCAGTGAGGGTGAGATCTATTCTATCAACCCCGATGTATGTGTAGACTGCGGCACTTGCGCCGATGTTTGCCCCTCGGGTGCAATCAGTCCTGCCAACTAAAAGGAAACGGAAAGTCCGTAATCAATTTACCAGCCCCAGCACGTTTCGTGCCGGGGCTTTTCGGTGAAAAAAGAAAATGCCGGATACGATTCCGCCAGCCTCCCATTCCCGCCCTTTCCCCTCCGTTCCGGCCCTCACGCCGGAAGAAAATCGGAGAAACCGAAAAAAAACACAAAACATTTTGATAAACTGCAAGAAAGCACTACCTTTGCAGACGATGAGTGAGGGGCTTCAATCGAGTTCCTCACTTGTTCTTTCTAACACACAATTTGGCATGATAGACAAGAATGTGGTAAAACAGCTGGCCGAAGAATGGCTCGACGGCAAGGACTATTTTCTGACCGATGTCACCGTCAGCCCCGACGACCGCATCGTAGTTGAAATCGACCACGCCGAAGGGGTTTGGATTGAGGACTGCGTAGACCTGAGCCGCTACATCGAAAGCCGCCTTGACCGCGACAAAGAAGACTATGAGCTTGAAGTCGGCAGTGCGGGCATAGGCCAGCCGTTCAAAGTCCGCCGCCAGTATGAAACAAACGTCGGCAACCCCGTAGAAGTGCTCACGAACGAAGGACAGAAGTTCATCGGCACTTTGAAAGAAGCCACACCTGAAAACTTCGTGCTCACGATTGAAGAGAAAGTCAAGCCGGAAGGAGCAAAGCGTCCCAAACTGGAAAAACGGGACATCACCTTCGGTTACAACGACGTAAAATATACAAAATACTATCTGACTTTCAAATAATCCCCAGACAGCCCCCGCCCACTTGGCGGGGCTGTCTGCACTTTCAAGCTAAGCAAGAAACAAAAATAAGATACAGAAAACCATGGCAAAGAAAAAAGAAGAAGGCATCAGCCTTGTCGACACTTTCTCCGAGTTCAAGGAAACAAAAAACATCGACCGGACCACTATGGTCGGCGTGCTTGAAGAAAGTTTCCGCAGCGTCATTGCCAAGATTTTCGGTTCGGACGAAAACTTCGACGTCATCGTGAACCCCGACAAAGGCGACTTCGAAATCTACCGCAACCGCGAAATCGTGGCCGACGGTGACGTCAAAGACCCGAACAAGCAGGTTTCGCTCAGCGAGGCACACGCCATCGACCCCGATTACGAAGTAGGCGAAGAACTGACCGAAACCATCGACTTCGCCAAGTTCGGCCGCCGCGCCATCCTCACCCTGCGCCAAACTTTGGCCAGCAAGATCCTGGAACTCGAACACGACGCGGTATTCAACAAATACAAAGACCGTGTCGGCGAAATCATTTCTGCCGAAGTCTATCAAATCTGGAAAAACGAGATTCTCCTTGTCGACGACGAGAATAACGAACTTCTGCTTCCCAAATCCCAACAGATTCCGGGCGACTTCTACCACAAAGGCGACACTGTCCGCGCCGTCATCGACAGAGTCGACAACACGAACGGCAACCCAAAGATTTATTTGAGCCGCACGTCGCCTGCGTTCATGCAGAGACTGCTCGAAGCCGAGGTGCCGGAAATAGCCGACGGACTTATCACCATCCGCCGTATTGCCCGCATTCCGGGCGAACGCGCCAAAATCGCCGTCGAGAGCTACGATGAGCGCATCGACCCGGTTGGAGCGTGCGTCGGCGTGAAAGGAAGCCGCATCCACGGCATCGTCCGTGAACTGCATAACGAGAACATCGACGTCGTGAACTATACGTCGAACACATCGCTCTTTATCCAACGCGCGCTGAGTCCGGCCCGCGTGTCGAGCATCAAGCTCGACGAAGAGAACCACAAGGCCGAGGTCTACCTGCAACCCGAGGAAGTTTCGTTAGCCATCGGTAAAGGCGGCCTCAACATCAAGCTCGCCTCAATGCTGACGGAATACACAATCGACGTATTCCGCGAGGTGACAGGGGGAGAAGAGACAGAGGACATCTATCTGGATGAATTCTCCGACGAAATCGATCAATGGGTCATCGACGCCATCAAATCGATAGGCCTCGACACAGCCAAAGCGGTGCTCAACGCCCCGCGCGAAATGCTCATCGAACAAGCCGACCTGGAAGAAGACACGGTTGACGATGTGCTTAGAATCTTGAAAGCAGAATTTGAGGACGAGTAAGCTTATGAAAATACGACTGAGTAAGGTAATTAAAGAATGTAACGTCGGATTGCAAACCGTCGTTGAAACCCTCGGAAAGAAAGGCATCACTGTGGAGGCTTCTCCCAACGCGGGAATCAGCGAAGAGCAATACGAAATGCTGAAAAAAGAGTTCGAGGCAGACAAGGACCTCCGCAACAAGGCCGAAAAGCAACGGCAGGTGAAGCAGAAAGAGAAACAAGCCACGGCCAAAGGGAAACGCCCAGCGCCACAAGAGATTAAAACCCAGATCCCCGAAAGCATGCGCCCCAAGGTGGTCCAAGTCGGACACATTGACCTCGACGCAAAGCCTCAACCGGCCCCATCTGCACCGGCCGCCGCAGCTGAAAAACCGGCCACTGCGACAGAAAAGACAGAGGCCGCGACAGAAAAACCGGCCGCTGCGCCCGTAACGGCCAAGCAGCAGGGCGGAGAAGCGATCGGAACGATAAACGACGGCGTGTTCAAGCTCAACTCGAGCCCTACACTGACGGGGCCCAAGGTCTTGGGAACCATCGATCTCAGTTCTATCAATTCAAACACACGCCCCAAGAAGAAAAGCAAGGAGGAGCGCCGCAAGGAACGCGAAGAGAAAAGCCGGCAGAACAATAACGCGACAGCCACGGCCGAAGGGAAAAAGAAACGCGCGCGGATCAACAACCGGGAGCGCGTGGACCTCAACAACCCGAACGGGGCAAACGACCGCAACAACACACAACGCCGCAATACCCCCCAAGGCAATACGCCTAACAACAACACCAGCAAACGCGCCAACAAAGAGCGCAACCGCAAATCGCAATCGCTCCGTCCGGAAATTTCAGACGAAGACGTTGCCAAACAGGTGAAAGAGACACTTGCCCGCCTGACGAGCAAAACAAAAGCCTCAAAAAGTGCCAAATACCGCAAGGAGAAGCGCGAGCAAATCCGGGCACAACAAGAGGAGCAGCTCATGGAGGAACAGGCCGGAAGCAAGGTGCTCAAACTCACGGAATTCGTTACGGCCAACGAGCTGGCCACCATGATGGACATCCCGGTGACGAAAGTCATTGCCACCTGCATGAGTATCGGCATCATGGTCAGCATCAACCAGCGCCTCGACGCCGAAACCATCGAACTCGTTGCAGACGAATTCGGATTCAAGACGGAATTCATCAGTGCGGAAGTGTCGGAAGCCGTGGCCGAAGAAGAGGACAACGAGGAAGACCTCCAGCCCCGCGCCCCGATCGTCACGGTCATGGGACATGTCGACCATGGTAAAACATCACTCCTTGACTACATCCGCAAGTCCAACGTCATTGCAGGCGAAGCCGGCGGAATCACGCAGCACATCGGCGCGTACAACGTAACACTCGAAAACGGTCGCCACATCACATTCCTCGACACACCGGGCCACGAAGCCTTCACCGCAATGCGCGCCCGCGGCGCCCAAGTGACCGACATCGCGATTATCATCATCGCCGCCGACGACGACATCATGCCCCAGACCAAGGAAGCCATCAACCACGCTGTCGCCGCCAACGTGCCCATCGTATTCGCTATCAACAAGATAGACAAGCCCGGAGCCAACCCTGACAAAATCAAGGAAGGACTGGCTGCCATGAATTACCTCGTAGAGGAATGGGGCGGGAAGTACCAAAGCCAAGACATATCAGCCAAAAAAGGCATCGGAGTGGCCGACCTTCTCGAGAAAGTGCTGCTCGAAGCCGACATGCTCGAACTGAAAGCCAATCCCAACCGGAAAGCGACAGGCACAATCATCGAATCGTCGCTCGACAAGGGCCGCGGCTACGTGGCCACCGTCCTCGTCAGCAACGGAACCCTCCATCAAGGCGACATCGTGCTGGCCGGCACCAACTACGGCCGCGTAAAAGCACTCTTCAACGAACGGAACCAACGTATCAAAGACGTTGGCCCCTCGATGGCTGCCACGCTTCTAGGATTTAACGGCGCGCCGCAGGCAGGCGACACCTTCCACGTCATGCCGACCGAGCAGGAAGCCCGCGAAATCGCCAACAAACGCGAACAGTTGCAACGCGAACAAAATCTCCGCACGCACAAGATCCTGACGCTCGACGAAGTAGGCCGACGCATCAAGCTCGGCTCATTCAAAGAGCTCAACATCATCGTCAAAGGCGACGTCGACGGATCTGTCGAAGCCCTCAGCGACTCGCTCATCAAGCTCTCGACCGAAACCATCGCCGTCAACGTCATCCACAAAGGCGTCGGCCAGATCTCAGAAAACGACGTCACCCTTGCTGCCGCCTCGCAAGCCGTCATCATCGGTTTCCAAGTGCGCCCCAGCCAAGGAGCGCGCAAACAGGCAGAGAACGAAGGCGTGGAAATCCGCCTTTATTCCGTCATTTACGACGCCATCGAAGAGGTCAAGCAGGCGATGGAAGGCATGCTCGAACCCGTGCTCAAAGAAGAGACGACAGCCACGCTCGAAGTCCGTCAGGTATACCACATCTCGAAAGTGGGCGTCGTCGCAGGCGCATACGTCGTCGACGGAAAGGTGAAACGCAGCGACAAGGCCCGCCTCATCCGCGACGGCATCGTAGTATTCACAGGAGCCATCAACGACCTCAAACGCTTCAAGGACGACGTAAAAGAAGTCAGCACAAACTTCGAATGCGGCATCAGCCTCGTAGGCTGCAACGACATCAAGGAAGGCGACCTCATCGAAACGTTCCAAGAAATCGAAGTAAAGCAAAAATTATAATAACCGGGCTGACGGGCAGAGGATAAGGGCCACCCCTATCCTCCCGGCAGCACAGAAAAGTTGACAGCATGTTCATCGACATCGCCATCGTTATCATTGCTCTCTGGGCCTTGTTCAAAGGTTGGCAGAATGGCCTGCTCAAAGAGCTCGTATCGACCGCAGGTTTCATCGTCGGTCTCATCGTCGCCTCGCTCTTCTATTCCTTTTTAGGAGAATACCTGGGCATGGACGGGACCGCGACCTACATCACGAACATCTTGGCTTTCATCATTCTCTGGATAATCACCCCGATTGTCCTCGGCTTCGTGGCCAACAGCCTCACGGCGGCCCTCCTCGGCCTGCAGCTCGGCTGGCCCAACAGCCTGCTCGGTGCTGCCATCAGCTTCACCAAATACCTTATCCTGTTGAGCTGCGTGTTCAACGTGATGAGCATCCTCGGCATCGTGAACCCGACGAAGGCCGACCGTTCGCACCTCTATGTTCCGGTGCGCAACGCGCTCTCCGTGATGTTCTCCGGCATGCAGCAGGCGGCCAACGCCTACTACGAAGAGACCCACAAAGACGACACGCTCTGGGTGCACTTCGACCGGCCCAACACGCACGACAGCATAAAGGCATCGTCACCCGAATAAGACAATCCGCAGCAAAAGCGAACCCACAAGACTTTGACACGAAAACGCCTATGGCTGGCCACGACAAGGAAAAGAACAAACTCGTCCGCGAAGTCGCTGAGAAGACCTACGAATACGGCTTCACAACCGACGTCCACACCGAGATCATCGACAAAGGACTCAACGAAAACGTTGTCCGCCTCATCTCTGAAAAGAAAGGCGAACCCGAGTGGCTGCTCGATTTCCGCCTGAAAGCCTTCCGATACTGGCAAACGCTCGAACAGCCCTCGTGGGCACACGTCGACCTGCCCCCGATCGACTATCAGGCCATCTCATACTACGCAGACCCGACCCGGAAAGAAGACGGAGACCGCCCCACCGAAATCGATCCGGAACTGGTGAAAACATTCGACAAGCTGGGCATACCGCTCGAGGAGCGGATGGCGCTGGCCGGAGTAGCCGTTGATGCCGTAATGGACTCGGTTTCAGTCAAGACGACATTCAAGGAAAAGCTCGCAGAGAAAGGCATCGTGTTCTGCTCCATCAGCGAGGCCGTCCGCGAGAACCCCGAACTCGTCAGGAAGTACTTGGGCACAGTCGTGCCCTACCGCGACAATTTCTTCGCCGCCCTGAACAGCGCCGTATTCTCAGACGGCTCGTTCGTCTACATTCCGAAAGGCGTCCGCTGCCCCATGGAATTATCAACCTACTTCCGTATCAACGCCCGCAACACAGGACAGTTCGAACGCACACTAATCGTCTGCGACGCCGGCGGCTACGTATCCTATCTCGAAGGGTGTACGGCCCCTATGCGCGACGAGAACCAACTGCACGCAGCCATCGTCGAAATCGTGGTTAACCGCGACGCCGAAGTCAAGTACTCCACCGTACAAAACTGGTATCCCGGCGACGCCGAAGGACGGGGCGGTGTCTACAACCTCGTGACCAAGCGCGGCCAGCTACGCGGCGAAAACAGCAAACTGTCGTGGACGCAAGTAGAAACTGGCTCCGCCATCACTTGGAAATACCCCTCGTGCGTACTTATGGGCGACCACTCACAGGCTGAGTTTTACAGCGTGGCCGTGACCAACAACTTCCAACAGGCTGACACCGGTACCAAGATGATTCACCTCGGCCGCGACACACGCTCCACCATCGTTTCAAAAGGCATCTCGGCCGGGCGCAGCCAGAACTCCTACCGCGGACTGGTCAAAGTAGGCCCCAAGGCAGAAGGCGCGCGCAACTACTCATCGTGCGACTCCCTCCTGCTCAGTTCCACGTCTGGTGCCCACACGTTTCCCTACATCGACGTCATCGGCGACAAAGCCACCGTCGAGCACGAGGCGACAACATCGAAAATATCGGAAGACCAGCTTTTTTACTGCAACCAGCGCGGCATCCCCACCGAAGCGGCGGTCGACCTCATCGTCAACGGCTACGCCAAGGAAGTGCTCAACAAGTTACCCATGGAGTTTGCCGTCGAAGCCCAGAAACTACTCTCGGTCTCGCTCGAAGGGACCGTAGGATAACCCACACAATCCACCTCCTCTCCCACGCACCTCCGGCCTTTCCGCCCGCCGAAGGTGCGTTTTTATTGTCTCGCGGACACACATCCCCGTTCTCAACTGCATCCCTGCGCTCGCCCTAAACGCAGGAACAAACGGAGCGACCGTTTTCCCTGACAGGCCGAGAGAACACACGGTCGCCCTGACAGAGAAGTCAGCCGCACGCACACCGGCCCCGGCCTGTCCCGTCGCCATGGGTTTCCGCCCCGCGCCAGCCGCGATACGGAGCAGCCGGCTTACCCCTCTCACGCCCACAGGTTCACGGCGCTCTCCCCGTTCGAAATCCCGATTTCACCCGCCGCCTCGTGCCGCCCCGAAAAAAAAGAACGACATCGTTGTCCATTTTCCGATAATTCCTTACTTTTGTCCCCGTTAACGTAAGTTGTCCCCTACCTCTGTGAATCGTGGCATTCACAGACGGGGAAAGTGGCAGGACTGCGCCGCCCTTCTTCATGACAGAATGTTTCCTCCCTTCCTTTATGGGGGGGGGTAAAAGGCATTGCGCCTATCAAAAAGGAAGTTATTCTATAAAAAAGAAGGAACGACAGGGAAGGCCATACAAGTGTTCTACTGCAAGGAAGAGCAACACCTTCAATACATGCCCACCACGGATGGAGTTGCTTTTTGCCTCGCCGCCATGCAGGACACAGCGATGCCAAAGGTCAGACAGAACGCACGTCGGTACCGGCGGTTCGCACCCCCGTTGCTCCTGCAATGCCCGACAGACGAAGAAGAACACAGGGCCGACGCGCTGCGAAAACCGACCTGTCCACCACGCGCCTACACAGCCTCCTCGGGGAAACAGTGCCGCATCGGCGCCGAAGGAATGGCCGAATCACGCGCAGCCAGCGCCCCTGACCACACAGAAGGACACTTTACGCCGACACCGTCTCTGCCACCAAGCGACGGGCAGCCGCGTGCGCGTCATACGTGGCCCGTCCAGAGGGATTGAAGGAGAACTGATTAGATACAAGAAACGCTCATACGACGTGCTTGCAAGCCGCATCGACAGGTCAATATCGGTTCATATCCCCACGTGCTACTGCCAGACGCTGACGTAAACAGGATGGTGAAACACATCATAAGGGGAGAACCGGAGACTCCCTTGTCAGGCACACGGCCTCACCGCATGAAGTCATACAAGGAAAGACCGCCCGACGGCTTGAAGGACAAAATGCGTTTCCGCTACCTGAACCAGGTCTGCCCCAGGAAAAGACAGACAGTTTCTCCGCCACCCGTCTGATCCCACAGGACAGGACATCCGCGACCACACAGAACGTGAACCCCCTCCCAAAGAATGAGGCATTTGCGTTTGAAACAAAGAACAGAAGAGAGAAACAAAACAAGATACAGCAAAATGAAAACCTGCTTCATAGGATTAGGATATATCGGACTGCCCACAGCCATCATCGCGGCCAAACACGGCATCGAAGTCGTAGGTGTGGACATCAACCCCAACGTCGTGGAGATGACCAACGCCGGCCACCTCCACATCATCGAACCCGGCATGGAAGAGATGCTCAAAGAAGTGATAGGGAACGGCCACCTGAAAGCCTACACCGAGCCACAGGCCTGCGACGCCTACTTCATCGTGGTCCCCACGCCGTTCAAAGGGAATCACGAACCCGACATCTCCTACGTTGAGGCAGCTACACGCTCCATCATCCCCCTCCTGAAAGAAGGCGACTTATACGTCATCGAATCCACGTCGCCGGTCGGCACGACAGACAAAATGGCTGAACTGATATTCAGCCTCCGTCCCGAACTGGCCGGAAAAATCCACATTGCCTACTGTCCGGAACGTGTCCTACCCGGCAACGTCATTTACGAACTCATACACAACGACCGTGTGATCGGCGGACGTGACAAGGCCTCGACAGACAGAGCCATCGAGTTTTACAGTCACTTCGTCAAAGGAAAGCTCCACCGCACAAATTGCAAAACGGCCGAGATGTGCAAACTGACCGAGAATTCAAGCCGCGACGTGCAAATAGCGTTCGCCAACGAACTGTCGCTCATCTGCGACAAGGCAGGCATCAACGTATGGGAACTTATCGAACTGGCCAACAAGCACCCGCGCGTCAACATCCTTTGGCCGGGATGCGGCGTGGGCGGACATTGCATCGCGGTCGACCCCTATTTCATCACGGCAGACTTTCCCGTCGAGTCGCAACTCATCTCCAAAGCCCGCGAAATCAATAATTACAAGGCTTTCTGGTGCGCTGAAAAAATAGAAAACGCCATGCTGAAATTCGAACTTGCACACAACCGGAAACCCTGCGTCGCCATGATGGGCCTGGCCTTCAAGCCCGACATCGACGACCTGCGCGAGAGCCCGGCCAAATACATCGTGACCAAAGTCATGCAGAGCAGTCACGACGCCAACATCCTCGTTGTGGAACCCAACATCACCACACATAACGTGTTCAAGCTCACGCCTTATCAAGAAGCCTACGAAAAGGCGGACATCGTGGCCTTCCTGACAGCACATACACCATTCAAATCCCTCCCGCGCCGCGACGACAAAGTCATACTCGACTTCTGCGGGATTTACAAGTAAGCCTCCGTCTGGCCACGGCAGGGAGCGCCTCCGCACAGCTGCGGCCAGCCTTCCTCCGACATGGTCCCCCCAAAAAGCACACCGCCCGCAAAACATCATAGAGACCCGACCCTACTCCGCCCAGCCGACACCTCAAAAGAGACAGAACACGATGAAGACCGTCATGCTCATTTTCGGTACACGTCCGGAAGCCATTAAGATGGCTCCCCTCGTGAAAGAGTTCACACGGCACAACCAAAGTTTCCGCACAATAGTCTGCGTCACCGGACAACACCGCGAGATGCTGGACCAAGTGCTCGACATCTTCGACATCCATCCCGACTTCGATCTCAACATCATGAAGGCGGGACAAGACCTCTATGACGTCACCGCGCGCGTCCTGCTGGGCATGCGCGACGTCTTCCGGACCATCCGTCCCGACCTCATCCTCGTACACGGTGACACCACGACAAGCACGGCTGCCGCCCTCGCCGCCTTCTATGCCCGGATACCCGTCGGGCACGTCGAAGCCGGACTGCGCACGCACTGTATTTACAGTCCGTGGCCCGAAGAAATGAACCGACAACTGACGGGGCGGTTAGCCACATACCATTTCGCGCCCACCACGTTGAGCCGCGAAAACTTGTTGGCCGAAAACGTGCCCGCGGACCACATCTGGGTCACAGGAAACACCGTCATCGATGCCCTCCACTGGGTGGTCGGGCGAATCAAGACCGACAAAGAACTCGACCAACGCCTCGAGACCCGGCTCTGCGCAACGGGCTATGACATCCACAGGCTGACGGAAGGGCGCCGGCTCATACTCATCACCGGACACCGCCGCGAGAACTTCGGCACCGGCTTTCTCTCAATGTGCCGCGCCATCAAGGCGCTGACAGAACGCTACCCGGAAGTAGATTTCGTCTATCCCATGCACCTCAACCCCAACGTGCGGCGTCCCATTCACGAAGTATTCGGCGACAATCTTCACCACATGAACAACATGTTCTTCATCGAACCCCTCGAATACCTGAGTTTCGTCTACCTGATGGAGAAGAGCCACATCGTCCTCACCGACAGCGGCGGCATCCAGGAGGAAGCGCCGGGACTGGGCAAACCCGTGCTCGTCATGCGCGACACCACCGAACGCCCCGAAGCCGTAACAGCCGGAACCGTAAAACTCGTCGGCACAGACTTCGACTGCATCGTCAACACCGTCAGCCAATTGCTCGACAACCCGGCTGTCTATGAGGAAATGAGCCGGGCCGTCAACCCCTACGGTGACGGCCACGCCTGCCAGAGGATCGTCGATGCGGTGAGCCGCAGCATCAAACCCGA
>USCX01000034.1 GCA_900553285.1 uncultured Prevotella sp.
GCCTGGTCCTGGTAGCCGTCGTCGAGCACGGGCCCGTTGTCGCTGGTGATGATGAGCAGGGTGTTTTCGGCGATGCCGAGCCTGTCGAGGGCGTCAGCGATGAGCCCGACGGTGTAGTCGAACTGGAGGATGGCCTCCCCGCGCAGTCCCATGGGGCTTTTGCCGCGGAAACGCTCGTGTGGATAGCGCGGCACGTGGACGTCGTTCGTGCAGAGATACATGAAGAAAGGCTGTTCGGCGCTGGCTTTTTCCTCCATGAAGCGGATGGCTCCTGCGGCGATGGAGTCGGCGATGTCCTCGTCGCGCCAGAGGGCCCGTCCGCCGCCCTTCATGTAGCCGATGCGGCTGATGCCGTTCACGATGCTCTGGTTGTGCCCGTGGTTCGGGCTGGATTTGAGCTTGGTGAGCAGTTCGGGATTGGCGGCCCCGGTGGGCTCGCCGGGGAAGTTCTTGGAATAGCTGACGGAGATGGGTGCCGTGGGGTCGTAGTTCCTGACGCGCCCGTTCTCAATGAAGACGCAGGGCACACGGTCGGCTGTGGCCGCCATGATGTACGAATAGTCAAACCCGATGTCGGCGGGGGTGAGGTCGAGCGTGTTGTTCCAGTCCTGCTGCCCGCTGACGGTGCCGAGGCCGAGATGCCATTTGCCGATGGCCGCCGTGGCGTAGCCTTGGCTCTTGAACATGTCGGCAAGGGTGTACTGCTCCGGTTTTATGATCATGGCGGCGTCGCCTGCGGCGATGTTGGTGTCAGGCCGCCGGAAGCAGTATTCGCCCGTCAGCAGGGAGTAGCGTGAGGGGGTGCTTGTCGAGGCGCAGGCGTGAGCGTCGGTGAAACGGACGCCGCCCCGTGCGATGCTGTCCACGCGGGGTGTGGCGACTCTTTCGGCCCCATAGCAGGAAAGGTCGCCGTAGCCCAGGTCGTCGGCCACAAGGAGGATGACGTTGGGCCGTTCGGCTGTTTGCCCGAAGGCGGACAATGCCGCTAAGCATCCAAAACAGGAGAGTGATAGTGTTTTTCTCATAGTATAAAGGGTATTAGCCGTCAGAAGGAGCGGCAGTTGCGCGACAAAATTAAGGAAAAATGCGGAAGTGGCCATGTCGGGCGAGATGTTTTTGCAAATCGGTAAATGGCTGTTTGTACAGGTGGCTCGAATTGTTTATTTTTGTAGCCATAACGCTACGAAGATGAATATCAAGATAGAGGAAAGCTGGAAGGCGCATCTGCGTGACGAGTTTGACATGCCGTATTTTTCCGATTTGGTCCGGTTCGTTCGGACGGAGTATGCGAAAGGACCGTGTTACCCTCCCGGAAAACTGATTTTCAATGCTTTCAATCTTTGTCCGTTTGACCGGGTGGAGGTCGTCATTATAGGCCAAGACCCATACCATGAACCTGGACAGGCAGAAGGATTGTGCTTCTCTGTGGCCGACGGCGTGCAGTTTCCGCCGTCGTTGCAGAATATCTTTAAGGAGATTCAGGACGACCTTGGGACGCCGGTGCCTGCGTCAGGCAGTTTGCGGCGGTGGGCGGAACAGGGTGTATTGTTGCTCAATGCCACGCTGACGGTCCGTGCCCATGCTGCCGGTTCGCACCAGGGACATGGGTGGGAGCAGTTCACCGATGCCGTGATTGCCCGTTTGTCGGCTGAGCGTGAACACCTTGTTTTTATTTTGTGGGGCAGTTATGCCCAGCGGAAGGGAGCGGTGATAGACCGTGCGCGTCACCTTGTGCTTACGTCGGCGCACCCTTCTCCGCTCTCGGCTTATCGAGGCTTCTTCGGGAATCATCATTTCAGTATGGCAAACGACTATCTCGTCCGATGGGGCAAGCAGCCGATTAAATGGTAAGAAGTATGGAAAAACAAATGCCGTCGATGATACAGGTGGGCGACGTCATCGTGTCCACCGAGTGCTTGACCGAGTGCTTCTGTTGTGACTTGGACGCGTGCCGTGGTGTCTGTTGCATAGAAGGTGACGCGGGCGCTCCTGTGACGCTTGAAGAAGTCGGCGAACTGGAAAACGTGTTGGCAAACGTGTGGCCTGAGCTTAGCGAAGCCGCCCACGCCGTGATTGACAGGCAGGGCGTAGCTTATACGGACAGTGAGGGTGATTTAGTGACCAGTATTGTCGGAGGAAAAGACTGCGTGTTCACTTGTTATGAGGGCGGGTGCTGTCTTTGTGCGACTGAGCGCGTGTTCAGGAAGGGCGAGACTGCATGGTGTAAGCCGGTTTCATGTGCTCTTTATCCTATACGTGAGAAGCGGCTGAGTAACGGCTTGCCCGCTTTGAGTTATCATAAGTGGGATATCTGTGAGGCTGCCGTAAGGAAGGGGCGTGAACTGAATCTTCCGCTTTATCGTTTTTTGCGCGAGCCTCTCCAACGGCGTTTTGGCCAAAGTTGGTATGCAGAACTCTGCGAGGTTGCCGAAGCGTTGAAGCAGCAGGGATACATTTAATAAACAGGAGATACTATTTTGCCGCGAAGAGAGCAGGGATATGACATCCTGTTGTTCTTTTCGCGGCAAAGTTTTTTCCTTTCTCCGAGGTTTGCTAAACGTATTTTTCGCCTATTTTCAGTTGTGCCTCGTTCATCATGTGTCTGACGCGTGCCGGGTCGTCATTTTTGCAGATGACAAGGACTTTTCCTTCCTGTGCGACGAGATAGCCTTCGAGCCCCTGAATGACAGCTACCATATCGTCAGGAATACTGATAAGGTTTTCGCTGCTTCCGGAGAATAAGACCTGGGCATGAGTGATGACCGCGTTCTTGTCGGCGTCTTTGTGCTCAGTAAGGTATAGTTCAGGCCAGCATCCGATGTCGGCCCAGCCAAAGTCGCATTTCTGAACGAAAACATCGTTACACCGTTCAAGAATACATAAGTCAAGAGACAGGTACGAGGCAGACGGGTAGTATCTCTCCAGCCAGTACGCCTCTTTCTCCGGGCTGTATTCTCCTTTTTGAATACAGTCGAGCAGCAGCGGTGCCGTGGAGGAAAATTGTGAAATGCGCGGCAGAAGGGTTTTTAGATTCCATAAGAACAACCCCGTGTTCCATAGGAATTCCCCGCTGTCGACAAACATCTGGGCGAAATGCGCGTCAGGCTTCTCTGAGAATGCTTTTACATGTGCGTAGCCCGTGTGGTCGTGTTCCTCGCCCATCTGAATATAACCGTAGCCCGTGTTTGGCGTAGTAGCCGGTACGCCCAGAGCAAGGAATCCGTCGTGATGTGCCACAAAGTCAAATCCTCTTTCGATGTCTTGCTTGAAGCGATCCTCATGAACGACGTACTGGTCTGTAGGCGAGACGATGATGTTAGCCTGGGGGTTCAAGGCGGCTATGTGGCATGCAGCCCACGCCACTGCCGGTGCGGTAGAAAGTTGTACAGGTTCGGCCAGAATGTGGGCGTCGTCGACCTCCGGGAGTTGTTCTTTCACCCAGTGCTTGTAGTCTGCAAACGTCGAGATGAAGATGTGGTCGTGAGGAAGGAAGGATGCAAAACGGTCGAACGTTTGTTGAAGCAACGTACGTCCTGTGCCGAAGAAATCTAGAAACTGTTTGGGTTTTCGATTGATGCTGCGCGGCCAGAGGCGTCGTCCGATTCCTCCGGCCAAGATGACACAATAGTCGTTTTGGCGTATCATAGTCGTGTTCGTTGATAATGGCAAGGCTAAGATAATGAATAAACGGCTTTGAGGGGTGACACAAACGGAAAAAGAACAAAAAATTAAGTTTTTCCTGCATCTTCTTGGCGCAAATGAAAAAAAAGTCTATCTTTGCACCGCCTTTAGTTACGAAGGTCAGAGGCCCAGATGGCGGAATCGGTAGACGCGCTGGTCTCAAACACCAGTGGGGAAACCCGTGCCGGTTCGACCCCGGCTCTGGGTACTAATAATCCCTGATAATCGGCTGATTATCAGGGATTATTCTTTTTACCGGGCGTACTAAAAGTGTACTTCCTGACGAAAAGAAGAAGAACGTGTAATTACGTGTTTTCAGCATCCTATATTTATATTTTTATTAACGCAAATGCTGCATATTTCTTCCTTTCTCCTACTTTTGTTTGCTCTGAAAACGGTATACATCCCTTATCTTTGTAGCCCAAACCGATTTTAATGCACAATGTATATGGAAGATTTCAGAGAAACCAACTTCAAAAAGATACAGCAGTTACTTGATAAATGTGTTGCCCATGAATACGGGATGAGAACCAATGCGCTTGCCTTAAAACGTGAATACTTGACGGAAGCGCAAATGAAAGACTACATCCGGCAAGAAATCTTCAATGTGACCGAGAACCTTGTATTCCTATGCCAAAAGAACCGTGCCTTGCACAATATGCGTTTTGACATACTGATGCCGGACTTCCTTTGGGAAAGCGGTTTCTTCGAAAATCTCTCTCTTGACGAGCGGAAAAAATATATTTCGTTCCAATGTTCTTCTTTTGATATGGACAAATACCTGCAATCTTCCACGTGCTATGATGAGCAGCTTCCGTTCTTTTCTTTCATTGTGCGCCTTGTCATGCAGACCCAATATCTGGAATACCTCCAACAACTGGAGAACGCCAGTCATGCCCCTGTTCCTTTGGATGAGAAATCAGAAGAACAGCCAAAAGAAGAAGAGAAGGCACAGCCTGAGCCGACCAAGATAGTCGGGAAATCCAATCCATTCAAATCAGTCCTTACAACGCAACAAATCAAACTGTTGGTCGAATGTATCAACGAAGCGCACATATTCACCACGACAATCACCCCGAAAATCCTTTCGGACTTCTTCGCCTGCAAACTGAACGGGGTATTGAAGTCCAACAACAACCGCTTGCTGGCTTATCTGATGATGCAGCTTAGCTGCTACAACTATATCGCTTATGAGTGGCAGTCCGTCATAGCCAACAACAAGCTGGTACTTGCCAAGATAAAAGACAAATACCTCACACGCAGCGACTTGTCGAGCGCGACAGACAACGTGAAGTGCATCTACCCGAAAGGATACGAAATCATAGACAAATACATCAAGCAACTGCAAAAAGGTTGAGCATAGTCTGAGCGGTCAAACAAAGCTCAATTAGACTTCATTTCCAAGCCTTTAACTTTGCCCCCCGTTAACAAAACGATGCGGCATGTCGGCATAGGTCAAAACAAAAATATTTCACGTGAGTTACCCGTAACTTATGTGTTGATGTTTTGGAGGATGCCGATTTTTGCTCCATCAAAAATAAAACGAGGGTGCGCACCTTCATATTATTTCACCAAAAAAGTTTCAAGCAATATGGAAAAAACTTTGGAAATGCGAGTGGAAGAACTCGAAAGAATGTTGTTCCTAACCAAGAACGTGCTTAGCTTTGATGAAGCGAGCACATTCCTCAACCTGTCCAAAAGTTACCTTTACAAGCTGACTTCGGGCAATCTGATTCCCCATTACAAGCCGCAGGGGAAGATGCTTTATTTTGAGAAGTCCGAACTGGAAGCATGGCTCCGCCAGAATCCGGTGAAGACCAAGATGCAGATAAAGCAGGAAGTGCAGAAGTATATCCTCAACCGTCCCTTAAAGAAGTAAAAGCCTATGGAATGCAAGAAGAACACAGAGGCTAAACGGGACGCCATCATGAAGAAAGAGGATTTTGCTTCCCTTTGGAAAAGCATCCGCCTGAAAGTGACGGACACTTACGACGTGCCGCCCGAAATCCTTTGGGTAAACGGCTCCACCATCGGGACGCTGGGCAACTTCAGCGCATCCACGGGCAAGGCGAAAAGCAAGAAGACGTTCAACATCTCCGCCATCGTTGCGGCGGCACTGACCAATGACGAGGTGCTGCACTATTCGGCGTGCCTGCCCCCGGACAAACGGAAAATCCTATATGTGGACACCGAACAGAGCAGGTACCATTGCCACAAGGTGATGGAACGCATCCTGCGGCTTGCCGGGCTGCCGACTGACCAGGACAGGGATGACTTTGTTTTCATCGTGCTCAGGGAACAGACCCCTGACATGCGGAAGCGGATTATCGAGTATATGCTGGAGAACATGCCCGAAGTGGGGCTGCTCATCATTGACGGCATCCGTGACCTGATGTATGACATCAACAGCCCCAGCGAATCGACCGACCTGATTAACCTGCTCATGCGCTGATCAAGCGGATACAACCTGCACATTCATACCGTGCTGCATCTGAACAAGGGGGATGACAATACGAGGGAACATATCGGCTACGGAACTGAACAACAAGGCGGAAACCGTCCTGCAAATAACCAAGAGCACGCAGGACGAGAACATCAGCGAGGTAAAGGCGATGCACATACGTGACCGGGACTTCGAGCCTTTCGCCTTCCGCATCAACGACAGCGCATTGCCCGAAGTCGTGGACGGCTATGTATTCCAGCAGCCCAAGCAGGAAAAAAGTTTCCCGCTTACGGAACTGACTGAACAGCAGCACCGCACGGCGTTGGAAAACGGTTTCGGCAAGCGCACCGTGTAGGGCTATTCCAACGTCATACAGGCGTTGAAGCAGGGCTATGCGAGCATCGGCTACGAGCGTGGGCGCAATGTCCTTGTGGCGCTGAACAAGTTCCTCGTGAACAAGCGCATGATTGTGAAGGAGGGCAAGGGCTACCGCTACAATCCCGATTTCCATTATTAAATGTCGGTTTGGTTTAATCCGGGCATATATACAAGGGGAACAGACTTCCCGCTTTCCGTCACTCCCGGCAATCAAGTCTGGTACAGTACGGGCGTATATATGGAGGTCTAAACCGGACTGGCTCACTTCCCAATTATTCATCACCCACTAAAAAGTTTGCATTATGAACATTGAAGAAGCAAAGAAAATACCCATCACCGATTACCTGCACAGTCTGGGATATTCACCCGTCAAACAGCAGGGAGCGAACCTATGGTACAAATCGCCACTAAGGGAGGAACACGAAGCGTCCTTCAAGGTGAATACCAATCGCAACCTATGGTATGACTTCGGGGCTGGCAAGGGCGGAAACATCATCGCACTGGCACAGGAACTTTACTGTTCCGACTATCTGCCGTACCTCTTAAACCGGATAGCAGAACAGGCACCGCATGTTCGTCCGGTCAGTTTTTCCTTTCGTCAGCGGAGGACTGAGCCGAGTTTCCAACATTTGGAAGTCCGTGACCTCACCCATCCGGCATTACTCCGTTACTTGCAGAGGCGTGGTATTGACCTCACACTGGCAAAAAGAGAATGCAGGGAACTGCGTTTTACCCATGACGGCAAGCCCTACTTTGCCATCGGTTTCCCGAATGTGGCTGGCGGCTACGAGGTGCGCAACTCCTTTTTCAAAGGCTGCATCGCACCGAAAGACATCACCCATATCCTGCAGCCGGGCGAACCGAAGGAGAAGTGTTTGGTGTTCGAGGGCTTCATGGACTACCTTTCATTCCTCACGCTAAGGACAAAGAACTGTCCCGCCTTGCCCAATCTGAACGGGCAGGATTACGTCATACTCAACTCCACCGCCAATGTTCCGAAAGCCATTGACGCATTGGGGCAGTATGAACGCATCCATTGCCTGCTCGACAATGACGAGGCAGGCTTCCGGGCAACGCAAGCTATCGCATCGGAATACTCCTATTGGGTACGGGATTTCTCGCACAATTACCGGGATATTCCGACCTGAACGATTACCTGTGCGGCAGGAAGCAGGAATAGAAAAACGGACAGAATCCGGTGTTAAGGCAGAAGAAAGGCAGGGGAATCTAACCCGGCGGAGATAGACACCGTGACCAACGGGCAGACGTTTCTTAGGGGAAGCAAGGTTATGTTTCGGTAGACTGAAACCACCTTGCTTTGCTCCCCGCAAAGGAAATCGCTCCCGTCGGTCGCAATTTTCAAGACAACTTCCAAAGACAAAAATGTATGACAGATACAAGGAACAAATCAGGCGGTCGCCCGGCAAAGAACCGGATAGACAAGCAAAGACGTGTGGTCAGCACGAAGCTGACCGTTTGGGAAATCCTTAACACTACACTAACCAATAACAAAAGCCGGAGTAAAAGGAGTTGACATTTGCTTCGGCTTTTTCATTGTTTTCGCTCACTTTATCTTAATCTGCGATTTCAAAACGCACCAACATGGAATAGTTCTTCTTGATGGTGCGGAAGTTATCGAAAGAAGCCGCATTGGATGAAAGAACATTGCTTTGCGTGAATAGAAAAGTATTGTTGCTCCCCTCTTCCACAATGCGTATCACGTTACCCAATCTTTTACCCAATGCTTCTACCAGATAAGTCGCTTTCCGTTTGGCTGCTTTCAAAGCCTCAATCTTCCCCTTTTGGTGATAGGCGAGCATGTTTTTGTTTTCCAGTTCGCCGATGCGCATGGTGTGGATGCCTTTCGTATCTATGTGCTTGATAATTTCGTTTATCTGATTGAAGTCAGTCAATGTAATGTCGAATTTCTTGGAAACCAAAAAGTCCTGCCCCTGTTGCCGCCAATAGTCGCCAACTTCCTGTGTCCGGATGGCGTTTTGTGGGATGCCTGCACAGGCGAGGGCTTCCCTTAATCCTTGCTCTATCTCTGATAAAGGCACTTTGGTGCGGTACTCTTCGGGCTTCGATTTCCCGTCGAACTCTTCCTCGAAGTATTCTTGGATTTCAATCAGGTAATGGATTTTGTCAGGTACAATCTCGATTTCTGATGTGCCTGTCACTTCGATGTACCGTTCATTGATTTGTGCTTGCAAAGAAAGGACAGCCTGCAAGCAAATAGCTAACAATAAGACTTTCTGTTTCATATTACGTAAATATAATGTATTATTTGCATTCTTGAACATTCACTTTGTCCATTTTCAAGACTTCGCTAAAAAGCGATTTTACATCATCAACATGCTCTATCTCATTTAACATATTGTGATGTACAAAATATGCACTTGCCAATACGATGCCATCCCGAACCGACCGGAATATGACCATGCTTTGCCAATCTCCTTCATACAGGTATAAATAGATGACAGGTTCTTTTAAGTTCGGTTCACAAAAGAACGCATCCTCGGTTACTAACAGAGAAGAGGCATTAAGTGAAGCGGCTCCACTTAATGCATTCAGTTGAGACGGTATAGACTTTACCAGCCTGTCATTGATTAGAGGATTTGAATTATAGGCTGTTAGGTGGCTGGCAGAAAAGACTTTTCTGGGCGAGTCGTATGGATATTGGGCAATATCAGTTACAATTTGGTTGACATCCTTTGAGTAACTACAGAAATTGAGGTACTCTTGGTCGTTAGCCAGTTGTCGCATTTGTTGTGTAAGTTGTAGCCCATGTTTTTTCAATGTTGACGTAGAGTTAACTTTGATATTTGTAACCGTATCGCTTCTCCCGATTATAGCCAGTTTTTTGACTGAAGCCGCTTCCGGTTGGGATTGTTGCTGGTGGTTGGTGCAACTCATGCAAACGGTACCTGATAATATGGCAAATAAGATTATCGTTTTCATATTGATATGGTTGTTTATTTGATTTCAAATTCTGCATTCAACGTCAGTTCCTTTCCATCGTGGAAAAATGATTTGCATATCCGGTATTTCCCTTTCTCCAAATGATACCATTGGCTGACGGGAAAACGGAAGCAAAGTAGTTCGGGGGCTGTTTCGCCTGACATTTTATCGTCCTTGCAAAGTATGAGGGAGGCTTTGCATTTCGCTTCCACCCATTTGTTTCCTTTCCGCATCTCCAGGTTCCATTTGCGCCCGAAAGAGAAAGGCGCAGAGGTAGGATTCCAGACATAAACATCAATATATAATGCGTTGAGCGAATAAATATTCTTTTTTGTCCACATGCTTATTTCTTTGATTCCAGCGCAGGACTTCATCAGCATACTGTCGTCAGGAGTGGTTAGTTCATATTCATAAGACAGGCTTACGCTTGTTGCAGGTTTAATGGAAGGATTTGCCAATTCAGAGTTCGCCATCATCAGTTGTTCTTGTCCATTAATTACTATTTCTTTGAAGAAACGGTATCGCCCAGGACGATTCTTATTCACTTCGGGATATAAATTAGCCTCAAAAGTTGTTTTCCCGTTCGGAAGAAGATCTATTTTCCCCAACGTGAAAAGACGGTCGGTAGGCAAATAAAACCATCGCCATCCTTTTCATAAGCCAATTGATAAGAAGAACTGTAAGAAATGGCATCCATGCTATGATTCTGCAAGATGAAATACGCTTGGCGGTCTGAGGTAGAATAAACAGCTTGCCGAGGCGCAAGAGACACATTACTTATCTGACTTATACCTTCCAAATCACACAGTTCTTGCCCGTCAGGACCATCAAATCTCAATACCGGAGAGTCCATAATATGCTCGCGAAACCGTTTTCCCCATTCGGGTGTTTTGAGCAGCAAGTCCACTCGGATTGTACGACTTTCCCGTCCGTTGCCGAAAGCGTTGATACGCAAAGCCGTATCTGTCGTGGCTTCTAATCGTTTGCGTAACTCCTCCAACATGGTGCTTAACTTTTCTTCCTCTACATCACTGATGCTGCTGACAATTGCTTTATCCGGCGTTGTTTTCGGTTGGGATTGTTGCCGTTTGTGGGTGCAACTCATGCAAACAGCACTTGATAACATTACATATAAAATTATCGTTTTCATTGCAGAAGTTCTCCTTTCCTATTTATTCTATCGCTTACCCAATGATGATATTTTTACATAACCATTTGCATAAGTGGCGATTATTTCTTTCTTATAAAAGCTGTTGCGATTACTGGCAGAAATATATATCCCAATGGTATGTGCTTAAAATGCATCCTTATTTTCATACTCATTATTTTTAGTGTTACTTCATTATGATTGACAACCAGTCACGGTTTATCTTGTTTATTGAAACATCTTTGTGCAATGTTACTAAGCCTTTACTTTTTACATATTGCTTTTCCGTGAATAAAGGCGGTTGTTTAGAGGCCCTGAAAGTCTGGGTCAAAGAGGCTGTCTCGACAAAATGGCCGTCAATAAACTCAAAACGCTTGTAGCTGTAAGACGCGGCCGAGATACGTGATGAAGAAAATACGCAACGCTTCTCATTGTTTATTTGGGGATTTTCAATCTGCTTAAAGCTTTCATCTATGCGATATCGCTTCTTTATGTCATCCCAAACAAGGCAGTCATAATATTGTATCATCTGATTGCCATACCGCCCAAGGTTGACAAGTATATCGTCTTTACTGTCAAAATTGACATCTTGTAAATCTATCCTAACATGGAAGGTATTGGCAGCCTCAATGTCGGAAGGATAGGAGTATGATATTTCTTGTGTCGTTTTCCCCTGCTTGTCAAATAAGGTAATCTGCAATCCTTTCAAAGTTATACCCTTCCTGATAACCGTATATCTCATCTTTTCAGTTCCGTTACGGTCAATAAGCCGCCATTCATCTGATTTCCAGAAAGAATGTTCTCCATCATCGGTTGCTTTCCCTTTTGTTGTAGCTTGCGCTTTTCCGTTTTCAAACGGTGTGGCAAATTTGAATTGAGGCTTAATGACCACATTGCCCAATGAATCGGCAAAACCTATCAATCCGTTCTCATCCATGATGCGGAAAAGTCCTTCACGAATATAATCGGGACCGTTATCGTATTTGAACACATAGAACAATTCTTTGCCTTGATTGTCTATACAAACAATCCGTGCGTTCTGCTTGTTCTCATACACAAAACTTATATTCCGCATGGTGTCTGTTTGACAAAACTTGTATTTACCGAATGGCACAATGGTATCACCTTGTTCATTCAAATAGCACACAGGAACACCGACTTCAAGATGCTTGTCCATAGAAACTGCAACCAACATCTTTTGTGCTTGAAGCAAATTAAAATTCATAAGCAAAGACAATATCAACATTGACTTCTTCATATCCTATTAATTTAGATGCTCAAAGATAACGAAAAGGAATAATCTAACCATTTATTAGACTATTCCTTTCCTATTAGGTTTAAGCAAATTAACTCTTATGGTGAAATAGGCACCTTAAAAATATCTACAAGTTTAGTCTGTTCCTTTGTCTATATACCTAAACCTATTCTTGTTGGCTGTAATAAACGTGCTGGCGAAAAGAGAAAAGGATGGATATTTCTTCTCTTTTCGCCAGTAGTGCTTTTATTGCTAATAGTTTGCAGTCGAGATAAACTTTTTGATTTCTTCTTCTGAGGGAAGTTCTATCATATACTTCTGCACGAAGATGTTCGGGTCTAATCCGGCGGTGGCGTATTTTACCAATGTATCGCCCTTTTCGGTACAGAGCAGGATGCCGATAGGTGGATTATCATCGGGCTGCATCACTTCTGACTTGTAATAGTTAAGGTATAGGTTCAGTTGTGAAGCATACTCGTGGCGGAACTTGTCTATCTTCAATTCCACAATGATATGGCATTTCAAGATGCGATGATAGAAAACGAGGTCGGCAAAGAAATAATCCCCGTCTATCAGGATGCGCTTTTGCCGGGCTTCGAAGCAGAAGCCATGCCCCATTTCCAGCAGGAAGTGTTGCAAGTTGTCGAGGATGGATTGCTCCAAGTCGCTTTCCGTTACCAAGGCTCGGTCGTTCAACCCCAAGAACTCCAACGTAACAGGCGTGTTGATAACATCTTTGGGCTGCAACTGCGCGGCTTGCCGCTGCACCAAGGCAGACAAGGCTTCCTTGTTTTTCGACAATCCGCTGCGCTCGTAATAGAGGGAATTGATTTGCCGCTCCA
>USCX01000035.1 GCA_900553285.1 uncultured Prevotella sp.
CCACGCTCCACGGCGTCGAGGCCGACGCACAGCCGTCCTGACGGCGGCCGGCTCCGGGACGACATGTTAAACGAACAAACATTTATGATTATGAATATCCAAGGGAAAGTACACTACGTCGGCGTGAACGACCGCGTAAAACACCGCTTCGAGGGACTCTGGCTCCTGCCGCAAGGCGTGTCGTATAATTCGTATCTCATCGACGACGAGAAAGTCGCGCTCGTCGATACGGTCGACGTGGCTTTTTTCACTGAATATCTTGACCGCATCCGTGCTGTCATAGGCGACCGCCCGGTTGATTATCTCGTCATCAACCACATGGAGCCCGACCACTCCGGCTCGATAGCGCTCATCCGCAAGTATTATCCCGGCGTCCGCCTTGTGGGCAACAAAAAGACGTTCGAGATGGTGCAGGGCTTCTACGGCGTCTCGACCGAGGGCGACCTCGTGGTGGGCGACGGCGACGAGCTGCCCTTGGGCCACCACCGCCTGCGGTTCTACCTCGCCCCGATGCTTCACTGGCCCGAGACGATGGTCAGCTACGACGAGACGGAGCACATCCTCTTTTCCGGCGACGCCTTTGGCTGCTTTGGCGCCCTCAACGGCAACATCGTCGACGAACAGATGGAGACGACGCCTTTCTGGCCGGAGATGGAACGTTACTACGCCGCCATCCTGGGCAAGTTCTCGCCGATGGTGAAGCGCGCGCTGGCCAAGCTGGGCGGCTTGAAGATAGACATGATTTGCTCGACCCACGGTCCGGTGTGGAAAAAAGAGGTGGCGCGGGCCATCAGCGTTTACGACCGCATGAGCCACGGCGTGACCGAACCGGGAGTCGTGGTCTGCTACGGGTCGATGTACGGGAACACGCAGCGTGTGGCCGAGGCGGTGGCCTCGGGGGCTGCCGAAGCGGGCATCCGCCATATCATCGTGCACAACCTCTCCGTCTCGCAGCCGTCGTTCGTCCTGGCCGACATCTTCCGGTATAGCGGTCTGGCCATCGGCGGGCCGACGTATAACGGCGGGCTCTTTCCGGTGGTGGAGGACCTGCTCAGACGTTTGGCCGGACGCGAAGTCAGTCAGCACAAACTGGCTTACTTCGGCGGTTTCACGTGGGCCAGTGCCGCTTGTAAGACCATTGTGGAATACAACGAGAAGATGAAGATGGAGCTTGTGGCCGACCCGGTGGAGTGGAAGCAGGGGGCCGACGCCGGCACGCTTTCCGCCGCGCACGAACTGGGCCGCAGGCTGGCCGAAGCCGTCAAACAAGCCGGCTGACAGAGCAGGAGACAGAAGGAACAACGAAGCGAGGCATCCTTTCCGCATGGGAGGATGCCTCGCTTCGTATGGGGGAAAAGGGCCGCGCCGTGGCGGCCTCGCCTGTCGCTGCGCCTGTGTTTCCTGTCGCTGCGCCTGTTTGGGCTGTCGCCCTGACGGGAAGATGCCGGGCGGGTCTACTTGTCGCGTTCGACGACGAAGCGGATGTATTCAGCCAGGGCGTCGCCAACGGGGGAGTCTCCTGCCAGTTGGCGTGCCAGCTCATATCCCCGCCGGGCATGGCGGTTCATGACGTTTTCGGCGTAGTCGATGCCGCCCGCCGTCTTTGCGAAACTGATCAGGCGGTTGATGTCCTCGTCGGTGGCCTGTCCTTTCTTGGCCCGCTGTGCCAAGGCGCTGATTCCGTCGTCAGCGTGCTGGTTGAGGGCGTAGATGAGGGGCAGGGTCAGCTTGCCCTCACGCAGGTCGTTGCCTGTGGGCTTCCCTATGTGGCTTTCGTCGTAATAGTCGAAGATGTCGTCGCGTATCTGGAAGCATACGCCAATGATTTCGCCGAGCTCGCGGTGCAGTTCGGTGGTTGCCTCGTCGGCCCCGGCCATGATGGCGCCCAGTTCGGCGCAGGTGGCAAAGAGGGCCGCCGTTTTCTGGCGGATGATGCGGTAGTAAGCGTCTTCGGTAGCCACCTCGTTGTGAATGTTCGACAGTTGGAAAATCTCGCCTTCGGAGAGCGATTGCCCTAAGCGGGCGATGCGTTCGACCACTCGCGTGCTGCCGGTGGCGGCCGCCTGTGCCAGTGCCGTCGACAGCAGATAGTCGCCCACGAGGACGGCCACCTTGTTGTCGTAGAGCGCGTTGACGGAGGGCTGCCCGCGGCGTTCGTTGCTTTCGTCAACGATGTCGTCGTGCACGAGACTGGCCGTGTGAAGCAGTTCGAGCGTGACGGCCGAACGGATGACGCCGTTGTTCACCTCGCCTGCGGCTTTCGCACAGAGCAGGACGAGCATCGGGCGCATGAGCTTGCCCTGCCGGTTGCGGATGTGTGCCAAAGCGCTGCCTAAAAGGCCGTCGGGATGTTCCAAAACGGCATGAAAAGCGTTACGGTAGTCGTTTAGTTCGTCCTTAATGGGGCGTTCGATGAAAGACAACGTAGTCATTGTTCGGTTTAATTTAGGTACAAAAGTACGAAAAACATTGAGCGTTCAGACGGCCTCCTCAATAAAAATGCGTATTTTTACGTTACGAAACAGCCCCGAAATGAAAAAATTATTTCTCTTAGACGCCTATGCGCTCATTTACCGTGCATATTACGCTTTTATCCGCACACCGCGCATCAATTCGAAAGGACAGAACACGTCGGCAGTGCTTGGCTTTGTCAACACGCTTGAAGACGTGTTGACAAAGGAGCATCCCGACTATATAGCCGTGGCGTTCGATTCCTCCGGGCCCACTTTCCGCCACGAGGCCTACCCTGAGTATAAGGCGCAGCGCGAGGCCACGCCGGAGGACATCCGCGCCGCCGTGCCTGTCATCAAAGAGATTGTGAACGCTTACCGCATTCCGATTGTCGAGGTGCCGGGGTACGAGGCCGACGACGTCATCGGGACACTTTCGGTGCAGGCGGAAGCCGCCGGTGTCGATACGTTCATGATGACGCCCGACAAGGATTATGGTCAGCTTGTCACTGAGCATGTGCACATGTACCGTCCGAAGCACGGAGGAGGCTACGATGTGATGGGCCCGCGGGAGGTCTGTGAGAAATATGGCTTGGCCGAGACACGCCAAGTCATCGACTTGCTGGCTCTGATGGGCGACGCATCGGATAACGTGCCCGGTTGTCCCGGCGTGGGGGAGAAGACGGCAGCCAAGCTCATCGCTCAATTCGGCTCGGTCGACGCCCTGCTTGACGCGACCGCCGAACTGAAAGGGGCCCTCCGTAAGAAAATTGAGGAGGGCGCTGAAAAAATCCGCTTCTCCAAGTTTCTGGTGACCATCAAGACCGACGCGCCCGTTGAGCTCGACCTCGAAGCGTTCAGGCGGAGCGGGCCTGACCTTGATGCCTTGGGTAAACTTTTCGAAGAGCTCGAATTCCGTTCCCTGATGCAGCGAGTGAAGAAGAACCATGGCGTGGCGGAAAAAAACGGCGCAGTGCAGGCCGATTTGTTTGCTGCATTTCCGGACGATGGAGCGGCGGAAGAAAAAAATGGGGCTCTCGTAACGCTGAAAGACGTTGCGCACGACTATCATCTCGTTGATACAGAAGAAGGTGTTGCCTCGTTGGTTAAAATCCTGTTGACAAAAGAAACGCTTAGCATAGACACAGAGACAACTTCAACGGCGCCCATGGCGGCGAAATTGGTCGGAATGAGTTTTTCCGTCGCCGAAGGAGAAGCGTGGTACGTTCCCGTGCCGCAGGACGAAGCGGCAGCAAGGGCCATCGTCGGGCAACTTCGTCCGGCCTACGAGAACGAACGGTCGCTCAAAGTGGGGCAAAATATCAAGTACGACATTATTGTCCTTGCCCGCTATGGTGTGGAAGTCCGTGGCCCGATTTACGACACCATGTTGGCCCATTACGTTTACCAGCCGGAGCAGCGGCACAACATGGACGACATGGCGGAGATTTTTCTCGGCTATCGTACGATTCATATCGACGAGCTTATCGGTCCGAAGGGAAAGGGGCAGAAGTCGATGGCCGACCTGCCGCCGTCGGCCGTTTATGAGTATGCGTGTGAGGATGCCGACGTGACGTTGCGCCTTTACCACCGGTTGAAAGAAACGTTGTCGCCCGAGAACGACCGACTGCTTCGGGAGGTCGAACTGCCCCTGGTGCGCGTTTTGGCCGCCATGGAGCAAAACGGAGTCCGACTCGACACGGATGCGCTCGCCGCGACGGGACACCTTTTTAACGGGCGTATGAAGCAGATTGAAGCGGACATTTATGGCAGCGTCGGTCATGAGTTCAATGTCAGTTCGCCCAAGCAAGTGGGCGAGGTGCTTTTTGAAGAACTCAAAGTGAGCGAAAAGCCACGCCGCACGAAAACGGGGCAGTACGTGACGTCGGAGGAGGTGCTCGAAACGTTGAGAGAGGCGCATCCCGTGGTAGGGAAAATTCTCGACTATCGGGGATTGAAGAAGTTAATGGGCACTTATGTGGACGCTTTGCCCAAGTTGATAAATCCTGCTACCGGACACATCCATACATCGTTCAATCAGGCTGTTACCGCCACGGGCAGGCTCTCGTCGAGCGACCCGAATTTGCAGAACATCCCTGTGCGGGGCGAGGACGGACGGGTAATCCGCAAGGCGTTCATTCCGGACGAGGGCTGTCTCTTTTTCTCGGCCGACTATTCGCAGATAGAGTTGCGCATCATGGCGCATCTGAGCGGTGACGAGCACTTGCGCCAGGCGTTTATGGAGGGCGATGACGTGCACGCAGCCACCGCAGCGCGGATCTTCCACAAGCGCGTGGAGAACGTGACGCGCGACGAACGGCGCAAGGCGAAAACGGCCAACTTCGGCATCATCTATGGCATCTCGGCCTTTGGGCTGGCAGAGCGCATGGGCGTTTCGCGAACGGAAGCCCGCACGCTGATAGAGAACTACTTTTCTATGTATCCCGGTGTCAAACGTTATATGGACGAAAGCATCGATCGGGCCCGTCAGCAGGGGTACGTGGAAACGGCTTTCGGGCGCCGGAGATACCTGCCCGACATCACGTCTCGCAATGCTACCGTGAGGGGATTTGCAGAGCGCAACGCGATAAACGCGCCGATACAAGGCACAGCGGCAGACATAATCAAGGTGGCCATGGCACGTATCTACGAGCGGATGAAGGCCGGGCAGCTGCGGTCGAAGATGATTCTGCAAGTGCACGACGAACTGAATTTCAGCGTGTACCCCGACGAAAAGGAGGCCCTCGAAGCGCTTGTTATAGAAGAAATGGAGCACGCGTTCACGATGGCTGTCCCCCTGAAGGCGGATTGCGGGTGGGGACGCAATTGGTTGGAGGCCCATTGAGGCGGAAACTTCGTCCGCAGTGCGTCGGGAGGCGGGCGGGGTGTGCCTGCCGGCGATGGCGGATACTGCCGCAGTGATACAAGCGACGGTCGGTTTGATGAAACGTTCTGTCAAAGCGACCGTCGCTTGTTGTCAGGGGAGGCGGGAAAATGTCGGAATGCCCGTTTTTATCGCCGATTCTGGCTCTTTTTCCTTATGGTGAACCGACAAGTTCATTCAGCCACTCAAACCCGGCGGAAAGGCTTTTTCATGTGAGTGGCGGATAGGTGCGGGGCGGGATGACTGTCCGTCTCGTGCAGTCTGGGGCACCGGTCTTTCCCAGGCCTTAGAAAGGCTTGGCCGTTTCGCCGAGGACTTCGCTGACAAGGAGGTTGGCCAGTCGGCTCGTGCCGATGCGGAAAAGCCCTTCTTTGATCCAGCTTTCGCCGAGAATCTCCCGCACGATGGTGTAGTAA
This sequence comes from uncultured Prevotella sp., assembly GCA_900553285.1. GTDB lineage: Bacteria > Bacteroidota > Bacteroidia > Bacteroidales > Bacteroidaceae > Alloprevotella. The sequence continues at coordinate 5,751 of USCX01000035.1, forward strand.
TTGATGGCGTCGGCCACCGTGCTGACGCCTCCGGCTGCCTTGAAGCCGATTTTTGTGCCCGTCTGGGCGTAGTATTCCTTAATGGCCGTACACATGACGAAGGCGGATTCAGGAGTGGCCGCAGGCTCTATTTTCCCGGTCGATGTTTTGATGAAGTCGGCTCCGGCGTAGATGGCCAGCAGGGCAGCGCGTTTGATGTCCATGGCCGAGGGAAGCGCCCCTGTTTCGAGGATGACTTTCAGGGGATGGCCGGTGCAGGCGGCCTTGATTTCGGCGATTTCATCACAGACGGTGTCGTAGTCGCCCGAGAGGTAGGCGCCGACGTTCATCACGCAATCGATTTCAGTGGCCCCGTCGTGTATGGCAAGGGCCGTTTCGGCCGTTTTGATTTCGGCAAAGGTCTGCGATGAGGGGAAGCCGCCCGTCACGCAGGCCACTTCGACACCGTCGGCTTGCAGCGACTGCGAAACGATTTGCGCAAAGTTCGGGTAAACACAGATTGTGGCAAGGTGGGGGAGGTCCGGGTGCTCGTCGGCAAAGGCGTTGACGCGTTCGGTCAGCGCCAGGATGCTCTCCGCACTGTCGGTGACTTTGAGGGACGTCAGTTCGAGTGTGCCGATGAGCAGGCGCTTTACGTCGTCTGTGGTGTATTCAGGCGCTTTCTCCTGTAGTATGTGATGCACCGTTCCGGCCACCTTTTCGTCGTGAAGATGGAGGTCGTAATGGGCGAGAGCCTGTTCGTATTTGCTCTGCGGGTGATCAATGTCGTGACCGCAGTCGTGGTGTGGTGTTGTCATATTGATAGTATTTTAGGAGTTGAGCTTCGGATTTTTCAAGTGGCGTGTGGCGTCCCGGCGGGTCTTCTTTTCGAGGTTTCGCCGGAAGGCTTCGGTCAGGTCGACGCCGGTTTGGTTGGCAAGGCATAGCAAGACCCAAAGCACGTCGGCCATTTCGTCTGAGGGATCAGTCGGTTCACCGGGTTTGAACGACTGTTCGCCATAGCGTCTGGCCATGATGCGGGCCAGTTCGCCTACCTCCTCGGTGAGGCAGGCCATGTTGGTCAGTTCGTTGAAGTAGCGGACGCCGTAAGTCTTGATCCAGTCGTCCACAGCGGTTTGAGCGTCTTTCAGGGTCATGGTGTGATTTTTCCTGTCGCAGCGGTTGTTTTTTTGTTCGCAGTGAGAGTTTTTCCGGTCGCTGCGACTGTTTTTACTCTTTGGCTTTCGTGTCCATGCAGATGGTCACGGGTCCGTCGTTGAGCAGTTCTACTTTCATGTCGGCGCCGAATTGGCCCGTGCTGACAGGGCGGCCGAGTGCTTCGGAAAGCTCGGCGCAGAAGCGTTCGTAGAGGGGCACGGCGTGTTCGGGACGTGCGGCGCGGATGTAAGACGGGCGGTTGCCTTTTTTCGTCGAGGCCATGAGGGTGAATTGACTGACGACAAGTATTTCGCCGCTGATGTCTTTTACGGAGAGATTCATGACGCCGTCTGCATCGTCGAAAATGCGCAGGTTGACGGTTTTCTTGACGAGCCAAGCACTGTCGTCGGGGCCGTCGGGCTCTTCAATGCCGACGAGGATTAACAGTCCTTGGCCGATGGCGGACTTCTGTATGCCGTCAATGGTGACTGATGCGTGGCGGACACGTTGGATGACAACTCTCATGGGGTCTGATTTTTAAATGTCAGCGTACAAAGTTATAGATAATTGCTTATTCCGGCGGTTCGGCGTGGAGGTTTTCATGGATTTTGCGGCCGCGGGTCGGTCCGAGCAGCTTGGCCAGCTGTTCGCTATCGGCGGACATGATGCGCTTTACGCTTCCGAACTCCCTGAGCAACAGTGATTTAGTTTTCTCTCCGATACCTTTTATAGAGTCGAGTGCCGAGGCAACCTGTCGCTTACTGCGCTTTTCGCGGTGAAAGCTGATGGCGTAGCGGTGCACTTCGTCCTGCATCCGTGTCAGTAGGCGGAATAGGGTACTGTCAGCTTTCATCCCGACGGTCGAAGGAGGAAATCCGTAGAGCAGCTCGTGCGTGCGGTGGCGGTCGTCCTTGGCCAGTCCGGCGATGGGAATGTCGAGGCCCAGTTCACCGGATGTAACGCGGTGGATGACTTCCATCTGCCCCCGTCCGCCGTCGGCAATGATGAGGTCGGGGAGAGGGTTTCCTTCTTCTATCATGCGGGTGTATCGGCGGCGAACGACCTCTTGCATGGAGGCGTAATCATCTGGTCCGCAGACGGTTCGGATGAGATAGCGGCGATAGAGCTTTTTCGCAGGTTTCAACTTTTCGAAAACCACGCAGCCCGCCACGGCGTCGCTTCCCTGTATGTTTGAATTGTCGAAGAGTTCGATTCGGTAGGGGAGCTTAGGAAGATTTAAGGCGCTCTGAATCTCTTTCATGAGGCGCACTTGTTTCTGTTCGGGGTTGAGCTTCTCGGCCTGTTTGAGCCGGTCAAACCGATACTGTTTGACGTTGAGTTGTGAGAGGTCGAGCAGTTTCTTCTTCTCCCCCCGCTGAGGCACCGTCTGGCTGATGCCGTCGAGTGGGAGGTCTATGGCAAAAGGGACAATGATTTCGCGGGCGTTGTTGGGGTATCGTTCGCGCATCTCCACGATGCCCAAGGCGAGCAGTTCTGCGTCGCTTTCGTCGAGCCTTTTGCGGTATTCGAACGTAAAGGCTTGGTTGATGCAGCCGTTGGCGATGTGAAGGAAGTTGATATAGGCCGTTTGTTCGTCGCTCTCGATGCTGAACACATCGATGTTGTGCAGGACGCTCGAAACCACTTCACTGCGCGCTTGGAACGTCTCTATCAAAGTGTAGCGCTCTTTCACTTCTTGTGCCTCCTCGAAGCGGAGTTCGCTGGCCAGTTGCTGCATTTCGGCTTTCATCTGCCGGGCCAGTTCTGCGGTATTCCCTTTAAGGATTTCGCGGCAGGCCGCAATGTTTTTGTTGTATGCCGCCTGGCTTTGGTGACCGGCGCAGGGGCCCGGACAGTTGTGCAGGTGGTAGTCTAAACAGACTTTGAAGCGGCCTTCGGCTATGGCGTCTGGTGTAAGCGATAGCCGACATGTGCGTGGGTGATACAGCTTCCGGCACAAGTCAAGCAATGCGTACATCGTCGGAACGTGGCTGTAGGGGCCGTAGTAAGTGGCTCCGGCAATGTTGCGTTGCCGGGTCTTGAAAATGCGAGGGTAGGGCTCGTTCGTAACAGCGATAGAGGGATAAGTCTTGTCGTCCTTGAGCAGCACATTATAGCGGGGCTTGTACCGCTTGATGAGATTGTTTTCCAACAGTAGGGCGTCGGCCTCAGTCGGAACTACGACGTATTTGATGTCGCATATCTTCGAGACAAGCATTCGCGTCTTTCGTGTCTGCTGGTCCTTGTTGAAGTAGGAGCTGACACGGCGTTTGAGGCGCTTGGCCTTACCTACATATATAATAGTACCCTGTGCGTCAAGATACTGGTAGCATCCCGGTGTATCCGGCAGGTTGAGTACGATACCTTTCAGGTATTCTTCTCTTTCTTTCGGAACAGCCATGTCTCTTCGCTGCTTACTCGTCGATGGTGAGTAGGACGCTGATGTTTGTGTCCGGTTCGAATGCTGAGCGTCCGTCTAAGCCTTCCATGCGTAGCTCGATGAGAAAATTGACATACGTCGCCTTAGGCTTGAAAAACTGTACCAAGTCGTAGGCTGCACGCATGGAGCCTCCTGTCGCCAAGAGGTCGTCGTGAATGAGTACGGTGTCGTCGGGCTCAATGGCGTCGACGTGGATTTCGATGGCGTCGGTCCCGTATTCTTTGGCATAGTTCTTCTTGATTGTTTCGCAGGGGAGTTTTCCCGGTTTGCGGCACATGACAAATCCTGCGCCTAAGCGGGCAGCTAATGCCGCACCCATAATAAATCCTCTCGATTCGATGCCAACAACTTTCGTAATGCCCTTATCTTTGTAGAGCCGGGTGAGCTCATCTAACATCTCGCGAAAACATTCTGCGTCTTTGAAGAGAGTGCTTACGTCTTTGAACTGCACTCCTGGCTTGGGATAATTGGGAATGTTCCGCAGGTTTGAAATAAGAAGGTCTCTGTTCATAATTCCTTTGTATAAAGAGTGTTTTGTCTGTCGTGTTTCACGTGAAACGTGGCACTATCTCCCTAAAAGCACAAGTAGTACACTGATGTCGCTGGGGGAGACTCCGGGGATGCGTTCGGCTTGCGCGAGGGTTTCAGGGTTGATGCGTTTTAGTTTCTGACGGGCTTCGGTTGACAGCTGGGTTAGCTTGTCGTAATCAAAGCGGTCACGGATTTTTATGGCTTCGAGCCGCTGCATTTTATCGGCGAGTGCGCGTTCGCGATGTATGTACCCGTGGTACTTTATGGCGACTTCTGCCGCTTCGATCGTTTCTTCACGATCTTCCTGAACGCTGTCAAGCATATGGGCAAGTGCGGGGATTTCTTCTGCGATGCCGGACAATGTGATCTGTGGGCGACTGATGAGGTCGAACAACTTACAACCGCCGCGTAGGGAAGCCGTTCCCAATGATTCAAGGTAGGGATTGATTCTTTCTGCGCGGATGGAAAAATTGTGGGCGAAGCGGATGATTTCTTCGATGTTCTGGTGCTTGTTTTGAAAGCGCCGTGTGCGTTCCTCATCAGCGAGACCCCAATCAATGGCTCGCGGTGTGAGACGTTCGTCGGCGTTGTCTTGGCGTAGAAGAATGCGATACTCTGCGCGGGAAGTGAACATGCGGTAGGGCTCGTCTACGCCTTTTGTGACTAAGTCGTCGATGAGAACGCCGATGTAGGCTTCGTCCCGATGTAAGACTATCGGCGATGAACCGGCACATTTGCGCGCAGCGTTGATGCCGGCGATTATACCTTGTCCGGCGGCTTCTTCGTAACCTGTCGTTCCGTTGACCTGTCCGGCAAAGTAGAGGCCTTCGACGACCTTGGACTCCAAAGAATGCTCTAACTGCGTTGGGTCGAAGTAATCGTACTCGATGGCATACCCCGGACGATAGACGATTAAATCGCGGAAACAGGGGATTTTTTTCAACGCTTCGATCTGGATATTCATCGGTAGACTCGAAGAAAATCCGTTCAGGTAAAGCTCGTTTGTATCGACGCCTTCAGGTTCAAGAAAAAGCGGATGCTGCGTACGCTCTGGGAAGGTGACGAGCTTAGTTTCGATGCTGGGACAATAGCGAGGCCCAATGCTTTGGATTTGTCCGTTGAAAAGGGGAGAGTCGGAGAGGCCTGAGCGCAGGACGGAGTGAACGTCTTCGTTTGTACTGCAAGTCCAGCAAGGGAGTTGGGGCATGGGACGCCTGTCGCTGATGAAAGAAAAACGGTGGTAGTCATTTTCGCCGGGCTGGCGCTCCATGTCTTCAAAATGTACGGAACGCGCGTCGATGCGCACGGGCGTGCCTGTTTTCATCCGCCCGTAGCGTATGCCTTGTGCGGCGATGGAATCGGTCAGTTTGACGGAAGCGGGTTCTGCCGAGCGGCCTCCGGGTACTTTCGTCCTGCCGATGTGCATGAGGCCGTTGAGAAACGTGCCTGCCGTAATGACGACAGCGCCGGCATGCAGCGTGACGTCCCATAGTGTGCGTACACCACAAATTCTTCCGTTTTCAACGAGAATTTCGACGGCTTCATCCTGCCAGATGTACAGGTTCGGCGTGTTTTCAAGCCGCTGTCTCCATTCAGCGATGAAGCGGGCACGGTCACACTGTGCCCGTGGACTCCACATGGCCGGACCTTTCGAGCGGTTGAGCATACGGAACTGAATGGTTGTCGCGTCGGTGACTTCGCCTGTTTTCCCGCCTAAAGCATCGATTTCCCTGACGATTTGTCCTTTTGCTATGCCGCCGATGGCGGGGTTGCAGCTCATTTGAGCTATCTTGTTCATGTCCATCGTCAGCAGACAGGTGCGTGCGCCGAGCCGGGCGGAGGCTGACGCGGCTTCGCAGCCCGCATGTCCGCCACCGACGACAACCACGTCAAAGTGTAGTTCCAGATTCATGATTCGCTGTACTTCTTTTATTTGCGAGCAAATTTAGAGAAAAAAAAGGAACTGAGGTGTGCGCCTTGTGGTCTGGTGACAAAAACGAGCGCTGCGACAGTTATTCCTGTCGCAGCGTAAGGAAATACGGTCGCAGTGATGGATTTTCGCGGTCGGCCGGGGAAGATGGGCGTTGGGGGCTCGTGTGTTTCAGTCGTCGAGCCGGGTCGAGAGCTCGTCGAGCGTGTTTATCACGCGAAGGGCTTCGTGTATCTTGTCGGACATGACGCCTTGTTCTGTGAGAGCGTGGAGCATTTCTACAAGAGGAGTCCAAAATCCGTTCACGTTGTAGAGGTAAAGTGGTTTTGCGTGCATGCCGAACACGTGGGCGGCAGCCGTAGTAAATAGTTCGTCGAGCGTGCCGATGCCTCCCGGTAGTGCCACGAAGGCTTCGCTTTCGCGTAGCATGATGGCCTTGCGGTCGTTCAGGTCGGCGCAGCGGAATTCCACGTCTATCAGTTCGCTTGTCAGTCCGCGGTCTGTGATGCTTTGGGGCACGACGCCGTAAACGCGGCCGCCGTTCTCCTTGACGGCGCGGGCCAGTTCCTCCATCATGCCGCAGCGGCTTTTGATCTGAATCTCCCCCTCGTCCGACACCCGTCCGG
>USCX01000036.1 GCA_900553285.1 uncultured Prevotella sp.
GGTGTTCTCCTGACGATGATGACCGACAATGTGATCAACTACTCTATGGCCACCATTTCGTATCCTTGCGGTTTTTACGGAATGATGCTGGGACTTGTTGCCAAATACAAAAAAGCATAAAGCCTTACTTATGTTTTTCAATTCGCCCGAATTTGTCGGTTTCTTTCTTGTCATATCGGTTATCTTTGTTACCACCAACCGCGACAGGACGCTTCCAATACGCAACTTTTTCCTATTGGTTGCTTCATATTGGTTCTATGCCCAATTACACGTATGGTTCATTGCACTTCTTGCCTACACCACACTTGTAAATTACTTATGCGGACTTTGGATTTCCCGACGCCAAATGCAAGGAAAAACAGGAAAAACGGCGGTAACGGCTGCCATCTTGCTTTCACTCGCTCAACTTGCTTTTTTCAAATATGCTTATCTGGCAGTCCCTTCCATATTGCTTCCTGTTGGTCTCTCGTTCTTCACATTTCAAGCCCTCACCTACACATTAGATATATATAGGCAGAAAATTCAGGCTGACCGCAATCTACTCAACGTCGCCTTATTTGTCGCCTTTTTCCCTACCTTGTTATCCGGCCCTATCGAACGAGCCAGGAATCTAATGCCACAATTCCGGCAAAAGACCATACTCAACTGGGAAAACTTTACGACCGGGGCAGGTCTTTTCGTATGGGGATTATTCAAAAAAGTCGTCATCGCGGATCGTTTGGCCGAATACGTAAATATGGCATACTTCGCTCCTGAGGGGCAAACCGGTGCTACGTTGGCACTTGCCGCTGTTCTTTACAGTTTCCAGATATACTGCGATTTTAGTGGATATGCAGACATGGCCATCGCATGTGGCCGCATCTTAGGTTTCAATTTGATGCAAAACTTCAACTTCCCTTACTGCGTAAACACAATAAAAGAGTTTTGGCGCCGGTGGCACATATCATTGACCTCTTGGTTTACCGAATACGTATACATCTCTATGGGCGGCAACCGCGTCTCCCAATGGAGATGGATACTAAATATCTCCACCGTTTTCCTGCTCAGTGGCATATGGCACGGTGCCACTTGGACTTTCGTCATATGGGGGGGGCTCCACGCCGTCTTTTACCTCATTGAACGTTTCTACGGACCTAAACATCCCGGAACTGCATGGCACATTCTTGTCTTTATGGCTGTTGCGTTGGCATGGATATTTTTCCGTGCGCCAGACTGTAAGACTGCGTGGCTGATTATCACAAAGATATGCACAGACCTATTCACTCCCATCTCTTTGGGCAGTTCCACATTCAGCACACTGCTGACAATCTGCCTACTCGTTACTTTCCTCGTCCGCGAGTACTTACTCTATAAACGGCCTCAATCCCGGCGTTCTCCTGCCGAGTATGTCATTCTCGTCCTTTGCATTTGCCTCTTTGGCGTGTCCAGCGACCAATTTGTCTATTTCCAGTTCTGACCTTATGCGTAAACGCCTGTTTCATATCTTGCTGTTCCTTCTCACATTCGCCTGCGTCGACCGCTTCATTGGCTGGACACTCAACAAAGGTCTGGACCGATATTTTGGTTTGGACCAGCACTCGGAATGTCTCTTCGTGGGTCACTCCCATCTCATGCTTGCCGTCGATAAGAAAGCCTTTGAACAAGAAACAGGAACGAAAGTCTCGAAATACTGCCGCGAGGGGGTGAACGTAACAGATCGTTACGAAATGATACGCCAATACCTTTCGCTCCCATGCAGCGACTCTCTAAAAGTAGTTTTCTACGGTGTTGACCAATTCATGTTCACAGGCGAAGGCCTAAGTTTGAACTCCTACAAATTGTTCTATCCTTTCATTGATGAACCGCACATCAACAACTACATCCTCCATTCAACCAATTTATATGACTATCTCGTTCATAAGTCCATCTGCACCTTACGCTATTCGGACCCTCTACTCAACAGTTCCCTGCGAGGCTGGGCAGGCAATTGGACAAACTATAAATTAGGGACACTTGACGTCAATACATTAAAGAAACAGATAGCCCTAAACCAGCAAAGACACATCAAGTTTGAACCCGACTTGATTGATAGTTTTGAAAAAACACTCCGCCTTCTCACGGATAAAGGGGTTACAGTAATCCTCGTCAACACACCAATAGCCAAGCCATTGAATGACTATGAACCTGACCAATACCGACATTTCATTCAGTACATGCGTCGCAAAGCGGCTTCGTCCCCGCACATCTTATATTGGGACCTTAATCCCGAATTCTCCACTCATTACGCTCTATTTTTCGATCCTATCCACTTGAACATCAAGGGACAGCATGTCATCAACTCACAACTTGTCCAACGGTTTAACGCCATCAAACACCAGCTATGATTACTGTCATCATACCACTTTATAACAAAGCGGCAAGCATCGGACACACGTTGCAATCCGTATTTGACCAGACGTTCCAAGAATTTGAAATCGTGGTGGTGGACGACGGTAGCACGGACAACGGCGCCGACGTAGTGCGTTCTGTGGCAGATTCACGCGTACGCCTCATCAGCCAGACAAACGCCGGCGTTTCAGCCGCACGCAACCGGGGTATTGCCGAAGCCCGAGGCGAATTCGTTGCCTTCCTCGACGCCGACGATGAATGGAAGCCCACCTATCTCGAAACACAATTCGCCCTGACCCGCAAATACCCCGACTGCGATGTATTCGCTACCAGTTACGAAATCCGAAATGGAGGAAGTTCACAACCTGCCATCATCCGCCATTTACCTTTCACTACCGATGACGGTATTATGACTAACTATTTTGAAGTGGCATCTAACTCTCATCCTCCACTTTGGACATCCGCCGTCATGGTTCGCCGGACGGCCATACAATCCATAGGTGGTTTTCCAGTAGGAATCAGGTCTGGCGAGGATTTACTGACATGGGCGCGGTTGGCCGTAAAATATCGTATATCATATACAAAGCAACCTTTGGCTATTTTTATTAATGACCGGACCTTCTTCAACAATGACCAAAAAACTCGTGAACCCGAGAGTTTTGATTTTGTAGGTCAAGAGTTAGCAGCACTTTACCAAACACATCACGACATACAAAACTTAAATACATACAACGCCCTATGGCATAAAATGCGAGCTCGAATCTTTCTTGACAAAGGACAAAAAAAAGCAGCCCGCAATGAGTGCATTAAAGCTATACAGCAACAAATTACATTACGTAGTATCATGCTTTTTCTCTTGACGTTTGTCCCTTTTAAACTCTCACAATATATACTTAATTCGTTCACATAATGAAAGTAGCTATTATACACACAGATTTCCGTATCTATTGGCCTGCACGTCTACAAGCTCTCTATACATTTTTGCATGACAGAAAAATTAATTTAGAAGTCATCGAGATTGCAGGTAAAGGTAGCCCTTATGCATTTTCTGGCCCGTCTAACACGAAAGGGCTGCCTTGGCATATACTTTTCCCCACGTCTCGCATAGAAGAACTGACAAATAGTGCAATTAGACATTCTTTATTTGCTAAATTAGACATCATACAGCCTGAAATCCTAATAGCTGGCGCTATTGCTTTCCCCTCAGGAGCACTTTCTATAACTTGGGCCACAAAACATCATCGACGTATTATATGTTTCGACGATGCAAAAATTGAGGCTGTGAAACGCGGTCATATAACTACTTTCATCAAACAACACATATACAATGGTATATATGCCATGTTCTACCCGTCGCCAGACTGGAACAACACAGGACGTTACTGGCACTTCAAACCGGAACAACTTTTTTACGGTATCAACGTGGTAGATAATGATTTTTGGCAAAATTACACTGACACTAAAAATCCTCTACCTGTCAAAAAATACTTGCTAACAGTTGGAAGACAGGTGGAGAAAAAAAACTTCTTTCATATTGTGCAAGCCTACGCCGATTACCACGACAAAAATGCAGATGCGCTACCACTTGTCATTATCGGTGAAGGTCCAGAACATGAACGCATCCAGAATTTCGTCAATGAAAAGAAGCTCACTCACGATGTGTATCTCCTCCCTTTCAAAACACAAGAAGAACTTCGCTCAATATATCATCACGCAGAGGCTTTTATCCTTAGCAGTAACAGTGAAGAAACATGGGGACTCGTAATCAACGAAGCGATGGCCTGTGGATTACCGGTTATTGTTAGCGACCTATGTGGCGCCACACATACCCTTGTCAAAAGCGGTGTAAACGGCTACATATTCCCATTATCAGACCCCAAGGCTCTCACCGGATGCCTCGAACGATTTCATCGGCTTCCCCCTATCGAAAGAAGAAAAATGCGAGACGCTGCGCGCGAAACTATCAAAAATTGGGGACTAGAACGCTTTTGTCAGGGATGTCACGCAGCTATTATGTATGTAGCATCACAACCAATAAAGCATCTTTCCATTCTTTCGCGTTTCTTCATAAGTCGATGGCAAGGACGCTACCGCCCTGTGTAAATGCAAAAAGAACTCTTCATTTCATACGAAAACTTTTTATAAACATTTATCCATAAACCTTTGCACGTATGCCCTCCCCCTTTCTTTCCATCGTTATCCCCGTTTACAATGGTGAACCGTTTATCGAAAGATGCATAAACAGCATTTACAGCCAAGGGCTCGCCGCAGACGAGTTCGAAGTCATCTGCGTGGACGACTGCTCCACCGACGCCACACCGCGCTTGCTCCATGCACTCGCGGCGCAGCATTCCAACCTGACTGTGCTCAGACACAGTGTTAACAAACGTCAAGGGGGGGGCACGAAACACTGGCGTCAAAGCCTCTCGCGGCCTGTACATCGTCTACATTGACTGCGACGATTACTTCGTCGCCGGTGCGTTGCCCAAACTGATCGCTGCTGTCCGAAGAAATTTGGGAATAGATGTCCTAATGTATGACAATATGACCATATCCCTACCTTCACGAGACATAATCCGTGAGTGCGATTATCCCAAGCAATCTATTGATGAAATGAGCGGGAGTCTTTTTCTACAAACCCAAGGTATACCATGGGTTCCTTGGTTATATGCATTACGCCGCCGCTTTTTAATTGAACAACATATTTCTTTCGTGGAAAACGTCCGATTCGAGGACACAGACTATTCGCTTTGCTGCATCGCCAAAGCACAACGGGTCCGTTTTCTACCAATGGTGATTATAGCACATACCACACATTCCGGACAAACCACATGCATAAACAACGACGCTGAGAAAATCGTGGATATGTTCAAACCATTATTACGTATAAAGCAAATTGCATTGGATGCAGGACAACAGGATCCAGCTTGTGGCGAAGCTGTCATGAGCCATTACCGCTTTATATTCCGCGTGAACGTCACTCGCTACTTATGGCGTATCCCAGCCAAGGACATTGTAAAAATTCTCCACACTTATCGCCCCACATTACCGCAACCGAACTACTTCATGCGTCTTTGTGCAACTTATCCGACACTCGTAGCAATACTTCTCATTGTAGCTAAACCCCTACTTCCTTTCTTTCGCAAGTTCTATTTGAAATGCAAAACAACAAAAAAGTAAATTTTCTCAATCTCCCCTTCTAAACCCATGACCACACTTGCTAAACCACAAATGCGACAGTCGAACTTTGAATTGCTGCGCATTATTTCCATGTTCCTTGTCCTAATGAGCCACTACCTACCTTCACGTGGAATTCCCACACCTAACTCATTGAGGGGGGGGGGATTTTAGATACATTAACCAACCTTGAAATGCATAGTCTGTCTATTGTGTGTGTCAACTGTTTCATTCTGATTTCTGGCTATTTTGGCATCAGATGGCGACGGCGCTCTCTATGGAATTACGTCTACCAAGTTCTTTTCTGGACAGTAATAGCCTACTTCGTTGCCGTAGTTATCGGAATACATGATTTCGATGCTAAGCAATTTATCTGGACACTTATCACCTTTATGAGTGAAAATTGGTTCAAGCTATCCTATCTTGGACTCTTCATGCTATCCCCCATGCTTGAGAGTTTCATCGAAAAGAGCAGCCAGCAGCAACTCAGCACATTTATTCTCGTCTTTTACTCATTTAGCACATTCTTCGGATGGATTCTTCAAGTTTCTCCAGAATTCAAAGAAGGCATGACTTTTATCAGTCTGTCCGGACTCTATCTTATAGGAGCTTACATCCGAAAATACGATATACCCGCCTTACATTTCAACAAATGGGTTGATCTTAGCCTATACGCAGGTATAAGCCTGCTACTGACGATCATTGCCTTCATGGCATTACGAGCAGGAATCACAAACAGTCCTTATGGTTACCTTAATCCCCTAGTTATTGTTGAATCTGTATACTTATTTCTTTTCTTCAAGAAATGGAACATAGGATATCACCGAAGCATCAACATCATAGCTTCGTCAGCCTTTTCCGTTTACTTGTTTCACTATCACTCCACACTTGGGGGACTTTACATGCACATCTGCGATGTCATTCAACACACGTATGTTTATCCATTCCCTATGGCCTTGACTTTTATGGTGGGCGTATTCGCCATCTCGGTTTCGATCGACAAAGTGCGGTCTTGGAGTTTCCGCTTAATAAGTCGGCCCTAACAGACTACAACCGTGTCATCACGGCTACTCAAAAACAATAATAAAATATGAGACTATCATGAATGTTTTAGAAATAGTAAACGCTTTGGGGATCGGAGGAACAGAGCGCACTTGTATCAACTTCGCTCTCGGCCTTAAAGCTGCAGGACACAATGTTCAAGTTTTCTCAATTAGGGGGGGGGGAACGTGAATATCTATTAAGAGAAGCTCAAATTCCCGTATACCATAAAATTAGTGTTTTATCTGACGTATCAACAACTTGGACTCCGGATGTAATTCACATCCACTCACATGGAATAGATCCCCAAATCGCAGCACATATAAGCGCAATATATCCTACCGCACAGGTGTGTGAGCAGAATGTGTTTGCTGTCCCCTCTGGCTATAACAAACTCGACGTATCGTTTCAACTATCGACTTGGTGCTGTTGGAACTATCTAAGTTTTTCAAAAAGTCTCTCAAACAAAGAACGCTTACAAATTTTGCCCAACCCTGTCAATCCTGACAACTTTCATCCTATCACAAAAGCCGAACGTAAAACTTTCCGGGATCACTACGGCATACCTTCTGATGCGTTCGTATTGTTGCGTGTAGGGCAACCTATTGTTGCAAAATGGAATGTTCACATGATAGACATCTTTGTCGACTTCAAGAGGACTCATCCTCAAGCTTACCTCATTTGCGTGGGGGCTCCACAAGAAATAAAAGACCGGAGTCATAAATTTAACGAACTAAGAAATTGCACCTTATTCATAGATAAGATTGTCGATGATAACGACCTACGCATCTGTTACGGCAGCGCCGACCTTTTCTTTCATATGGCACGAATTGGTGAATCGTTCGGAATAGTCTTAGCCGAAGCCCAACTTTGCGGACTTCCTATCGTCACAGTGCATACTCCCTATTGTGACAACAGTCAAGCCGAAGTTGTTGGGCACAATCAAGGCGGATTAGTAGCCAATCGACGTAAAGGCATTCTAAAAGCACTTGATAAATTGGCCAGCAATCCCGCACTTAGAGAACAAATGGGACAAAACGGTCGTACGAGTGTTTTAAAACGATTTTCCATTGACCACGTTGTTCACGAATTTGAAAAATATGTATCACCAGACGCAGGTCATGAGAAAAGTATATATACATTCAGAAAAGAAGAAGTCTCTCATTATTTAAAAGATGCCATCGACCCTCCCATTCCATTTGCAGATTTTCTTTTTTTCCAAAAACGAAGGTTCATCCGCATCTTACCAGAAAAAGTATTCCGCTACGCCTTCCGTCTCTATTGCCATCTTTTCGACTCTTCAGTTCAGCTATAACGCATTTCGCAACCACCGAAACAGGAAATACAAATTTAAAGCAGAAGGACACACGGGGCGACAATCAAAACAGAGACTTCGCCCAGCGTGACCAAGGGGGCGACCGCATCTATGGTCAGCCCTTCCCCTGATAAGGTCCAACCATTCTGTCGCCTGCTACGAGACCAACAATTCCCCCATGTTTTTCGAAATCTCCAAATTTCTGCGTTTTTTTCTGGTATCGCCCATCAGTTGGATTGTCATGCTCTTGGTGATTTGCCTTTGGGTGAAACGAAAGAAAGCCAGATACGCTTTGCTCGCGGCCGCAGCCACCATATTCCTCGTGTTCACCAACAAGCTGCTTGTGGATTACGTGCAATGCCGCATGACGCGCCCCTACGCACAGTCCGGCCGCATCCCCGAGGGGAAAACATACCGGATGGCCATTGTCATGGGCGGATTCGGACACATGAACAAGGAGACGGGCCAAATGATGTACATCGAGGACCGGGCCGACCGACTGTGGGAGGCAGTCCGCCTCTACCGCGAGGGACGTGTGCGGCAGATCCTCATCACGGGCGACCCCACGTCGATCGTCGAAGACGACGGCAGCTCGACTGCGGAGCTTTTCCTGCGCTACATGGAGCAACTCGGCATTGACCGCAAGGCCTTCATCCTCGAACAACAGGCCCGGAACACGCACCAGAATGCAGTGAACACAGCCGCACTCCTGAAACAAAAAGGAATCACAGGCGGACAATGCCTGCTTATCACCTCGGCCACACACATGGACCGAAGCCTACGATGTTTTGCCAAGGCCGGCCTCCATCCTGACATGATGGCGGTCAACCTGCCCGACCCTCCCTCACACATCAACCACCGCGCCTTCTATCCCGAATGGTCAGCGGCCACTCAGTGGGAGACCCTCCTGAACGAAAAAATCGGGGACTGGGCTTATCGGATGATGGGATACATCTGATTGCCAAGGCGCTCACCATTCTCATAAAAGAGACTGCGGCTTGGAGTCCGCTCTTGCTTTATTGAAAAACGATGAAGATACTGCTCGTACACAACGATTACGGTAAGTACAGCGGCGAAGAGGCTGTCGTGGACAAAATGTCGGCCATGCTCTCGGCACATGGCCATCAGGTGGCATTCTACCGGCTCAGTTCAGCCAGCCGACGCGAAAGTCTTTCGGGAAAAATCAAAGGCTTCGTCGACGGCATCTACTCCCGCCAAGGGGTGGCCGGAATGCGCGAGGCGTTGCGTCGCGAACGCCCCGACGTGGTCAATGTGCACAACCTCTACCCTTTCGTCAGTCCTGCCGCCCTGTTTGAATGCCGCAAAGCCGGTGTGCCGGTCGTCATGACCGTCCACAATTTCCGTCTCCTCTGTCCGACCGGGCTTTTCATGCGTGACGGCCGCCCTTGTGAGGTATGCCTCGAACGCGGGAACGAATGGGGCTGTGTGCGATATAACTGCGAGCATTCGGTCATGAAATCAATCGGTTATGCCCTCAGGAATGCCTATGCCCGAATGAGTGGGGCATACAAGAAGAATGTCTCCGCCTATGCCTGCATCACAGCGTTCCAACGACTCAAACTGATTGAGGGTGGCTACGAGGTCCGCCGTATCAAGGTCATCCCCAACAGCATCGACGTTCCTGACGGTTACCCACGGACGGTCGGGGATTATGTGGCCTATGTCGGGCGGCTGAGTTATGAGAAAGGCTTCGACCTTCTCATCGATATCGCCCGCCGGAGACCGGACATAAAGTTCCGCTTTGCCGGCGCACAAAGAGAAGGAAACACCATCAGCCTGCCCGGAAATGTCCGGTTAATGGGCTATCTTGGAAAAGACGAACTGAATGCGTTCATCCGGAACGCCCGGTTTGTCGTGATGCCGAGCCGGTGTTATGAAGGATTTCCCATGGCCATTCTGGAAGCAGCTTGCCAAGGAAAGCCCACAGTGGCCCCGGGCCATGGGGGATTTACCGAAATCATCGGAACGGGCGACGCCGCCATCGGCTCACTTTTCACCCCCAACGACACCGACGATCTGGAACGCGCCATCGCCGGCCTGTGGAACGACCCGGACTTAACCGCCCGGCTCGGAGACAAAGCCTATGAGAAAGTCCGCTCGACCTACGACACGCCTATCGTATTCAAACAATGGGAAGCTCTCTTCGAAAATATCGTCCATCATCATAAAAACAATCCCCACGCACAATGACACAAAGCACTCAGCGTCCGCGGCTCATCGGGCTGGACTTAGTTCGCAGTTTAGCCATTCTGTTCGTAATCAGCGGTCATTTCTTCGCTTTTAACACTCCGTTCCGCGACACTATATTCGGGGGGGGGCAGTTTAGTCTTGCAAAGTGTCACCATTCCGCTCTTCGTCAGTGGCGTTCCACTGTTTCTCATGCTGACGGGATACCTCAACTCGAACAAAACGCCCACCCGGCATTATTACAAAGGCTGCATCAGGGTCTTGTTCGCCTACGTCCTCTTTTCTGTCCTCACCATCCTGTTCCGTAAATACTACCTCGGCGAAAACGGCTCGTGGGTGCAGTGGGCCTTGAAGATACTCGACTTTTCCGCCATCCCCTACGCTTGGTATATTGAGATGTGGATCGGCCTCTTCCTGCTGACGCCCTTTCTCAACTTCATGTACAAAGCCATTCCCTCACGCCGCCTGAAACTGGTACTCATAGCAACCTTATACGTGCTGACGGCTGTTCCGGATTTATTCAACCGCTATGGTATGCACCTCGTGCCGGGATTTTGGGACTCTGTCTTTCCGCTGATGTTCTTCTTCGCCGGAAGCTACATAAAAGAATACCGTCCGCACCCCAAGAAATGGCTACTGGCCGTGGCTATCATTCTGATGAGTTCGATTAATCCTGTCTTCAATCTGCTGTTCGTCCACCACCATACACTCATACAAATCGCGGGCGGATATTCCGGTGTGTTCGGAACGCTGATTGCCATCAGCTTTTTTCTGCTCGTCTACGACACAGACTTTCGTTCGCCTGCTGTACGCGCCTTGCTGACCAAGGTGTCCATCCTGTCGCTCGACATGTATCTTTGCTGTTACATGTTCGACCGTCTTGTCTATCCCTATTTCCTGTCGCATTACTTCGTCAGTCAGGCCCAGTTCGGACCGTACTTCTTTGTGGTCGTTCCACTCGTGTTTGCCGGCTCCTTCGTTCTGGCCTGGATGAAAGACGCTGTGTGCAAACGCATCAGCCCGCTACTCTGACCTCACTTAATTCACAACACATAATGCCAAACTACTTTAACATCCACTACGAATTCGACAAGCAGGAAGTGCTCCGGCTTATCGACAGGCAAGTCCGGGACAACCGACCGGGCTATATCTGTGTAGCTGACGGCGTGATCCTGTCTATTGCCCACGACAAGCCGGATTACCTGAAAGTGGTCAACGAAAGTATGTTCTCCATCTGCGACAGCAGCTTCGTCCCACTCTACATCAAGTGGATTCACGGAAAAAGCTACCCCCAATACTGCGGAAGCCAAATCTTTCGGGACATTGTTTCTCTCCGGCGTTACCGGATGTTCTTCATGGGAACGTCACACCAGATACTGGCAGGCTTGAAACAGAACATAAAGGCATGGAACCCCGACGTGGAGGACATGACCTTTTACGACTTGCCCTATCGGGACGTGGAAGACTTCGATTATCCACAAATTGCGCACCTCATCCACGAAGATAATGCCGACATCATATGGGTAGCCTTGGGAGCGCCCAAACAGGAGATTTTCATGAACAGGCTCAAACCTCATCTGAAACGGGGTGTCATGATAGCAGTCGGCGCGGCCTTCAAGTTTTACAGCGGACAGGAAGAGAAGCGGGCGCCGAAATGGATGATTAAACACCACATGGAGTTTCTTTTCAGAATCATAAACGACCCTAAAAAACAATTCCGCCGTTGCGCGGGCATCCTCCGTACGCTCCCGCAAATCTGCTACGAAGAATGGAAGAGGAAGCGAAAGGGCCAATAAGCCTTACCCCAAGCCGACTTGTCCAAGCAGTCGGCTTTTTTTGTCCCCACACAGAAGAATCCCAAGGGATCCGACACACCTCATATTCCCCACCTTACCGGATAAGCGTCCAGACATACAGCCATATTTTAGTCCGTTTCTTGTCACGGCATGCCGGTTTTTCCCATCTCTGTTTCACGAGGATAGGATGCGGCTCGG
>USCX01000037.1 GCA_900553285.1 uncultured Prevotella sp.
CCCACAAACGCAAAAAACGTTTGCGTAAGAACCGTCACAAGAAAAAGTAGGGTAGCACTTTAGTGCTAAACGATAGATAAAGCTAAAGGAACCCAAGTTCTTTTAGCTTTACCTATTTTCTATGGTTTTTCGTGGCGGCATTCTGCTTCCGGCGCATCGGGCGCGTCGAGACAACCACCGAGGACGGCTCGATGGGTGCAAAAGGCTTCGTCACACAACACCCGATGCTCGACGAAGAACGCTTCGACGCCATCGCCACATGCGGTCCGAAACCGATGATGGTGGCTGTGGCGCGCTACGCCGAAGCTACCGGCATCCCCTGCGAAGCCTCGCTCGAAAACCGCATGGCCTGCGGTTTGGGCGCCTGCCTCTGCTGCGTCGAAGACACGACAGAGGGCAACCTGTGCGTCTGCAAGGAAGGCCCCGTGTTCAACATAAAACGACTGAAATGGCTCAACTCCAAGTAAACATAGGCAACCTCCGTCTTGACAACCCCGTCATGACGGCCTCGGGCACGTTCGGCTACGGTCTTGAATTTGCCGATTTTGTTCAGCTCGACCGCCTCGGCGGCATCATCGTCAAAGGCACGACATCAAAGCCCCGCGAGGGAAACCCCTACCCCCGCATGTTCGAGACTGCGGGCGGCATGCTCAACTGCGTAGGCTTACAGAACAAAGGCGTAGACTACTTCTGCCGGGAAATTTATCCGAAAGTCAAAGACCTTGGTACGAATGTCGTGGTCAATGTGTCAGGCTCCAACCCGGAAGACTATGCCGCATGTGCCGCACGCATCGCTGAGTTGGACCAGATTCCGGCCATCGAGCTCAACATCTCTTGCCCAAATGTGAAAGATGGCGGAATGGCGTTCGGCGTGACATGCGAAGGAGCTTCATCGGTTGTCAAAGCCGTACGCGCCGCTTACCCCAAAACGCTCATCGTCAAGTTGTCGCCCAACGTGACCGACATCGCCTCCATCGCCCGCACGGTCGAAGACTGCGGCGCCGACGCAGTATCGCTCATCAACACCCTCATGGGCATGGCCATCGACATCGAACAACGGAAGCCCGTGCTCAGCATCGCCACCGGAGGCCTCTCTGGCCCCGCCGTAAAACCCGTCGCGTTACGCATGGTGTGGCAGGTGGCCCGCGCTGTCCGCATCCCTATCATCGGACTGGGGGGTATCATGAACGCCACAGACGCCATCGAATTCCTCATGGCCGGGGCAACGGCCATCGAAATCGGCACAGCCAATTTTATTGATCCGGCGGTCAGCGAAAAGGTGGTCGACGGCATCAACCATTGGCTCGACACACACGGCATCAAAGACGTTCACGAAATCATCGGAGCGCTCCACAGTTAATTATAAGGAAGCCTCCACAAAATACAGAAGGAGACAAGAATAACACGGCAAGGCTTGAAAAAACAAAAGAAAAATGCTACTTTTGCACGCTCACTTCAAGAATAATTTGAATAATAACACTATAACATCGAATCGTTAATATGGATATTTCATTCGAGAACGTAGACGGCGTAAACGGTCTGTTGACCATTAAGTTGGCCAAGTCCGATTACGAAGGACAGGTTGAAAAGACACTAAAAGATTACAGCAAAAAAGCCAAGATGCCCGGTTTCCGCCCCGGGAAAGTGCCCATGAGCATCATCAGAAAGCAATTTGGCAATGAGGTCAAAGTTGAAGAAATCAACAAGATTCTGTCCGGCAAACTCTACGACTACATCAAAGAGAACAAAATAAACATGCTGGGCGAACCTCTCGTTCACGAAGGACAGCAAGCCCCCGACTTTGCCCATCAGGAGGATTTTGAATTTGTATTCGACATCGCCGTAGCCCCCGAGTTCAAAGTCGAACTGAACGACAAGGACACAATCGACTACTATGACATCCAAGTGACAGACGAACAGGTTGACAATCAAGTCAAACTGTACGCCAACCAACTCGGTCATCCGGAAAAGGTAGAAGCCTACGAAGATAAAGATATCCTGCGTGGCCTCTTGGCTGAACTCGACGAAAACAACCAACCGAAAGACGGGGGCATCCAAGTGGAAAAGGCATCGCTCATGCCCACGTACTTCAAGAACAAAGAAGTGGCCAAGGTGTTCGAAGGTGCAAAAGTCAATGACGTCATCACGTTCAACCTCGCTGATGCCTACGAAGGCGCAGACACGGAAATTGCCTCCCTCCTGCGTATGAAAAAAGAGGAGGTCGCCGAACACAAAGGCAATTTCTCGTTCCAGGTTGAGGAAATCAGCCGCTTCACTCCGGCCGAAATCAACCAAGCCCTATTTGACCAAATCATGGGTAAGGATGAAGTGAAAAGCGAAGAGGAATTCCGCAGCAAGATTAAGGAGGCCATGTCTAAACAATACGAAGCCGACGGTGACTTCCGCCTTCTCATCGATGCCCGCCAGTATCTCCTCAATAAGGTAGGCAAACTCACCTATCCCGATGCCCTTCTCAAACGCATCATCAAGGCCAACAACTCTGACAAGGACGACAAGTTTATCGAAGAGAACTACGACAAGAGCATCGAAGACCTCACTTGGGGACTTATCAAGGGCCAACTCGTTGAAGCATACGACATCAAGGTGAACGACGACGACGTGAAAGAAATGGCCCAACTCACGACACGTATGCAGTTCGCCCAATACGGCATGACCAACGTACCTGAAGAATACGTAGAACAATACGCCGAGCAATTGCTCAAAGACAAGAACCAAGTGAACACCTTGGTTGACCGATGCATCGACAACAAACTGTCAGCAGCCATCAAACCCGTTGTCACGCTCAACCATAAGAGCGTCTCAGTGGAAGAATTCAACAAGCTGTTCCAGTAAGACAAAGCACATAAACAGAAGGAGTAGGCTAAGTAGACTACGCCTGTGCATCGGCCGAGAAAGTCCTGACCACCGCACATGCCAAAGTAGTGTACTTAGTCTACTTCTTGATTAAAACTAAGAGAAAAAGATTGTTATGGATGAGTTCAAAAAGTTCGCCACTCGGCATCTCGGCATCAATTCCATGGTGTTAGACGATGTCATAAAGAGCCAAAACCAATACTTAAACCCTTATATCCTAGAAGAGCGCCAGCTTAATGTCACCCAGATGGACGTGTTCTCACGCCTGATGATGGACCGCATCATCTTCTTGGGCACGCCGATTGATGATTACACCGCCAACACCTTACAAGCGCAGCTTCTCTTCCTCGACCAGTCCGACCCGGGAAAAGACATTTCCATTTATATCAATTCGCCGGGCGGCTCCGTATACGCAGGACTGGGCATATACGACACCATGCAGTTCATCAGTTGCGACGTAGCGACCATTTGCACGGGTATGGCCGCATCAATGG
This sequence comes from uncultured Prevotella sp., assembly GCA_900553285.1. Lineage (GTDB taxonomy): Bacteria > Bacteroidota > Bacteroidia > Bacteroidales > Bacteroidaceae > Alloprevotella. The sequence goes on from USCX01000037.1 coordinate 3,369, forward strand.
CCGCCGTCCTGCTTGTTGCCGGCCAAGAAGGCAAACGTTCTGCCCTCACCCACAGCCGTGTGATGATCCACCAGCCGATGGGAGGCGCACAAGGACAAGCCTCAGACATAGAAATCACCGCCCGCGAAATCCAAAAGCTCAAAAAAGAACTTTACACAATCATAGCCGACCACTCACACACAGACTTCGACAAAGTGTGGGCCGACTCTGACCGCGACTACTGGATGACGGCACAGGAAGCTAAAGACTATGGAATGATTGACAAAATCCTTGTCCGCGACAAGGCTGACTCAAAAACAAGCCACGCACCAAGCGCGACCCCAAACACAACGAACAAACCCGAAGCCCGAAGATGAAAACGCCTAAAACCTGTTCGTTCTGCGGACGAAGCGAAAATGAAGTCGGCTTTCTCCTCACCGGCGCGAACGGATGTATCTGCAACGAATGCGCCGAACGGGCCTATCAGATTGTCCAAGAGGAAAAAAAGAACGCAGAAGAGAAGCTCGAGGAAATCGACTTGGACAAACTGCCCAAGCCCAAAGAGATCAAGGCCTATCTGGACCAGTATGTCATTGGGCAAAACGCTGCCAAACGCCATCTTGCCGTAGCCGTATATAACCACTATAAACGTCTGAAACAAAAAGACGAAGACAATTCGGTCGAAATTGAGAAGTCGAACATCATCATGGTCGGCTCAACGGGAACCGGGAAGACCCTGCTGGCCCGTACTATCGCCCGTCTGCTCGACGTACCGTTCACCATCGTTGACGCCACGGTCTTCACAGAAGCCGGCTACGTAGGTGAGGATGTCGAAAGCATCCTGTCGCGCCTTCTTCAAGTCGCCGACTATAACGTAGCCCGCGCTGAGCGGGGTATCGTCTTTATCGACGAAATCGACAAAATAGCCCGTAAAAGCGATAATCCCTCCATCACCCGCGACGTAAGCGGCGAAGGAGTACAGCAAGGCATGCTCAAACTGCTTGAAGGCTCCATCGTGAACGTTCCGCCCAAAGGCGGGCGGAAACACCCGGACCAAGACTACATCCAGGTAAACACGAAAAATATCCTCTTCATCTGCGGAGGCGCATTTGACGGTATTGAGAAAAAAATAGCCCAGCGGTTAAACACGCACGTGGTGGGTTTCGAATCGGTACAGAACAATCTCAAAATCGACAAAGCGGACCTGATGAAATACATCGAGCCACAGGATCTCAAATCGTTCGGCCTCATCCCCGAAATCATAGGCCGCCTTCCGGTGCTCACTTACCTAAGCCCGCTCGACCGCACCGCCCTGCGAAACATCCTGACGGAACCGAAAAACTCCATCATCAAGCAATACATCAAACTCTTCGCCATGGACGGCGTAAAGTTGACGTTTGCCCCCGAAACGCTGGACTATATCGTCGATAAAGCCGTGGAGTACAAGCTCGGAGCCAGAGGATTACGCTCAATCGTCGAAAGCATCATGATCGACGCCATGTTCGAAAGTCCCTCCGACTCGCGAAAAGAGTTTACCGTCACGCTTGATTACGCCAAGCATCAACTCGAAAAATCGCAGCAGAGAGAAGCCTAAGGCCAGCCATTTCATGGGAGAAAGAGAAAAAGAGAGCGTTATCTTTCTTTTTTTCTTCAAAAATCCACTCAGAAACCGAAAGTTGTTCATATCTTTGTTAAGCATACAACAAAGCTGGCCAATCATGAGCCGCAGGTTCGTCTAAAAACAGGTCAGCGTTTCCGTGTGGATTTATACTTAACCTTTATGAGTCATGAAAGCAACCGTGAATCTGAACGAAGAACTGAAGAAGCATTTCGGCTTTGACGCGTTCAAAGGCGACCAAGAGGCGATTATCCGAAACCTGATGGAAGGCAACAACACCTTCGTGCTCATGCCTACCGGGGGAGGAAAGTCTCTTTGTTACCAATTACCCTCACTTCTCATGGAGGGAACGGCCATCGTCATTTCACCACTCATCGCTCTCATGAAGAACCAGGTTGATGCAGTCAGACACATGAGCGAGGAAGACGGAATTGCCCATTTCATCAACTCCTCACTCAACAAGTCAGCCATCGACCAAGTAAAATCCGACATCCTCTCCGGAAAGACCAAGTTGCTCTACGTGGCTCCGGAATCGCTCACGAAACAGGAAAACGTTGATTTCCTGAAAAACATAAAGATTTCGTTCTATGCCATAGACGAAGCTCACTGCATTTCCGAATGGGGACATGATTTCCGGCCTGAGTACCGACGCATCCGCCCTATCATCAACGAAATAGGCGAAGCGCCCGTCATCGCGCTCACGGCAACTGCTACCGACAAGGTCCGCACCGACATCAAAAAGAATTTAGGCATACAGGACGCCAAAGAATTCAAGAGTTCGTTCAACCGTCCGAACCTCTACTACGAAGTACGGCCTAAGACCAAAGACATCGACAAAGAAATCATCAAATTTATCCGGCAACACAGCGGTGTGAGTGGTATCATATATTGCCTCAGCCGCAAGAGGGTAGAAGAACTCGCCGAAGTGCTTCGCGCCAACAACATCAAAGCCCAAGCATATCATGCGGGCATGGATTCTGTCACGCGCTCACAAACGCAAGACGACTTCCTGATGGAAAAAATCGACGTCATCGTAGCCACCATCGCGTTCGGCATGGGCATCGACAAACCAGACGTCCGCTTTGTCATCCATTACGACATACCCAAAAGCCTTGAAGGATATTACCAGGAGACCGGCCGGGCCGGTCGAGACGGCGGCGAAGGCCTCTGTATCGCCTTCTACTCACACAAAGACCTGCAAAAGCTCGAAAAATTCATGGAGGGAAAACCTGTTGCCGAGCAAGACATCGGACGACAGCTCCTCAAAGAAACAGCTGCCTATGCGGAATCTTCCGTTTGCCGGCGCAAGTTGCTGCTTCATTATTTCGGTGAGGAATATCCTCACGACAACTGCGGCAACTGCGATAACTGTTTAACGCCCCAAAAACAAGTGGAAGCCCAAAATTACTTATGCAACGCGCTTGAAGTCATCATTGCCTGCAAAGAGAACTTCACAGACGATTACATCAGAGACATACTACAAGGGAAAAAGACAGAAGAGGTCACCGCCCACAAACACGACCAGTTAGAATTGTTCGGCTGCGGTGAAGACGAAAGCGAACAGTTGTGGAACGCCGTGCTCCGCCAGGCCGTCATCGCCGGCTACCTGCGCAAAGACGTGGAGAACTACGGCGTGCTGAAAGTGACCGAAAAGGGACGCGAGTTCCTCAAAAAACCGACAAGCTTCATGATTGTGGAGGACCGCGACTTCGACAGCACGGAAAACGATGTGCCCATCCAAAGCGGCGGAGCCTGCGCTGTCGACCCCATCCTCTATCAGATGCTGAAAGACCTGCGCAAAAGCATGTCGAAAGAACTTGACGTGCCCCCCTACGTCATTTTCCAAGACCCCTCGCTCGAAGCCATGGCCACGATCTACCCCGAAACACTCGAAGAGCTCCAAAACATCCCCGGCGTAGGGGCCGGAAAGGCTAAACGCTATGGCCAGAAATTCTGCGAGCTCATCAAACGCCACTGCGAGGAAAACGAAATCGAACGCCCGGAAGACCTGCGCATCCGCACCGTTGCCAACAAATCGAAACTCAAAGTCAGCATCATACAAAGCATCGACCGCAAAGTCGCCCTCGACGACATCGCGGTAGCCAAAGGCATCGAGTTCGACGAACTGCTCGACGAGATTGAAGCAATCGTATATTCCGGCACCAAAATCAACATCGACTACTTCATCAACGATGTCATGGATGAGGACCATGTCAACGACATCTACCTCTATTTCAAAGAATCGGACACCGACAACCTCGAAGACGCCATCGACGAGCTCGGCGACGATTACACAGAGGAAGAAATCCGCCTCGTCCGCATCAAATTCATCTCTGAAATGGCCAACTGAAAAGGCGGGAAGAACACACCGACGTGTTCCCTGGCCACCAGGCCAGACAGTCACTACGACCGTCACATCAGCCGCAACGACAGAAAAAACTGCCGCTGCGGCTGTTCTTATATCCACCCTGCCCGCCGCCCTCAACGTAAAGAAATGTAAAAAACTGAAAGTGGCAGGCCTAACCGCTGTTAAGCCAACTTTGCCCACTGTTAAAAGAAAGGAACTCCTGACTACATTTTGTTCCATTATGGCCTCGACACATCATCCGGGCATTAAATTTGCAATCACAAAAGCAAACGTTCAACATTCATACAAATATGAAAAGAAAAACATTAAGCGTTTTGGTATTGGCTCTCAGCCTGGGCTGCCTGCCCATTCAGGCAGCCACACCCAACGTCAGCCAGACCGTAGACCTCACCTACGCGGCTGAAAAAACCGTCAATTCGGTAGTTTACATCAAAACTACCATCAACAGCAAGACACAAACGGTGAATTACTACAACCCCTTCGAGGATTTCTTCGGCGACTTTTTCGGCCGGGGCGATGATGGCCGTAGCCAACGCCAGATACAGACCCCGAAACGCCAAGGCGCAGGCTCAGGGGTCATCATCTCGTCTGACGGTTACATCGTCACGAACAACCACGTAGTCGACGGAGCAGACGAACTCATGGTGAAACTCAACGATAACCGCGAGTTCCGCGCCCGTATCATCGGACAGGACAAAGACACGGACCTCGCGCTCATCAAGATTGAAGGCGAGGACCTGCCGGCCATCACCATCGGCAACAGCGACGAACTCAAAATCGGCGAGTGGGTACTGGCCGTAGGCAACCCGTTCAACCTTACGTCGACCGTGACGGCCGGAATCGTGAGTGCCAAGGCGCGCACTCTCGGCGCCAACAGTCTCGAATCGTTCATCCAGACCGATGCGGCCATCAACCCCGGCAACTCGGGCGGGGCGCTGGTCAACGCCAAAGGCGAACTTGTCGGTATCAACGCCATGCTCTATTCTCAGACCGGCTCCTTCTCCGGATACGGCTTTGCCATCCCCACGACCATCATGCAGCGCGTAGTCAACGACATCAGGAATTTCGGTTCCGTACAGCGCGCACTGCTTGGCGTAGTCGGCCAAGACGTATCCATCTATATTGATGCCCAGAAAGAAAAAGGCAAAGACATCGATCTCGGCACAGTCAAGGGAGCATATGTAGCCGAAGTCAGCGGCGACGGGGCCGCGGCAGACGCCGGGTTGCAAGAAGGAGACGTCATCACCGCCATCAACGGAAAAGAAATCGACAAAATGGCGGAACTGCAAGAAGAGCTCATGAAACTCCGTCCCGGCGACAAAGCCACCATCACCTACATGCGCGACAAGAAAAAGAAGACCGCCACAGTCACCCTGCGCAATGCACAAGGCACAACAACGGCTGTCGATAATGTCGACATAGCGTCGATGGGCGCTGCACTCCGGCCGCTCAGCGCAGACGAGAAGCGCGAACTCAACCTGAGCTACGGACTGGTTGTAAGCGCCGTGCGCGACGGGAAGATGAAAGACGCAGGCATCACCAAAGGCATCATTATCCTACAAATCAACGACAAACAGATGCGCACACGTGAAGACTTCGAAGCGGCCGTCAAAGCAGCCAACATGACCACCGACCGCATCTTGTGGATACGCGCAAAGACGATGAGCGGCATTCCCAAGAGCTTCACGGTCGAACTGGGAGACCCAAAGGACAGTAAAAACAAGTCCAAATAACGCTGCGGGAAAACTGAATCCCAAAATCCCAGCAAAAACCGGCTGACCAGGTACAGCCCTGCGCCAGCTTCCAGCCAAAGCGCCTCCGGACAGCGAAAACATATCCGCCCGGAGGCGCTTTCCCGTGTCCCACACTCCCGGCCGCGACAGGCACAGAGCAACGGCCAGATTCCCGCCGGAGCAAAAAAACAGTGCTTTTCGTTCTTCTTTCGTGAAAAAAGAATTACTTTTGGGCTTGTACAAGAAAAACACACCCTATGCGCCAAATTAAAATAGTCCCGAGCATTACGAACAGGGAAAGCGCGTCTATCGAGAAATACCTGACAGACATCAACAAAGAGGAGCGCATCAGCAGCGAAGAGGAAGCCACCCTCGCCCAACGTATCCGCGAGGGCGATCAGGAAGCCCTCGAACGACTGACCAAGGCCAACCTGCGCTTTGTCGTGTCGGTAGCCAAACAATACCAAGGGCAAGGCCTGTCGCTCAACGACCTCATCAACGAAGGAAACGTCGGGCTCATCACAGCCGCCCAGAAATTCGACGAAACACGCGGCTTCAAGTTCATCTCATACGCCGTCTGGTGGATCCGACAGTCCATCCTTCAGGCGCTGGCCGAGGAGGGCCGGTTGGTCCGCCTGCCGTTGAGCCGCATCATCACGCTCACCCAAATCAACTCGTTCCTGCAAGAGTTCACACAGAAGCATGAACGACGGCCGACGCCCGAAGAGATTGCCGACGGGCTCGGACAACCCGTCGAACGGATTCTCGACACGATGGCCTCCGCCAGCAAGCACCTCTCGGTGGACGCGCCCCTCTCTGACGATGACTGCACGATGATCGACCTTATGGCCTCGAACGAACCGACGTCCGACGTAGGCCTGCTCAGCGAATCACTGAAAAGCGAAGTAGAAGGCATCCTATCCACCCTGCCCGAGCGCGAAAGCACCATTCTCCGCCTCTACTTCGGCATCGGATGCCGCGAAACTGAAATCAGCGAAATCGCCCGCCAGCTCGGCCTGAGCCGCGAACGAACCCGACAGCTGAAAGACAAAGCCCTAAGACAACTGAAACACAAAAAAGACGAAATCCTACGAACTTACCTCACATAGACAGAAAGCCCATCCTGCCGACGGAGAGAAAAGGCGGACACTCCTCGTCTTATCCACGAAAATTCCGTATCTTTGCGTCGTTATGAAACGATTTTCCCTCCCCCGATTGCTGGTTGCGGTGACAGCCGTCCTTTTCAGCCTCTCCGCCACGGCCGAGAAGAAAAAAGACATATATATGTTCGGCGTGGCCACAGACTTCATTGACTCCGTGGCCTACGTCACCACCATACAGCAAATAGACAGTGCCATTCTCCAACGCGGCACGGACTTCCTCTTGGGACGCTCGCTTTACAGCGTCCAGCTCAAAAAATACGCCGAAAGCCAATTGGGCAAGCTGCATGAAGTGCCTGCCCTCTTTTTCAGTACAGACAAGGGGAAACTTGAAAAGAAATACAACAAAGTGCTGAAAAACATCAAGAAGGACACGCCACTCTTCCTCCAAGTGCTGAGTGAGAACGACTTTCGCTTTGCGCCTGTCTCCAAAGAACAAATTATCGAACAGGGACATCTTGCTCCTGCCCCCTCCCCAACGGGACCGCAGATGTGATGGAGTCACGCCCTTCCGGCTTTCACTTTTTCCTACACTCACTATCAGTTTACCCCCATGCCGAACTTCTACTACAAGGTGGCCAACCATACGTTCCGGGTGCGGCTGAATGAAGAACATGGACAGGCTTCCCTGCTGGAAAATTACGTCCCCTTCGCCGTCAGTGCCCCCTCCGCCCCTCCGCTCTTCGTATTGAATGAGGAAGCGGGATTGCCCGAATCGACAGAAGGCTTCACCGAAATCGGCCAGTTCGACTGCGGAGGAGCCAATCACGGCGTTTACCGCAACGGGAACCACTACCGCTTTTATATCAGTGACGTCCAGAAGCAAAAAACCGGACTGCTGGAATGCTCACGCGACTTCTCACAAGGACGGATACGCCTGTTCGGAGAAACGGCACAACGCCGTTTCGCGCTCAACAACGCCCTGATGATTCTCTTCGCCTTCGCGGCAGCTCCGCATTCCACGTTACTCATTCATGCCGCCGTGGTATGCCACCAGGGAAGGGGCTACATCTTTCTGGGGAAAAGCGGAACGGGAAAAAGCACACACGCACGACTCTGGCTCCGACACATCCAGCCGTCCGAACTACTCAACGACGACAATCCCGTACTGGGATTCCAAAACGGGAGGGCCACCGTGTTCGGTTCGCCGTGGAGCGGAAAGACGCCTTGCTACCGTAACGAATGCGCTCCCGTCGGGGCCATCACACGCCTCGAACAGTTTCCGCAAAACGTCATCGTCCCTGAAAAAAAAGTGACGGCTTTCGCCTCACTTCTCTCTTCTTGCTCAACCATGATCTGGGACAAAGAGACATATAGCAGCATCTGCGACTCCGTAAGCCGTTTCGTCAGCACCGTCCCGATGTTCCACCTGAAATGCCGTCCCGACGAAGAAGCGGCCCAAGTCTGTCACGAAGCCACCGCATGCCACCGATAGTCAGCCTACCCAACGCCCCCTTTCTCGGTGAAGTGCGCCGACTCATCCGACAAGGACACACGGTGACCCTCACCGTACGGGGATTCAGCATGCAGCCCTTCCTGGAAGACCGGCGCGACAAAGTGGTGCTGACTCCTTGCGACGATATTAGAACAAACGATGTCATCCTGGCCGAAGTCGCCCCGGGGCGCTACGTGCTCCATCGCGTCGTGGGGCTGGACGGCGACCGGATAACCCTCATGGGCGACGGAAACTCAGTAGGCAAAGAGACGTGTTCACGGACGGACGTCGTCGCCCGGGCTACAGCCTTTTACAGAAAAGGCAAGGACAAAGCCGTCAGCGTCGACAGCAGACGCTGGAAAGCCTACACTGCCATTTGGACACACCTCCTCCCGTTC
>USCX01000038.1 GCA_900553285.1 uncultured Prevotella sp.
CGTCTGCCCTCCGGAGCCGCCGGGGTTGGGATTGTAGTCCGGATCTTTCGTGGGATCGTAGCCCGGGTCGTCGGGGCATTCGCAGGGCATGCGCTTGCACTCCGTGCACATCTCGCAATAGTCGCGCCACGGGTGCGACTTGCCGCATCGCTCGCAACGTTCCGCTTCGATGATGACCGTCTTCCCGCAAGGGCACATCGTGCCGTACACAGGCAGGCCGCAAAAGATGCACGTGGAGTTCGGCGTCTCGCCCACGTTGCGGCTCAGCCCCACGCGCGTCATCTTCCCGCCCACGAACATGGACATCGAGAACGGGTCGGCCGCGTAGTCCGCTGCCGCCGTGTCGAGGCGCAGGTAGTTGTCCACGTTGACGAAAGCCCGCGCCGCGCCGTCCTCGTAGCGCGTGCCGTGGAGCATCTGCCCGTCAAGCCGCGAGACGAAGTAGAAGCCGCTGTAACTCGTGCCCTCGAACACGACGCCCAGCGAATCGACGCCGTCGGGATGGCGACGGCTGTATGCGGGCGAGGGCAGGTAGCTCACTACGAAGCCCGCCAGTTCGCCGCCCACGCAGCGCTTGACGAGGAACTTGCTCCGCAACGGGGCGGCCACCTTGCGCGGACGACCCTCGTCGAAGTATTCCACCATGGCGGTGGCCGCTTCGTGCTTCAGGGGGAAGAGGATGAGTGTTTCTCCGTTCTTCTCGATTTGTTGAAACGTTTCCCAGTCCACTTCCGCCTCCGTGGGGAGGCCGCCTGGCTGGACGGCGCGTTTCTTTCCGCTCTCTGTGTTTTTCACTGTGGGTTCAACCCCGTGCATCGGGACAACTTTGCCGCCGCGCTCGTTGAGGTAGAGCTTGGCGAGGTCAACCATCGGTGGCGGCGGGCCGCTGTCTTCGTGCAGCGGGTCGGTCTCGTCGAACGCCATGCACGAGGTCAGGAGGGTGGGTAACAGGGCAAGGGCACACGGGGAATGCCAAACGGTATTTCTCATGGGCTAACAGATTCAAGGTAAACATGTGCGGACAAAGTTAAACAATCTTTTGAAAGTCCCAAAACTTCTTCCAGCGAAAACAGCATATATGTTGGGCGGGAAAAGTATATTCATTTCATGAACGGGCGCCCTGACAGAAAAAGCTAAGTCCCTGACAGAATTTCCTGAGAGGCTGACAGGATTTCCTGAGAGGCTGATTGTTTTCATGCCTTATGTCTTGTGGGGATGTGGCCGGTGGTAGAAAAACGCTCTACGAGGCTGAATGTTTCCCCGTTACCGGACAGAAGAAAGGCCGCCCCGTGGCCGTGTGAGCCATGCGGGCGACCCTGTGGGCACCTTCGCGCGAAAAGGGTGGGGCAGCGTCTTGCCCGCACTCCCGCGACGGGGCGATGTGTCAACTTTTCTCCTTGATGTAACCGCGCCGGTAGGCGAGCAGCAGGTTGTTCAGGTCGGCTATTTGCACCCGCAGCTCGGCACCGATGTCTGTGTCGTTGACCATGGCGCGTTGGCCTGTCATTTCGACGATTTGCGTAGTGCTTTTGATGTCCGTCCCGTTGCGGATGGCTTCCTCCGTAGAAGTGAAGGGCTCGTGTTGTACGAGCTGGAATCCGCGGCTGTGGTAGACGAGGGTGTATCCGGCGATGCCGGTCGTGTTGTGGTAGGCTTTGGCAAATCCTCCGTCGATGACCATCAGGCGTCCGTCTGCTTTTATGGGATTCTCTCCTTTCCCGACACGTACGGGGACGTGGCCGTTTATGATGTGGCGGTGTGGGCCCCTGACACCGAATTCATCGAGGACGTGGTCGCATATGGCGGCGTTGTCCCGGAGTTTGTAGTACCATCCTTTTTCTTCGGCGTGTGTTTCCTTGTCTGCGATGAAGTAGCGTTCGAAGGTGGCCATCTTTGATTTGTCGAAAAGCGGGGAGTCGGGGCCGCACCAGAGATACCAGAAGAAGTCGGTAGCTTCCTCTTTGTCCGCCGCGTCGGTGCCATGGTCGAACGCCGTCCGGATGAGTTCTTCCACTCTTTTGAGCAGTTTTTTGCCCTTTACTTTGCGGTTGCCCACGGTGACTTCGCGCAGGCTGCCGTCTTCATTCATCGGTATGGAGGCGTGGAAAAGGAGGTTTGAGTTGTATATGCCGTACATGGCTCCGTGAGTGAGCAGGCAGTTCATATGCCGTTGCAGCCGGTCGCAAATGCGGAATGAATGTACCAGCTTGTCCATCAGTTCGGCCTCCTCGGGTGAGAGTTCCAGTGGGTTTTCCGGGTCGATTGTGGGAAAAACATGGTCGAGTAGGGGGTAGGTCTTCCCGCCGAGCGTGATGGTGTGGTGCCGGTAGTCTACGTAGCGCAGGAGGGCGCGGTCGTTCATGTTCCATTCCGGATGGCGCCCGTAGAGTTGTCCTTCTAATTTGAACTGGATGACGGCGATGGCTTTGTGCATTTGTGTGATGAGCCGTATGGTTTTGTCGCTCAGGTCGACGTTTTCCTCGTTTTTCGGTTCGAAGGCCTTGCATTCGTCGTCGGCGTAAGTCTCCATGGCAAAGGTGGCAAGGGGCACCATGTTGATGCCGTAGCCCTCTTCGAGGGTCTGCGTGTTGGCGTAGCGGAGCGATAGGCGCAGCAGACCCGCCACACAGGTGGCGTTTCCGGCGGCCGCACCCATCCACAGGATGTCGTGGTTTCCCCATTCGATGTCGAGGTTGTGATAGTGGCAAAGGGTGTCCATGATGAGGTGCGCTCCCGGTCCCCGGTCGTAGATGTCGCCCAATATGTGGAGCTGGTCGATGGCCAGGCGTTGGATGAGGTAGCAAATGGCGATGATGAAGTCGTCGGCGCGGCCGGTGGAGATGATGGTGTGGATGATGACGTTGAAATAGGCCTGCTTGTTGTGGTCTTCAATCGACTCGTGAAGAAGTTCCTCTATGATATATGAGAATTCTTCCGGCAGGCTTTTGCGCACTTTCGACCGGGTGTATTTCGACGAGACGTTGCGGCACACCGTGACAAGTTGGTTGAGCGTGGTCTGATAGTAGTCTTCGAGGTTCTGGTCGTAGCTTTTGACCAGTTCCAGTTTTTGCTCGGGATAATAGATGAGCGTGCACAAGTCTTTTTTTTCCTGCTCACGCAGGGTGTTGCCGAACAGCTCGTTCACTTTTCGCTTGATGTTGCCGGACGCATTGCGCAGGATGTGCTGGAAAGCCTCGTTCTCTCCGTGCAGGTCAGCCATGAAATGTTCCGTAGCCTTAGGAAGGTGCAGAATGGCTTCCAAGTTGATGATTTCTGTGGTGACACTCGAGATGGTGGGGAAGTCGCGTGCCAACAGGCGGAGGAAACGCAGGTCGTTAAGGACGTTGTCTGTTTGGGTATTCATGGTGAAGGACTGTGTACGGGGCATAATGAATTTGTCAAAGCAAAGGTAGATAAAATTAACGATAAGAAAGAAAAAATGGGGGGGTAAAAATAGATATTTAGATTAATTCGGTATATTTGCAGCCGAATAGCTCCCACGCTGAGTGAAGTGACGGGGACAGTAATCATTTTAATATAATAGTTCCTATGAGAAACATTACAAAACTGCGGACTGGGATGATGGCCGGTGGCGCAATGGCTTTTGCCATGAATATGGCTGCACAGGACCGTCCGAACATCATTCTTTTTCTGGTCGACGACATGGGATGGCAGGAGACTTCCTTGCCGTTCTGGACGGAAAAGACACCTCTGAATGAGCGTTATCGTACGCCGAACATGGAGAAGTTGGCCGAGGTGGGTGTGAAATTCACCGATGCCTACGCTTGTGCGATCTCTTCGCCGTCACGCGCCAGCTTGATGTCGGGCATGAATGCAGCCCGTCACCGTGTGACGAACTGGACGTTGAATTACGGTACGAAAACGGATGCCAGCAACAACGTGATCAGCCTTCCGGACTGGAACTGGAACGGTATTCAGCCTGCAGCTACCGCTACTCCGCACGACACGGTAAACAGCATGCTGGTCACCTCGCTGCCGCAGATTCTGCACGACCACGGCTACTTTACCATTCATTGCGGAAAGGCTCATTACGGTGCCAAGACGACGTCGAGTTCCGACCCCTTGACGATGGGTTACGACGTGAACATAGCCGGAAGTGCAGCCGGCGGCCCCGCAAGCTATATGCCCCCTTACGGTAACAATACGTATCCCGTCCCCGGACTTGACGAGTATGCCAGCCAGAACATCTTCCTGACCGAGGCGCTCACCCAGGAGGCTATCAAGACTGTGGGCAATTTCCTTGACGAAAACACCGACCAGCAGCCATTCTACCTTTATATGTCGCACTACGCCATCCATGCCCCGTACACGGAAGATGCGCGTTTCTCGGGAAATTACAAGGGTGTTGTCGACCCGCAGCTCGGGGTGCAGCTGAGCAGCGGCGAGGTCAACCACGCCGCCCTTGTTGAAGGTATGGACAAGAGCCTGGGCGACATCCGCGCTTTCCTCGAAGAGCGTCCCGAGGTGGCCAAGAACACTATCATTATCTTCATGTCGGACAACGGCGGCCAGGCCATCTCCCGCCAAGGCCGCGTGAATTACGACCAGAACTACCCCCTCCGTGGCGGAAAGGGCTCTTCATACATGGGCGGCGTACGCGAACCGATGATTGTCTATTGGCCCGGTGTGACCGACCAATACGCGGGAACGGCGAACGACAGCCGTATCATGATTGAGGACTTCTTCCCCACGATTATCGAAATGGCCGGCATCACGGATTATGAGACCGTGCAGCATGTGGATGGCCGCAGCTTTGTCGACGTGCTCAAAGGAAACATCCAGGGTCGTGACCGCACGAACATCTGGAATTTCCCGAACCTTTGGGGCGAGAGCCAAAGCATGAATGAGGGTTACGGTGCCTATGCCGCCATCATGAAAGGTGACTACCACCTTATCTATTTCTGGCAGACCCAGGAGCGCCGTTTGTATAATATAAAGGAGGACATTTCCGAGCAAAACAACCTTGTAGGAACGCACCGCGATATTGCCAACGAACTCTCGAAGGAACTGGCGGACTCTCTTCGTGCGTATGATGCTCAGCGTCCCTCTTTGAAGGCGACAGGCGAACCGTGTCCTTGGCCGGATGACCCTTCCCTCGTGGTTGAAACGGGTACCGTCCTTACATTGAACGACAAGATTTTTAAGCTGAGCAGCGAGAACCAGAAATTTTATTATCGGATTGCCGACAACCAGAAGGAAGACGGCACGAACCGCCGGACGGGATATTGGATGACCGGCGAGCATTACGGATACGATGCCATCCAGGTGGGAATGACTTCTTACAGTTCCGGGACCAGCTTGGAGCGCCAGTTGTTTTATTTCATGCCGGGTTCGGATGATACCCATTTCCGTATCATGACCTATGAGGGCCAGAATGTGGGGTATGTCGACGGAAAGACTTCGGCAGATTGGAATGACGGAAAGCCGAATGATGCCGCCACGACGGTGACGGTCAAGTATCTGCAATACGGTACACCTACATCGTCTGAGTTCCAATTGCGTCAGTCAAGCGTAGACGGCTATTACAGTATTGGTGTCGGCGATGAGATCCTGAACAATCGCGGAACCGAAAACGGCGCCACTGCCAATATGAAGTGGGTGGTGAACAGTAATGGCGAAACCGTCTCTGACGCTATGAAGAACCGCGGTAGCCAATATGCGTTTGTAGCGTATGATCCTAATGCCAGCGTGGCGGTCGGCGAGGTTGCCACTCCGCACAACGGCATATTCATGTTCAGCACGGACTCGACACGTAATTATTATACGATTCGCGATGCCCGTTCTTTCTATTGGACGCAAGGTGAGCACCACGGCAATCCTACCATACAAATCAATTCCAATCTTTTGGAAGGCGACGAGGCAGAGAAACAGCTTTATTATTTCATTCCGGGGTCTGGAAACCGGTTCTATATCTATACTTACGACGAGAAGCCGCTTATCTATACAATGGGGACGACCGTCGACAGCTGGGCGGAGGCCAAGAAACCCGAGGATGAGCAAAATACGGTGGAAAGCCGCTACGTGCAGTATGGTGACGTAGAACGTGGAGCTTTTTTTCAACTGATCAAGTCGGGCAATGGAGAGGCGTATGGCTTGCGGGTAAATAATGAATTGCTGAACGACCGTGGTTCAGCTAATGGTGAAGCTGCCAATATGTTGTGGGTGGTGAATACCTATAAAGGCATTAATAGTAATGTAACGGACCAGGGAAGCCAGTATGTGTTTACGTACCACAGCGCAGGTCTGCCGACAGCCATCAAACCGGCGGCCGTAACGTCCACACGCCCGATGTCACGTGCTGAATTGACAAAACTGGGTGACAAGGTGCAGGTGTATGACATCCGTGGTATTCGTGTAAGAAACATTCAGAATGCAGAACGTGGCTTTTATATCGTCCGTACGGCGGCTGATACATACAAAGTGATTCTTAATTAGTCAGTGGTCGGCAGCACGTATCTGCTGGTTAAGATTGAAGAGAGCTTGGCACAATTGTGTCAGGCTCTTTTGTTCTTTATATGGAAATGGACAGTAGGTAGGGTGGTGACGATGGTATCACGGTTAACGGAAAATGGCGTTTTTAGGGTGTAAACGTTGTGGAATTTATAGAGGAAGTGTTACCTTTGCGGCGAAAAACAATAATACTAAGGTATGAAAAAGTTACTACTTTCCCTGTTGGTTCTGTTTACGTCCTCACAAGGGGCTTGGGCTTCTGCTCCGTTGCGTCGCACGTTCGCAGTCGGTCAGAGTGACAGTACGGAGGTCCTTGTCAAAAGAGTGGGAAATGAACATTTCAGTTTCTATGCCACAACGGACGGTTGGGCCCTTCTGCGGAATGCAAATGGCGATTTGTGTTATGCGAAGCAGGTCGGAAGTATTTACGAGCCTTCAACTGTCATGGCTCACAATGAAGAGGCCCGTAGCGCCGAGGAAAAAGTTTTCGTATCCTCTTCGGCGGTCAAGGCTGTCGACGCTTTTAATGAAGTTCGGGAAGCGGAGGAACGCAGGGAGAGTAAGCGAATGAGCCGTGTTGTGGCAGCTCCGGAAACTACGGGGCTCGGCCGGTTCGGGCATTCAGCAGGAGGTAGTATTCCGAGCATAGGTAACGTATGCATACCCGTGATTATGGTGGAATTTCCGGATCTTCCTTTTACGAAGGCTTCCGAGGAAACCTTGAATAATCAGATGAACAAAGAAGGATATCGTGACGCTAACGGTTCTGTCGGTAGCCTGCGCGACTATTTCGTGGATAATAGTTATGGCATGTTCACCCCGGAGTTTCGTATCGTAGGACGAATGATGGCCAAGAATAATCATGATTATTATGGTGCGCATGGTGAAAATGGCAGTAATGACGGGAAGATGATTGACCTTGTGGTGGAGTGTCTCAACTACTTGGGCGAGCAAGGGATGGATGCGGCTCCTTTTACGTATAACGGTAAAATCCCGTTGTTGTCCATTTATTATGCCGGCGAGGGCGAGCAGTCTGCATTTAGTGAAAATGCGGATGATTACATATGGGCTCATCAGGCAGGATTGCTGAACGCAGAAATAAGCGGGACGCCGGTGAACGCATACTTGGCTACCAATGAACTGATTTGTTCCTACGATGGCACCAATCCGGTCGAGAGTTATTTGACAGGAATCGGGGTATATGCGCACGAATTCTGTCATGGGTTGGGGCTGCCCGACGTGTATGACGTGACGTATAGTGGCATTACCGGTATGGATTATTGGTCGCTTATGGATTTGGGTGAGCATTGGAATAACGGCTATACGCCTATCGGACTGACCGCATACGAGCGTTGCTTCTTGGGATGGTTGGAAATACCGACGCTGACGGAAACCGGAGACTATGAATTACAGCGTTTGACAGATACCGAAGGACCTCGTGCCTATCGTATTGTGAGCCCGAATCAAAGACGTGAGTATTATATACTCGAAAACCGTCAGATAGGAACCAAGTGGTTTCCGACGTCAATGGGGCATGGCATGTTGGTATCGCACATCTACTACGATCCGAATGCTTGGACGAGCAACAATGTGAATACCAATGCAAGGTCGCCGCGCTATACTTATATTCCGGCGGATAATGCCTTGGGACATATTGATGATTATAATAGGTTGCAGACGGCTTGGATAAAGGGTGACTTGTATCCGGGCCCTACGCAGAATCATGAGCTGACAGACGAATCTTCACCGGCAGCAACTGTTTACGTGGGTAGGAGCGGTGAGAAATTTATGGGACAGCCTATTTACGACATCAGGGAAAAAGCCGGTGTAATTTCTTTCACGTATATGGATGCGGCGACCGTAGGTATCAATAATATAGTTCTTGATGAGACGGTGACGGTTTACACGCTCGACGGGCGGAAACTGTTTGAAGCCCCCAACGAAAGCGAAGCGCAAACCCGTCTGACGCGTGGTTTGTATTTGTTGAAATCAGCTCGGGGAACAAAGAAACTTTATGTTGATTGAACGTTAGTATAATACAAAGAAGATGAAACAGTTTTTGAGAATCAGTCTATTTTTCGTGGTGCTGAATCTGTGTAGCGTATCTCTTTCAGCCCAGTCTTTGGGAGATATATTGAAGAAGGCTTCGTCTGGTTTGAATATCGGAAGCACTGCCAAAGATTATGTGTCGGCTTTGCTTGGAAAAGACAAGGTTGAGGCGAATGACTTGGCTGGTACATGGACGTATAAGGAACCGGTCTTGGTCTTGGAGTCGGACAAGGTGTTAGGGAAGATAGGTGGGGCTGTGATGGCCAATACAGCCGAAGAAAAGTTAGCTTCGGTGATGGAAAAAGTGGGAATCAAGCCCGGAGTGATTAAATTGACGTTTAATACTGACAGTACGTATACATGTGAGTTGAACGGTCGGTCCATTCGTGGTACTTACGAGGTGAAAGACGCCACGTTAACGTTGAAAAAATTGAACTTCACCACGCTTTCGGCTAATGTAAAGCGGACAGGAAACAGCTTGCAGCTGGCAGTTGAGGCTGACAAGTTGCTGACGTTGATATCTTCTATTACGTCGATAATTCCTGAGGAGGGGATGCTGTCCACGGTGACTTCGCTTTTCAAGAGTTATGATGGTATGCAGATAGGTATGAAGTTTGAGAAATGATGAGGCTCATGGTTGCCGGATAAAGAAGGCGGGTGGTTCACATTGTGAACCACCCGCCTTCTTTATGGGGAATCGTTTAGATCAGGTATTGCGAACTAATACTTTCGTTAGACATGACGCGACGGATTGTTTCTGCGAACATGTCGGCCACGGTAAGCTGCTTTACTTTGTGGCAATTGTGTGTATAGGGAATACTGTCAGTGAAGACAATTTCTTCAAGTTTTGAAGCTTCAATACGTTCTGTTGCCGGACCTGACATTACGCAGTGGGAGGCAATGGCGCGTACACTATTCGCTCCGTTCTCAATCATCAAATCTGCCGCTTTGGTGATAGTGCCGGCCGTATCCACGATATCGTCTACGAGAATGACATCCATGTTTTTTACGTCGCCGATGATTTGCATCGTTTCGACCACGTTCGCTTGTTTGCGGGTCTTGTTGCAGAGAACGAGTGGACAATCCAAGTATTTTGCATATGTGCTGGCACGTTTCGAACCTCCCACGTCCGGTGTGGCGATACAGAGGTTCGGGAGATTGAGCGATTTGATATAAGGCAGCATAATTGTGGAGGCGTAGAGGTGGTCGACCGGGACGTCGAAGAATCCTTGCTCCTGGTCTGCATGAAGATCCATCGTGATGAGGCGGTCAATGCCTGCCACGCTCAGAAGGTCGGCTACGAGTTTGGCACCAATCGACACGCGAGGTTTGTCCTTACGATCTTGGCGGGCCCATCCGAAGTAGGGAATAACGGCCACGATGCTGTGTGCGGATGCACGTTTGGCGGCATCAATCATCAGCAAGAGTTCCATGAGGTTGTCTGAATTGGGGAAGGTTGATTGCACGAGGAATACATCGCGTCCACGGATGGATTCTTCATAGCTGACGGCAAATTCGCCGTCAGCGAAGTGCGTAATCACCAGATTGCCGAGGGGGCAGCCTAAGCTAGCACAAATTTTTTCGGCCAAGTATCTTGACTTCGTGCCCGAAAATACCATAAATGAATTGTCGTTCATTGAGCTTATTGTTATAAGGTGAGTTGTGTTCGTTAGTTGGCGGCTTTTTGAAGTTTTCTGAAATGAGTGATGAGGTCTTTGTAGTCGTGGGTGGTATGGATGTCGAATCGGTTCCATATGTCTCCTAAAACGACCGCACCTCCAAAACCATAGTTTTTGATACGGGCGATGTTGTCTAAGGTAATGCCTCCAAGGGCCATCACTTTCTTATCTATCCAGTTTTGTTTGGCATATTGTTTCAGCACCTTGTCCGTGAAGGGTGATTCGTAGCCTTGTTTGGATATGCTGTTGAAGATGGGACTTAGGAGGACGTAGTTACATACCTGTTTTTGTGCTTTAACCTCTTCGATGGTGTGGCATGAACAGCTGATGTGTCCTTTATATCCGGCGGGTGGCTGCGGGTTTCGTTGATTAAGATGAAGCCCCATGAGTTTGAACTCGTTTTTGAGGTAGAAGTGGTCGTGCACCACGATGCGTTTCCTGTAACATTCGGGAATAAGTGTAAGCAGTCGTTCTGAGTAAATGGGCTCAGTGTGAGGTTTGCGAAGATGCAAGATTTCCAAGCCCTCATCGAAGAGTGCAGTCAGGATTTGGTGCTCCTCTATAAAGAAATAGGGCACAGTCATCAAAATCAGCTTCATTCTGTTTGCAGGTGCTTATGGCGACAAAATTACACATTTTAACTGATTTGCTGCTTTGTATGGCGGACTTTTTTGTGCAGGTCGGGAAGTTCGGGACTGTGCCGATGTGAACAGTTGATAGAATGAGCGCGTGGACTTGTGTGGGCGAGGGCGCATGATGGAGATTTGAAATGACTTATTCCCAGAAATTGCGGTCTGCTCCTGTTGGTGACGATATGTCTACGGTTAATGAGGGTATAATGAGGGGGTACAGCCTCGGATTATGTGTGGGCAATGTTCGTCTTGTCTTCTCATTCGAATGCTCTTTGTTCGCAGTGCAGATGGATGTCGCCTGTTCGTGAAGAGCGTGTCAGTTTAAAGGTAGAAAGAAGAATCCCGTCGGTAGATCTCGACGGGATTCTTCTTTCTTTGTTATCATCATCACATGATGTCACTTTTATACAATGCCTTGCGCCATCATGGCCCGGGCCACTTTCATGAAACCGGCCACGTTGGCGCCTTTTACGTAGTTGACATAGCCTCCGGTTTCACGACCATAGCGTAGGCATTGGTCATGAATGTTAGACATGATATGATGTAACCGTTCATCGACTTCGGCGGCAGACCATGACAGGTGCATGGCGTTTTGCGTCATTTCTAACCCTGACGTAGCCACTCCGCCAGCGTTGACCGCTTTCCCGGGTGCGAACAGGGCCTTTCGGGATAGTAAATAGTCAACGGCCTCGGCGGTACATCCCATGTTGGATACTTCGGCTATGCATTTCACGCCGTTTTCCATGAGTTGGCGGGCATCGTTTTCGTCCAGCTCATTTTGTGTGGCACATGGCAAGGCAATATCGACGGGTATCTCCCATGGCTTCCGGTTGGCGATGAATGTTGCCGAGGAATAACGCTCGGCAAAGGGGGCAACGATATCTTCCCCAGAAGCGCGTAGATCGAGCATATAGTTTATTTTCTCTCCCGAAATGCCGTCCGGGTCGTAGACATATCCGTCAGGTCCTGACAGCGTGACCACTTTTGCCCCCAATTCGGTGGCCTTTTGGGCGGCTCCCCATGCCACGTTGCCGAATCCGGATATGGCTATTGTTTTCCCAGCCAACTCTTCTCCTATGTCGGCCAGCAT
>USCX01000039.1 GCA_900553285.1 uncultured Prevotella sp.
CGCCGACGACGGGTCGACCGACGACACCTGCGCCATAGTCAGTTCCTACTCGGACTCGCGTATCCATTGGGGAAGAAATAGTTCCTCGCGTAAGATCTACAGAATCGTACTTGGGCATGTATGATTACCCATTTAGTTAATTAAAGGATAGTCGTTATGAAAAGATATACGTTCATAGTTTTTGTTCTTCTACTTGCGAACGTGATTGTGGCCCATGCGCAGAAATTTACCATATACGGTACGCCGAAGAACTCCTTTACTTATGAAAAGATAGATACCGTGCAAGTTACGGTCATGACTGCGGACAGTACGGTGGTTGACCAACGGACATACATCGAGAAGCTCGGGCACATGCGCAAATTGGGCGAAGTCGCTCAGTCCGGTACGTTCATCATTAAATTGTCGGCGAATGGATTTTATGATACCTATTTACGGAAAAACATACACTTCCGCCGTTACCGGAAAGATACCGAATATCTTGGCGACGTGCTGATGCAGGCTCTTCCCCGCAAAGTCATACAGCTGCGTGAAGCCACCGTCAAGGCGACGAAACTGTTGATGGTGATGAAAGGCGACACGGTGGTTTATAATGCGGATGCGTTCCAGCTGGCCGAAGGCTCGATGCTCGATCAGCTGATAGCCATGTTGCCCGGCGTGAAATTGGACAAAGGCGGAGTGATTACGGTCAACGGGCGGAAAGTCAGCAGCCTGTTGGTGAACGGAGAGGAGTTCTTCCGGGGTAACCCGAAAGTCGCATTGGACAACCTGCCGGCATACATGGTGGACAAGGTCAAGGTGTATGAAAGGATGGACGACCGCCTTCGCGCACTTGGGTTCGACAAAAGCGAAGTGGGGAAACAGCCTCTGGTCATGGATGTGAACCTCAAACGGCAGTACAGTGTGGGCTGGGCAAGCAACTTCGGCGCGGATTACGGTACGCAGGACCGCTATGGAGCGCGCCTGTTCGCGTTGCGGTTTACCACACAGTCCCGAATCGGCGCTTACGCCAATATCAACAATTTCATGGGAGGGGCATATTATGACGCCGACGGGAATTGGCAGTCAAGTTCTAGCGGAAGCCTGGCCACGACGAAAGATATGGGCCTGTATTATCTCGTCAACGACCGCCAGTCGCGTTACAAGATAGACGGTAGTACGCGATTTTGGTACTATAAGAATCCCACGGAGAGTAAAACATCGTCTACCACGTTTTTTGACCCAGATGACATGTACAGCCGGATGCGCCAGCGCGACGTGGCGCATGAAATGGTGGCCGACGCGGCATTCAACATCCAAATCACTCCTAAGAAAGCAGGCTTGTATGCCAAGATTCAACCCACTTTTAATTACAAGAACTACGATGACATGTACCAATCGCAAAGTGCGGACTGGCGTGCGCAATTGAATGAACGGTATATGGGCGAGGCGCTCGACAGCCTTTTCGGTCCGAACGGAGCGCATTATCTGCGCGATAATCTTATATCTTCATTAGAAACGCACCATATAGGCAAGGGGCATTCTTTCCGCACGGGGGTGGCCATGAAGGGGTCTTTCCGTATAAAAAATTCATCGGATTTGTTGAACTTCGGCGCCGGTGGGAATTATGACTACGACGCAGAAAGAATGCTGCGCACTTCGGCGTCTCAGTCGAGCATGGACGCCAAGCCCTTGCAGGAAGTGCGCTTCACGGACCGCAATGCTTCAAATTACGACGTATATGCAAATATCGGCTATTCCTACCGGTTGAAGTTTGACAACGGATTGACTTTTAGCGTAAAGCCAAACTATCGCTACGAGCACCAGTATCATTCGGCCTCAAATCCTTACTATAAACTCGAAAACACCGGGTTTGCTTCGTGGGACGTCGACCAGCTGGCGTCAAACCGTTCTGCCCTGCAAGACCAAATCAACGCGGAGAACACTTATTACTCCACGGCATGGAGCCACACGCATAGCGGCAGCGTGTCGCTCTCGCTGGGCAAGAGTAAGAGCGAGCTTTACAGGCATTGGGATTTCAGCGTCGACCTTCCCATTCGCCACGTACAAGACAAGTTGGATTATGAACGTGACCGCATCGACACGCTTATGCGGCGCAGCAAGACCTATTTTGAACCTGGCGTCTCGTTTTCGTTCCAGCCCCGAAACAACGACCATTTCAGCTTGTCTTACCAATATGGCCGCCAAGCGCAGAACCTGACCTACCAACTCAATTATGAGGACACTTCTACCCCTCTCGTCGTGCGGCTTGGCACGCCCGGATTGAAAGACACCCGGACCCATTCGGCAGGGCTGCATTACGATTCATGGAATGACAACGAAGACCCGCGATACCAATCAATCTCACTGGATGTGAATTACAAACTGTGGCTGGATGCCCTCTGCCAGGCGATGACCTATGACGCCCAGACCGGAGTGCGCACCTATCGTCCGTCGACCATAAACGGCAACTGGGAGATAGGCGCAAACACGTCTTATAGCAATAAACTCTTCCCGAAGAAAAACGTGTACATTAATCTGAATGCCCATGCAAACTATCGCAATAGTGCCGACCTCCTCAGTCTAAGCGAGCAAAGCGTGCGCAGCAGCGTACGTACGCTGTCCACTGGCAGCAACATGAGCCTTAGCGCTTATGGTGGCCGTAAGGGATGGGGTGGCAGTGTGAGCGCTAATTTTACGTACAGGCACTCCGTGGGAAACCATATGGCCACGATGAACGTGGTCGACTTTGGTTATGGCGCCAGCGTGAATATCCCTCTTCCCTGGGACGTGAGGCTGACCACCACGGCCCGCATGTACAGCCGCAGGGGATACGCGGACAGCCGTTTTAATACGGACGACCTTGTCTGGACCGCGAGACTGAACAAATCGATTCTCAAAGGAACGCTCCATTTCGGAGTGGAAGCCTTTGACATACTCGGGCAAATCAGTAGCACGGCCTATGTAATCAACGCCCAGATGCAAACCGAGACGTGGCGTAATGTCCTCGGGCGTTACTTCATGCTCCACGTCA
Source organism: uncultured Prevotella sp. (assembly GCA_900553285.1). Taxonomy (GTDB): domain Bacteria; phylum Bacteroidota; class Bacteroidia; order Bacteroidales; family Bacteroidaceae; genus Alloprevotella. The sequence goes on from USCX01000039.1 coordinate 3,011, forward strand.
CTTACAGCCTCATACGGCCCGAGAAAAAACGCACGCGATGACCAACCGGAACCGGATGGCACACAAGGCAGAGCCGGACGGACATTCGCAGGTCATGCACGTGCGTTCAAAAAGTCATGAAGCACGTCTGCTTCGCTGACATCAGTAATTATACGAAGCGGATGCCACTTCGGCGTCGCCGGTCTGCCATGTGATTGAATGGTAGTCATGCATCGGCGCTAACGTCAGCCCCCCCTTGCTGCATTTACCTTCCCCGGCGCGCGTCTGTCCGGCACAGGGCGGTCCGGGGTCGGCTGTCCGGGCGATCCTGTCCGGCTGGCCGGGAAAACGCTCGTCGCGGTGCCCGTGACGGACGGGCCGGTAATTATTTTTAGGAATCCGCTTGGCTTTTCACAAAAAGATGTTTATATTTGCGGATAACCTTAAAAAGAAGATATGGACCATGAAAAACAGAAAGCGAGTCCGGCGGTTTCGGTCTGTATGGCGGTTTATTAATGGGGCGGCTCATCTCCGTATGCGCATCGGCAGCATCCTGGCCCAGACGTTCACTGACTTTGAACTGCTCATCGCCGACGACGGGTCGACCGACGACACCTGCGCCATAGTCAGTTCCTACTCGGACCCGCGTATCCGCCTGCTGCGGAACCGCCATGACTACATCGCCACGCTCAACCTCCTGCTCGACGAGGCCGGAGGACGCTACGTGGCCCGCATGGATGCGGACGACCTCATGCGCCCCGACCGGCTTCAAACGCAATACGACTACCTCGAATCGCATCCGGAGGTGGACATCCTTTCTGGCGGCGCCCATACGTTCCGCCCCGGCGCGGAAACCGACGAAGTGGCTCCCCATACGGAGCGGGTGGACTATGCCGAACTCGTCGAGGGCTGCGTCATCTGCCATCCCACTGTGATGTGGCGCCGCAGCCGCATGGAGGCTGCCGGCCTGCGTTATGAGGAAGACTATGCCTATGCCGAAGACTACCGCCTGTGGGCCGAGGCCGTGCGGCGCGGCCTTTGCATCCACAATCTCGATAAAATCCTGATAGACTACCGCATCAGCCCCGGGCAGGTCACCAGCAGGCACCGAGCCGACCAGCGGCGGAACGCCTACCGCATCCGTTACGGTCTGGCCCAGGAGTGGATGAAAAGGGTGGACAGCCAAATCGCCCGCCCTGAAAAAGTGCGGCCGGGCGCCAATGAGCTGACCGTTGTCGTCCCCTTTCATAACGAGGGCGACGAAGTGGCCGCCACGCTCCGCAGCATCCGCCAGACGGCCGGTCAGGGCGTGGACATCATCGTGGTCGACGACGGTTCGACCGACGGGTACGATTACGAGGAAGCCGTCCGTCCTTTCGACGTGAGCTATCTCCATAATCCCGTCAGCATCGGCGCGGCGGCTGCCAAGGAAAAAGGTGTCCGCAGCTGCCGCACGCCCTATTTCCTGCTCCTCGATGCCCACATGCGCTTCTATCAGGACGATTGGGCCGGACGCCTGCTTGCCGAATTGCATCGCAATGGGCGTCAGTTGCTGTGCGGCCAGACCCGCGTGTTGCGCAAACGCGGTGATGCCATCGTGGAAGACAAGGCCGAACCGGCCTTTGGCGCTTATGTATATATGGGCAAGCAACGTCTCATGCCCACGGCGTCGTGGAACGTGTCGCCGGTCAGGGCTACCGTGCAGGATGGCCGCGTCCCCTGCGTGCTTGGGGCGGCCTATGCGTCAAGTGTGGCCTATTGGAGAGAACTCCGCGGGCTCGAAGGCCTTTTAGGTTTCGGTTGCGAAGAGCCTTATCTCAGCCTGAAAGCCACGATGGAGGGCGGCGGATGCCGCCTCATGCCCGACGTCGTAGTGGGACACATTTATAAAGAGGCCAGTCCCTATTTCCGCCGTTTCGCCAAGTTCCTTTATAGTCATCTCTTGGTGGCCGAAACGCTTCTTCCCATGCCGCTGAGGGTGCGGGCGCAGGCCACGGTCTGCCGTGAGAACATCACGTATTACGAAATAGCGTCATGTATTCTTTCCGCCTTGCACGAGCGTGTCGACGGGCTTCGTGCGGATTATGCCACCCGTTTCCGCAAGTGTGACTTTGCGGATGTCTATCGCCAGAACCGCTGTGCCCAGCTCCCCGGTCGCGACGAGATGGCACGGCGTCTGGCCGGTCTGGACGCCGTGATGGCATACTGCCGCCAGACGGAGGCCGGCCTCACGTCCGACGGCCTTGTCGACGGGCGCATGGGGCTGGCCATCCTGTATGCCGGCTATGCCCGGGCCTTCCGGAGCGAAGAGTTCGACGACCGGGCCTCGCAACTCTTTTCCGACGTGTGCCGCCGGCTTGCCGCTGACAGCCTGCCCCTGACGTTCCGCAACGGGGCTTTCGGCATCGGCTGGGGAATGGTTTACTTGGTGGACAACGGTTTTGTCGGCCCGGACGACGTGCGTGACGAACTGGCGGCCATCGATGCGCTGGCCGTGCGCACGGCGCCGCTGCGTTGGGTGGCAGACCTTTCGGTCGACAAGGGCCTTTGTGGGCTCATGGCCTATTGTACGGCGCGTCTGGGCTATGCCCGGCGGCAGGGCGACCCCGTGCCATTCCCGCAGGATTTTCTCGAAGAACTGCGCCGGGCGGCATGGCAGGCCGTACTTGCCTGCCGGGACCGTCTGAGTGTGACTCAGCATAGCCTGCTCCTGCTGATGCGCCGCTACGGCGAGGACGACTGGTGCACCCTGCCGTCCGATTTCGACGATTGGACCGACCTCCCCACCGAATTGCCGCGCGACTCACGCTATTGGACGCCCGGACTGACCGGCGCGGCAGGTTATGCCCTCCTTTTGTTACACCTAAAATCTTTATGCGATGAAGCTCAGTAAATACACCTTTGTGGTCAAAAAAGACGATTGCCCGGTACTTTACAACTGCCGCACCGAACAGTTGACCGTCCTCGAACCTTCGTTGGCCGACCTGCTGCGCGAGCGCTCCGTCTACGACATCTCCGTGCTCCACCCTACGTTCTACGACCATTTGGTCGCAGGGGGCTACGTGGTGCCCGACGAGGAGGACGAAGCGGCCGGGCTTGTGGCCGAATGGCAGCGCCACGACACCGATCCGCGCCGTTTTGTCCTCTTTATCAACCCGACGCTCGACTGCAACCTCCGCTGCTGGTACTGCTACGAGAAGCACCACGCCGGGTCCCGCCTCACGGGCGAAGTCTACGACGCCGTGGTGCGGCTTGTCCGCCGCAAGGTGGCCGACCCGCAGCTCGAACATTTGGCGCTGTCGTTCTTCGGGGGCGAACCGTTGCTCACGTTTGACGACGTGGTTTATCCCCTCCTTGCCGAGGTCGACCGCCTCTGCCGCGAACATGGCAAGACGATGACTTACAGTTTCGTGACGAATGCCACCCTGCTCACGGACCATGTGGTCGACAGTCTGCAGACTGTTCACTCGGCCTCTCTTCCCGTGTTCCAAATCACCCTCGACGGCAACGCCGCGAGCCACGACCGCGTGCGCATCGACGCGAAAGGCCACGGCAGCTACGCCATGATTTTGGAAAACATCAGGCGCGTTTTGCGGGCGGGCATGAGCGTCACCCTCCGCCTGAACACCACGAACGCCAACCTCGACACCTTTGTCGATGTGCTCACCGACCTTGCCGACCTGTCCGACGCCGAGAAGAAACTCGTCACCGTCGACATCCAGCATGTCTGGCAGGACGCGCCCAACCGCACGCCCGACTTTGCCGAACGGCAGGGGCGCCTGCGTAGCCGTTTCCGCGAGGCGGGCTTCACCGTCACGGAGATGAAGTACATCGACGCCAGCCGCTGCTATGCCGACAAGGACAACCATATTTCCGTCAACTACAACGGCGACCTCTACAAATGTACCGCCCGTGACTTCACGCCCGACAACCGCGAAGGGCGGTTGGAACCGGACGGTACGCTGGCATGGAACGACAGGCGGGCACTGCGCGACCGCATCAGGTATGGCAACGAAACCTGCCGTGCCTGCCGCATCTTCCCGCTCTGTCACGGAGGATGCAGCCAGTTCAAACTGGACAGCATGGGGCGCTCCGGTTGCATCCGTGGCTACACCCCGGCTTTCCGGCAGAAGATAATCGAAGACAGGATTGACTACCTGTTGGAAAAACTCATGTCAAACTAAAAATTATCGCTTATGAAAAAGCTGAAAGAAAAATCGTTGAAGTCTCTCCTCACGGCGGACTTCATGCCCCTCACCCAGACGGCGGAGGGTGAACTGCGTGGCGGATTTTTGGCTGTCCAGTCAGATGCTGTTGACAATTGTGACTGTCACACAATGGGCAACAATTGTAGTTGTCCGCCTAATGGTATTTGCCCGGAGTTTAATCACGTGAACTCGAATTGCGTATGTCCAAAAGATACGAATGGAAACAATCTATTGGACAATTGCGATTGTTATCTTTTTAATCCCCCGAAGACAACCACTCCGCCTGCATCGGCAAGTTCTGTGACTTTCGCTTCCATGTGGTAGTCTTTAAGTGTTGAGAGTGGAGGCATGGAACCATTTTCCTTGCCCCCACACTTAATTCTGCATCGTACTAATTTAAAAATTCTATCTCATGAAAAAAAGTTTGTTGTTTTTGCTGTTTGTCATCGTAAGCCTGATGAGCGTGCATGCCCAGCGATATAGAATTGGAGGGGTAGCTGTGGACGCCTTTACTAATACGCCGCTTGATTCTATATGGGTCACGCTAATGGGAAAGGACAGTACTGTAATTGCCAAACATTTTCAAAAGACACCATTGGGCGATTATGACAGCACTCACTTGGTTAAGATAGATACGGCGGGGACGTTCATCCTTAAACTTTCACGCAAAGGGTACTATGACAAGTACATCACCAAGACATTCAACTTCAACCCGCATCGCATGACGTGGGTTAACCTCTCCAAAATATCGATGATAAAAATCAAGAAGAGCATCCAATTGGGCGAGGCGACAGTGAAAGCGACAAAACTGATGATGGTGATGAAAGGTGACACGCTCGTCTACAACGCCGACGCGTTCCAGCTGGCCGAAGGGTCGATGCTCGACAAACTTATTTCGATGCTGCCCGGCGTGGAGCTGAAAAAAGACGGGGTCATCACGGTGAACGGGCGCAAGGTAGACCGGCTGCTGGTGAACGGTGAGAACTTTTTTACGGGCAGCCCCAAGGTGGCGCTCGAAAACCTGCCAGCCTATACGGTGGACAAGGTGAAGGTGTACGAACGGATGAGCGACCGCAACCGGGCACTGGGATACACAAAGGAAGAACTGGGCGAACAGCCGCTGGCCATGGACGTGCAGCTCAAAAAGCAATACAGCATGGGCGGGTTCGCCAACGTAGGTGGCGCATACGGCACGGACAACCATTACGGTGCCCGCCTGTTCGCCCTGCGGTTCACAAGGCAGTCGCGCATCGGCGCCTACGCCAACATCAACGACTTCATGGGAGGCTCCTACTACGACTCGAAGGGCAATTGGCAGACAGCCGCAGGCGGAAGCATGGCCACCACCAAGGACGCCGGCCTCTATTACCTCATCAACGACCGCCGGAAGCGGTTCAAAGTGGACGGCAGCACCCGGTTCTGGTATCACAAGAACCCCACGGAAAGCAAGACGTCGGGCACGACGTTTTTCGACAGCGGCGATGTGTTCAGCCGCTCGCGCCAACGTAACGTGGCGCACGAGCTGGTGGCCGACGCCGCGTTCAACATCCAGCTCACCCCTCCCGAAAAACGACTTTTTATTACGATGAAGCCGCAGTTCAACTATAAAAACTATGACCGCACAGACGGTTCGCAGAGCGCCGATTTCGACCGCGCACTGACCGAGCGTTACATGGGTGAGGCGCTCGACAGCCTGTTCGGTCCCAATGGGGCTGCCTATCTCCGCAAGAATCTAATCTCGTCCCTGTCTTCGAACAGCCTGGCCAAAGGGCATTCGTTCCGTGGCGGGGGCTCTCTCCAAGGCTCCTGGCGTTTGCCGGATTCGTACGATGCCGTGGACGTTTCCGCCGGCGGCACCTATACTTATAATGCGGATCGCACGCTCCGCGCTTCCACAACCACGGACCGGACCGGTGCGGCGTCCGGCGACGAAACCCGCTTTACGGACCGGACGGGAAGAAACTACAACTTCTATGCCTACGGAAAATATGATTTCCAATGGAATTTTGGCGACCGGATGTCATTTTTTGTTCGTCCCTCCTACCGGTATGACCACAGGTACCAGTCGGCCCGTAACCCCTACTATGTGCTTGAAGGCACAGCGTTCGACACTTGGAGTCTTGACCAATTGGCTTCGAACCGTTCGGCCCTGCAAGACCAGATTAACGCACAGAACTCTTACTACTCTACACAGCGTGACCAAACCCATACGGGAAGCCTGCTGCTGGGCATCCGCAAAACAATCAATACTTACCGGTTGTGGGAAATCAACGTCACACCTGCCGTACGCTACGAGAATGAACGCTTAAACTACGACCGCGACCGTATTGATACCCTCATGCACCGGCGGAAAGCCTATTTCGAACCCTTTGTCTGGTTGTTTTTCCAACCTTACAACAACAGCCAGATGACCTTGACCTACCAATACTCCCGCCAAGCGCCCGACTTGCTCAGCCTGCTCGATTATGAGGACACATCGACGCCCCTTGTCCGCCGTCTCGGCAACCCGGGACTGAAAGATACCCGCGCACACACCACACGGTTTCATTACCACATGATGGAGGATAAGACTTACAAGTATTCAGCCTATGTCGATGTGGAGCATCGTATCCGGCTCAACGCCGTGGCACAAGGCATGAACTACGACACGCAGACCGGCATGCGCACCTACCGCCCGGAGAATGTGAACGGCAACTGGGAACTCACAGGCAGCGTCTACATGATGCACAAGTTCGGCTACTACAAAAGGAATCAGTACTTTTTGAACGCCGACCTGCGTACCAACGTGAGCTACCGCAACAACGTCGACCTCATCAGCCTCGACGGAGTGTCGAACAGCGTGCGCAGCAGTGTGCGCACGCTTGCCTGGACGGAGCGGCTCGGTGTGTGGGGCAGCTACAATCTCTGGGGATACGGCATCTATGGCAAAGTGACGGTCAACCACTCCACGGGCAACTACATCGACCGCATGAACGTTTACGATTACAGCTACGGCGGCAATTTCGACGCCCCGCTGCCTTGGAATTTCTATCTGAGCACGACAGTGGACGTGTATAGCCGCCGGGGCTACACGGACAGCCGTTTCAACACGGACGACGTCATCTGGTCGGCTTCGCTGAGCCGCTCCATCCTGAAAGGCGCACTCAAATTCCGCCTCGAAGCCTTCGACATCCTCGGCCAGATCAGCCGCACGAGCTACACCATCAACGCCCAGATGCAGACCGAGACGTGGCGCAACCTCCTCGGGCGCTACGTGATGTTCCATGTCACCTACCGTCTCGATTTCCATCCATGGACACGCACCAAGCGGTGAGCCACGAAATGACTTGGCACATGAAAGAGAGAAGTCCCCACCCCGATATGCCCCTCGTGTTCGACCTCGGTTTCCACCGGGGCGAGGACACGGCTTACTATCTCAGCCGGGGATGCCGCGTGGTGGCTGTCGAGGCTGACCCTCGGCTGGCCGCTCGCGGCAGGGTGGCGTTTTCGGATGCCGTGCGCAACGGCCGGCTGTGCCTGCTGCATAAGGCCGTGGTCCGCGAGGGCGGAAAGCCCACGACGTTCTATGTCAGTCCCGTTTCCATCTGGAACTCCACGCACCGCGACATTGCCGAACGTGAAGCCCCGGGAGCGGCCCGTGCCATCCACGTGCCGACCGTCGACCTGCCCCAGCTCATGGAGACATACGGCGTGCCGGATTATTGCAAGATTGACATCGAGGGAAACGACATCGAGGCTTTGTCCAGTCTGGAAAGGACAGACAGCCGGCCGCCGTTCCTCTCGGTGGAAAGCGAATGCCTCGGGCGCGAGGAGGACTACGGAAGCCGGATGTCCGACACGCTGGACGAACTACACGCATTGGGCTACACGGACTTCAAACTCGTCGACCAGCGGACCCTCTCCGTGCTGGACTGGCGTCTGTTTTACGACAACACGTATCCCTCCCCGGCCCATGGCTACCACGACTGGCTTTATGCCGAACGCCTCCTCGGCCTGCGGGGCGAACACGCGGCTTTTTCGCTGTTCTTCCCGGGGAGTAGTGGCCCTTTTGGCGACGACCTCCTCGGCGGATGGCTCGACTACGGTGAGGCGCGCGGGTTGCTCGGTTTTCACCACAGCAGCCCTTTTCACCGTCGGCTTGGCCGGTGGCACTTCTGGTGCGACTGGCACGCCCGGCTGCCCCACAAAAAGAAAAATTCCCCATGAAAATTGCTTTTCTTTCTGCTGCCGACCCGACTGACATCCACAGCTGGTCGGGCACGCTCTACTTCCTCTACAAGACACTTGCCGCACGGCATGAGGTGGTCTGGCGCGGGCCGGAAGCCTTGGCGGAGGCCGCGCGGCTCCACCGTGCGTTCAAAGACGGGCGGGAGCCCTTTTCGCCCTGCCTGTACACGGAGAAAATCGGTGAAGTACTGGCCTACGAGCTGGAAAACGAGAAATTCGACCTCCTGTTTGCCCACGACGATTTCCTGATAGCCCGGCTGGATACGCGAATTCCCGTGGTCTACCTGACCGACGCGACGTACCACCTTACCCATGGCGACACCCTCC
>USCX01000040.1 GCA_900553285.1 uncultured Prevotella sp.
AATGCGGCCGATAACGGCGGCTCCGAACGAGGGGTGGTCGACGTAGGCGTCGCCGCTGAAAAGGATGACGTCTGCGCTGTCCCATCGCCGCAGTTCCATTTCGCGCCGGGTCGTCGGCAGCCAGTCTGTGAGTCGGTGTTCTTTCAATGAGTAGGGGCGTTTGTGTTACTTTTCCAGTCGATATAAAGAAGAATGAGCTGGTGAAGGCCGTAGCTCTTCATCTTTTCGTGATAAAGGACGTCGACACAGAGGTCGAACAGTTTGTCACTGTCAGCGCATTGGGAGAGGATGAGCCCCCGCACGGTTAGGCGCAGTTTTTCGAGAACGGTTTCGTCGATGTAGCCGTGGCTGTCGATAAGATCCTGAAACAAGTTGAATTGGTCGATGGTGGCCAAATGTTTGTCGCTGACTTCGAGAGAGCGGGTGCCGGAGGCATTAAGTGCGATTCTGTGCATGGTATGTGTATGATTAGGAAAGGTTAGTTTTCGAGGAGGAAACGGAGAATGGCTCCCATGGCTTTATCGCGTATGGAGGAATCTTGTATGCATTCGAAAGGAAAACCCATTGCGATGACGCGGTAGGTCCTGTCGCGGTATGCGATGCCCGCAGAGCGGCCGCTGGCGTAAGCGAATGCACTGAAAGCCGTTCCCGTGGGACTGATGCAGTCTGGCGCCTGAACGGCGTAATGTTCCGGGCCGGGGGTGCGGTAAACCGGTATTTGCAGGTTGAGGCCATGGATAGTGTCGTTCTTGTCGTCGCGGGCTGTTCCGCTGTAACGATATTTCAATATCTCGCGTGTAAAAGTCTGTTCGGTTTCAGACTGCATGTCGGAGCCTATGTATGAGCCACTGACGAATAAGCGCCCGCCGGCGTTGAGGTAACGGGTGAGGAGGCCGCGAAGCCGTCCGTCAAAAGTCTTGTATTGTTTTATTCCGTTATCGGTGGCTTTTTCTGCTCCGAGGATAAGATCTACGGCAGGGAAATCATTGAGGTCGACGGAGCCTTTGAACAGGGCGTCGCGGCTGCATGAGACGAAGGAATAGGCTTGGGCTGCTCTGATGGACTGCCCGTGTGCCGAGGGGTAGTCAAACGTGTTTCCGGCGATAATCCGGCCTTCCAGCTCGTCGCCGGAAAAGCCAAGGCTTCCGTAACCTTCACGTCCGGCATAATTGGGGCCGTAGTTGAGTTGTGCCCCCGAAAAGCCGGCGGTGCAGCCATAAGCTATGCCTATGTCATCATGGAGGTCGAAGCCTTTCCGGTCGTCTGTCCGGACGACAGTGGGTGAACTGAGGCGCTGGAACCCGTTGACGATAAGGACCGTCCGGCGGCTATCGGGCATTTTGCAGGCCGTGAGTGTCTCGGAGGGAAAACTTTCGCCCCCACGGTTCACTGCGGTGACGTAGTAGTCGTATTGAACTCCTTCATGGATAGGGAGGCGAGCGGTGGTCTTTCCTTCGATGTAGGTCCCATTGTCGAACGCGCCACCGTGTGGGCGTGTATAAACGATGTAGCCCGTCGGCATGGCGTCCGGGTTGTTGGCATCCGGCGTGGGAGACCAGGAAAGGATGGCGTGTTGCTCGTCGTCTGCGAGTGTTACGGCAAAATTACTGACCGGAAGGGGCTGCATCACGTGGTCATCCCATTGGTGGACGTAGCTAAGATAACGGAGTATGGCCTTGTAGATGGAGCGTGCCAGCAGAAACTTGAAGTTTGGGTCGTGTCCGTAGATCATGTCTTCGAAGTTCTGGTGCGAAAGAGTCTCGATGATGGCTGACGGTATCTCCGGGTTCCGCGTTTCGCTGTAATTGCGGTCCCATAGTTCGCGGCGTGTCCATGTGATTCCTAATGAGGAACTCAGGTCGTTGCACAACGTGGAAAGCAGCATGCTGGCGAAATCGAAGGACGTCTCTCTGGAAATGTTGGAGAGCAGGTAATCCCGATCGTCATTGCCTTGGGTTGTACAGATGGCCAAGGAGCCGTAGACGCCGTCGGGGCGCCGGATTCCGGCGTCGCTGTGGACCGCCAGGGATAATTCAATCGGGACTTTCAGGCCCTGCTGGTTGGGCAGATAAGGACTTCCGCCTGCCAGATAGTTGGTCATCAGCGAGCGCACGTTGATGTCGTCGGGATAGTCGGTCACCTTGTCGCGGTTGTCATAGACGGAAGTGGGCATGCCGCTTGACTGGGCAGAATAGCGGGCTCCTTCGAGAAAGCGGGGAAGCCCGCTCGTCGAACATCCTCGGACGATGTTCCCCATTCCGCCACCGAACCGGACGCCGTCGGCCGTGACCACGCCGGAGTGTTCACTTTCGTTGGTAAGAATGACGCAGTTTTGGGGGCTTTCCCCCAGCCCGAAGTCGAACGTCCCCAAGTAGGTCCAGGTGCCGCTTCCCATACGTTGGTTTACGCGGAAATGCGTCTCCTGTCCTTTATGACGGACAATATAGTGAGCGTCGGGAATGTTGTTGTCTTTGTGGGCGTAGGAGACATATACGGCGTAGCGTCCGGCTTGTGGGATGCAGGGTGTCCACGTGGCCGAGGCAAGTTTGCTGTGGCGGGATGTGGCTTCGATTTGTCTGGCCGTTCCTTTCCGGAAAGGGTTTTCTCCGTCTTTCAATGTCGGTTGCGACGGGGCGAATCCCGGTGTGTCACAGTCTGACCACTTGGCGCCGTGTGTCGTCTCCTGGTAGGTACCAGATTCCGTATGGATGTCGTTGTCGACAATGGTTTCGCGGGGTTGCCAGTCTCGTTCGCGAGGAGTGAACACTACGGCTCCTGCGTGTTCTAGCATGGGGATAAGGAAAGGAACGACGATAGTCTGCGTAAACAGGTCTTCGGTCGTACAGAAGAGGTAGGGGCGTTGCCATTCCCACTGCTTGCCGTTGAAGTAGCGCCCGTGGCTGGCCCATAGAGAGAGGTGGCACCCTTCAAGACCCTTGTCGGGCACAAAGGGGCGTGACACGTTTGTCACCCATGCGGGACCGTCATAGTGGATTTTGTTCCACAGCCTGCTTTTGTCAAAGTTTTTTCCGCGGAGAAAATTCGGAATCAGCTCGTGGAGGTCTTTTCCTCTGGGGTCGGTCAGATTGATCGTATATTGGTTATAAGGGGAAGGCAGTGCCTCTCGTAACAGTTGGTGGATGACTTGCAGGGATTGTGGCGTGAAAGGCTGTGAGGAGAATGCATCGTTCGTCTGAATGACGATGGTGCGATTTTTTGAGTCGACATCATATTTGTTCATGGCCATGGGGTCGGTCGGATGGTAGCCTTTGACCCCGTAACTCGCGAAAAAATCATCCAGTGCCGCATCGATATCGCCCTTTTGGGCTGAGGCTGCGGTGGCAATCAGCATTGCGACGAATAAGATGTGAAGCCTTCGGTTCATGTGATCAGTCGCTTATGGCAAATTTCCCGGGATGCCGCCCTGTGAAGTCTTTGTAATAGCTTTTGATGGTCGCCATGTCGGCCTCAATGTGTCCCGAGGGGATGATTTCGCGTGTGCAGATGATAGACCTCCGGCGGTAGTCAATGGCATAGAGGTGAATGGGCAGTTGCGCTTTAAGCGCGATGAAGTAGAAGCCCATTTTCCAGTTTGTGTTTCTCGACCGTGTACCTTCCGGGGTTACTGCCAGCTCAAAGTGTTCGGAGTTTTTCGCTTTTTCTGCGAGTTGGTCTGTCAGGCTGTTTTTGCTGCCCCGGTCGACGGGGATGCCTCCCATTTTTGTCCACAAGTAGTTGAGTGGCCAGAAAAACCACTCTTTCTTCATCAGAAAGTAGGCATGACGGCCTATGGCGGTGTAGTAGAGTTCAGCGAGAATGAAGTCCCAATTGCTTGTATGCGGTGCGACGCAAATGACGCGTTTGTCGCATGGGCGTACCGTGACTTCTGCTTGCCAGCCAAGCCATTTGAAAAATATAGTCTGGCATAATTTCCGCCACATCGTATTTCCGTTCGGATTTATGCCTCGGACAGAAGTTTGCCGGACAGTGATTGAACGCTTTCAGTGAATTGTTTGATGAGTTGTGTGTAGTACTTGTGGGCATCGTTGGGCTCTGTGTGGCTGAGGCGGCTGATGAAATCGTTACGGAGGGCGACACTCTTTTCAGCGACCTCGTGAGCGACTGCGGCTGTCTTTGAGTCTTTCGACGAACTGAGTGCGATACATTCAATGAGGAGTATGTCACAGATATCGTGAATGCTCTTTTTCAGTTTTTTTCTGCTTGCCATGATTTTTGTCCGTTATGAATTCTGGGGCTAAGTTACGTTTTTCTTTGCAGTCGCGCAACTTTTGAGTGAAAAAAGGCCGTCGGGTGATGTCGCGGCGGACCGATTGAGGAATTTATGGTGGATTAGAAAGAGCGGGGAAATGTCAAAAAGCATTTCCCCGCTCTTTTAATTTTGTTGCAACCCCCGGAAGGAGTTTGCATAGATTGGTGTCAAGCCTCAGCTTTGGGCTCGACAGAAACTGTGCTGCGATTGCGGTGGCCGCCACGATGGAAGTTGACGGTTCCGTCAACGAGGGCAAACAGCGTGTGGTCACTTCCCATGCCTACGTTCTTGCCGGGATAGTGCACAGTGCCACGCTGGCGAACAATGATGTTACCAGCCAGACAACTTTGACCGCCGAAAATCTTAACGCCCAAACGTTTAGAAGCTGACTCGCGGCCGTTCTTTGAACTACCTACACCTTTCTTATGTGCCATTGTCGTCTAATTTTTTTTCAGGGTTAAGCAATAACTTGTTTGATAGTCACTTCGGAGAACTGTTGACGGTGACCGTTCAGTTTGCGGTAGCCTTTGCGGCGCTTTTTGTGGAACACGAGCACTTTCTCGCCTTTTACCAGCGGGGAGAGCACCTCACAAACGACCTTGGCACCTTCAACGGTGGGGGCACCCACCTTGATGTCTCCGTTGTTGTCAATCAACAATACTTTGTCAAACTCGATGGTCTGACCGTTAGCAGCGTCCTTGATGCGGTGAACGAAGAGCTTTTTGCCTTCTTCTGCCTTGAACTGCTGACCGTTAATCTCTACGATTGCGTACATTTTGATTAGAAATAGTAAACGGTTTTCCGACAGGCGAGTCCCTTCGTGAGACTTCTTTGTTGAGCCTTCTGGATGAATCGGCTGCAAATATACGGCTTTCTGTCGGATTGGCCAAATAAGTTCAGGGCTAAATGGCCCTTTCTCTTTCGGCGCATGGCCGGTCTGTGGGGTCAGTCCATGATTTCGGCTATGGCTTGGAGTTCATCGTCGCTGAGTGGAGTTTGCCGTACCGTGGCGATATCCTCTTTGAGTTGTTCCAGCCGGCTGACGCCCGCGATGACTGAGGTCGCCCCTTTGGCCAGGACCCAGTGAAGGGCTATTTGTGCCAGTGTGCGACCGGCCTCATGGGCCAGGCTGTTGAGGCGTTTCAGTTTGTCGAGCAGTTCGGGAGTGAGCATTTCGCGGTTGAGCGAGGTGTCGTGGGCCATACGTGAATCGGCCGGGACACCGGTCAGGTAGCGTTCGGTCAGTAGGCCTTGTGCCAAGGGGGAGAATGAAACGAAACCGACATTCCGCTTGTGAAGCAGCCGGGTGATGCCGTTTTTCTCCGTGGAGCGGTCGATGAGGTTGAGCCGGCCCTGGTAGACGAGGCATGGCGTGTCGTGTTCGCTAAGATAGTGCAGTGCTTCCCGGGTGGCGTCTGCCGGCCAGCGCGACAGGCCGATGTAGAGTGCTTTTCCGCTGCGCACGATGTCGACGAGGGCTTGAAGGGTTTCTTCCATGGGCGTTTCGGGATCGTACCGGTGGGAATAGAAAAGGTCGACATAGTCTAAGTTCAGGCGGCGGAGGCTTTGGTCGAGACTGGCCATGAGGCTCTTGCGCGAGCCCCAGTTGCCATAAGGACCGGGCCACATTTCATAACCTGCCTTGGTGGAGATGAAAAGCTCGTCGCGGTGCGGGTGCAGGTCGTCGGCCAAGATGCGGCCCAAAGTGGTCTCGGCGCTTCCGGGAGGCGGGCCGTAGTTGTTGGCCAGGTCGAAGTGCGTGATTCCGTGGTCGAAGGCATAATGAATCATCGCCTTGGAGTCGGAATAAGAAGACTTTTCGCCGAAGTTCTTCCACAGTCCGAGGGAAAGGGCCGGCAGGAGAATCCCACTGCTGCCGCAGCGGCGGTAGGGCATTCCGCATTGGTAGCGGTCGGGGGAGGGTGAGTACGAAGGAGCGGTCATGGTGGTTGGGTTAATGTATTCGGGTGAAATCATAGCTTGAAGGGGCTTGGTAGGCGCGGAGGCCGAACTCGGGCAGGACGGCGATGAAGTGCTCCATGCAGCGGGCCGTCAGGTGCTCATAGCGGACGAATTCCCGTTCGCTGAAGTAGAAGTAGATTTCAATCGGGAGGCCGTGCGGCGTGGGGTCAAGCTGGCGGGCCATGAGCCATCGCCCGGTATTGACCTCCGGGTGGCGGCGCAGGTATTGTTCGACGTAGTCCCGGAAAGCGGAGAGGTTTGTCGCCTCTTCTGTCTCGAAGTGGCTGCCGGTCAGTCCGGCTTCTGCCCATTGTCGGAGCTCGTCGGCAGTGGCAGGCCGGACGGAGTTGATGTCTATATATAGTGCGCGTTTCACCCGGCGTCCTCCTCCGTCGGCCATGCCTTTCCAGTTGCGGAATGAATCGCTGATGAGCGTGTAGGGTGGGAGGGTCGAGATGGTGTTGTCGAAATTGCGGATTTTTACGGTGACGAGCGACACCTCTTCGACGATGCCGTTGACGTCGTATTTGGGCATCGTGATCCAGTCGCCCGGTTTGATCATTTTGTTGGCAGACAGCTGGATGCCTGAGATGAGGCCGAGCAGGGTGTCTTTGAAGATGAAAGCAAAAACGGTGGCCACGGCGCCCAGGCCGGCGATAAGGCTGAGCGGGGAGCGCCCGAAACCGTAGGAGACGCCCGCCACGATGCCCACTATGATGACCGCGAGTTTCAGAAACTGCGTAATGCCAATGAGGTAATGCCGGCCGGTATATCCTTCTTCTTCGTAGGTCAGGCGTCCCACGTTGGTGAGAAAGGCGCAGAACAGGCGGACGATGGTGACCGTTATATATATATGAGTGCCGCGGAGGATGAGTTCGTGGAAATAGGGAAAGTGTGCAGTGGTGCCTATCTCGAAGGCAATGGGGAGCAGAACGTAGAAAACCACGCCGGGCACGACGTGGCTCAGGCTGTCGAGGACGCAGCGGTTGAACACGTAATCGTCCCAGACGGCATGTGTGCGCGCCACGATTTTCAGAATGGCGGGCGAGACGAGGCGCCGGAAGATACATCCGCACAGCCATGCCAGCAGTAGGAAGAGAAGCAGTCCTGTCAGGGTGGCCATCAGCCGGGCATGGACGGTTGGGACATTCAGGTCGAGAAACAGTTGAAGCAGTTTGTTCATAGGCAGTTTGAAAAGAGGTTTATTCTCCTCCCGGATGAAGGAGAGGCGCAGGGGCGTCCGGGTGTGTAGCCTGTGGCCCGTTCCGGAGAGCCGTGCCGCGCAGTGCCGGTGGGGAAGCGGCGGCCGCGCCGCAGGCGGATTTTCCTAAGTCGCCGTGAGGAAGTCCTGTCGTCCTGACTGTTTTTCCTAAGTCGCCGACAGGTTTGTTCAGCGTTCGGCTGTGGATTGTGGGGCCCATTTGTGGTCGTTGGCAGAAACGCGCAGGCGGTTGCGCTTGTAGTGCGGAGTGACTATGCTGGTGAAATAAATCATGGAAAGGATGCTCAGGCATCCGCCGACGGCGTAGACGAGCGAGAAGGAGAAGCTCTCGGCGATAAACCCTGCGATGAAGATGCCGACACCGATGCCAACGTCCCACGCTGTGAGGTAGGTGCTTGTCGCGGTGGCACGTTGGTTGTTAGGGGCTAAGTTTATGTATAGTGAGTTGTAGGCCGGAAACATCGTGCCGAAGCCCAGCCCTTGCATGAAAGGCACGAGCAGGAAGCAGGCTTTGCACATGGCCGGGTTGACGTTGACAAGCAGGGCGCAGCCCGCCAGCAGAAAGAATGCGACAATGACGAGGTAAAACCCATAGTGAATGCATTCCGTGATGTATCCGCGGTCTACGAATTTCCCGGCAAAGATGCGCGACACGCCCATACCCACGGCCAGCACAGTGAAAAAGAAGCCCGGCGCGATGTCGAGCCCGATTTCCTTGACATACATCGCGACGAAGTTGGTCGTTGCGCCGTAGGGAATAGACAGCAGCAACAGGGAGATGCTGGCCGGGATGCCTTTCAGGAGGATGAAGCGGTCGAGTGAGACGGGAGGGCGCTTGACTCTCTCCCGTGGTTTCACGCGGACCATGGCGGCCGCACAGAACCCCAGAACACAGGAGAAAAGCGCGCAGGCGAATATCCAGCCGAAAGAAAGGAAGTCGTGGAGGAAAAGGCCGACCATCGGGCCTATGCTCATGGCCGTGTTGTTGGCCAGGCCATAGTAGCCGAGGCCTTCACCGCGGCGCGAGGCGGGCATAATGTCGACGACCACCGTGTTGCCTCCTACGGTGACTGTGCCAAAGGCAAAACCGTGGACGATGCGCAGGGCGATGAAGAAGGTCAGCGTGCCTCCGACGATATAGCCCGCAAAGATGGAGGTGAAGATGAAGTAAGCCAGAAGATACAACGGCTTGCGGGCAAAGGCGTCGAGCAGATAGCCGGAAAACGGGCGGATGAGCAGGGCTGACACCGTGTAGCAGCTGAGGACGATGCCGATGAGGCCCTCTTCGCAGTGGAAGCTCTCTTTGAGATAGAAAGGGAGAACAGGAACCAAAAGCCAGAAGCCGAAGTAAAGGAGGAAATTGGCCGTGAGCATGCAGCAATAACTCGGGGTGAAGAGTCTGTCTTTCATTTTGGAACCAGTTAGATGATTGTCGCGGCAGGTCTGCCGGCGGATGTCCGGACGGCCCGAAAGGCGGCTTGCCGTAAAGCGGGGTTAAAGAAAAACTGCGCATGGGGAGGCTTGGTTTCTCCATGCGCAGTCCGAAGTCTTAGTTGGCAGCGGTGAACTCTTCGAGGAAACGGACGTCGTTTTCGGAGAACAGCCGTAAGTCCTTGATCTTGTATTTCAGGTTCGCTATACGTTCCACACCCATGCCGAACGCATAACCTTTATACTTTGTGCTGTCGATTCCGTTGGCGTCGAGCACGGCCGGGTCGACCATTCCGCATCCGAGAATCTCCACCCAGCCGGTCCCTTTGCAGAACGCGCAACCGGTTCCGCCGCATATGTCGCAGCTGATGTCCATCTCGGCCGAGGGTTCGGTGAAGGGGAAGTATGAGGGGCGCAGGCGGATTTTCGTTTCCTTGCCGAACATCTCTTGGGCAAAGAGCAGAAGCACCTGTTTCAAGTCAGTGAAGGACACGTTTTCGTCGATGTAGAGGCCTTCGACCTGATGAAAAAAACAGTGGGCGCGGGCGCTGGCCTCGTTGCGGAAGACGCGGCCCGGGCAGATGACGCGGATAGGGGGCTGGCTGTGTTCCATCACGCGGCTCTGAACCGAACTGGTATGGGTGCGGAGGATAATGTCGGGGTGCTGTTCGATGAAAAAGGTGTCCTGCATATCGCGGGCCGGGTGGTCTGCGGGAAAGTTCATGGACGAGAAAACGTGCCAGTCGTCCTCGACTTCCGGTCCGTCGGCCATGATGAAGCCCAGGCGGGCGAAGATGTCAATGATTTCCTGTTTGACCAGTGAGAGCGGGTGCCGTGTGCCTAACTTGACGGGGTATGGAGTGCAGGTCAGGTCGAGCTCGCACGAGTTGCTGTCGTGGCAGAGCACATCCTCGCGGAGGCTATTGATTTTTTCCAATGCGGCGTTTTTCAATTCGTTGAGCTTCATGCCGATTTCACGCTTTTCGTTTGCCGGCACGGAACGAAAGTCCGTCATGAGGTCGTTAATCAGTCCTTTCTTGCTCAGGTACTTGATGCGTAGGGCCTCAATCTCTTTTTCGTCTTTCGCGCTCAACGTTTTGATTTCGTCAAGCAGCTTTTCGATTTTCTCTATCATGGTTTCTTTGGTCTGGATTCTCGTAATTTCCCGCAAAGATAAAGAATTATTAGCAATCGCTTGCCGTTATATGCAGAAAAGCCGTACTTTTGTCTGTGCTTACGAACAAAATGATGAAAAGAATTTTGTGGATTTCTTTCCTGCTTGTGTGCATGGCGTCGTGCGAACGCAAGAAGCCTGTCGCGCCGCAATCTGTCGTGGACGAGGTGATCGACACCGTGGAGTCGGTAGCCGACACGACTGACACGATTGCGGAAGAAAAAGAACCGCCAAAGAGTGTGGATGAACTCTTCAATGATTTTATCTATGGCTTCATGACGAACCGCAAGTTCCAGAAGTCGCGTATCCATTTCCCGCTGCCGTGTGAAGTGAACGGGAAAAAGGACAGCCTGTCGGTGGAGCAGTGGCGTTTTGACCGGCTTTATGCCCGGGAAGAAGCCTACACCGTGATTTATGTCACGGCGCAGGATGAAGAGATGGCCAAGTCTACGGCGCTTTCCCATGTCGTAGTGGAATGGATTGACTTGGTCCGCCGGAAAGTGAAGGCATACGAATTTAACCGTCAGCCGCGGGGATGGATGCTGACCGCTTTGAGGGTGACGCCGCTCTCGCAGAACGAGAATGCAAGTTTCCTGACGTTCTATCAGCAGTTTGCGACCGATTCGGCCTTTCAGCGGGAGCATGTGACCGATCCGGTCGAGTTCAAAACGTACGACACAGACAGTTTTGAAGAAATAAGCGGCGTGGTCGACGTCGACCAATGGTTCTTGTTCAGGCCCGACCTTCCGCATGACGTGATTACCAACATACGTTACGGTCAGTCCTATAAGGGCCGTAAGTCCCGTGTTGTAGCTATCAATGGCTTGTCGAGCAGCATGTTCAGCAACCTTACGTTCGAGCGTGAGGGGGATACGTGGATGCTGGTCGCTTTTGAGAATTAATCCCGAGGTTATCACCATGTTTGAAGAAAACGATTATTCTTTGCGTCGTCGCAACACGTTTGGGCTGGATGTACGTTGTGCGCGTTTTATTGAGTACGCAACGGTCGGCGAACTTCGCCAAGTGCTGTCCGAACTGCGTGAGCATCCTGTCTCCCGCTTGTTGCATATCGGCGGGGGAAGCAATTTGCTTTTTACGGAAGATTTCGACGGCCTTGTGCTGCATTCGGGGATAGTGGGACGTGAAGTCGTTTCGTCGGAAGGGACTTCGGTTTATGTGAAGGCCGGTGCCGGCGAAAAGTGGGACGAATTTGTCGCATGGTGTGTGGCGTCCGGCTTTTTCGGTCTGGAAAATCTTTCGCTGATACCCGGTGAAGTCGGCGCAAGCGCCGTGCAGAACATCGGGGCCTATGGCGTGGAGGCCAAAGACTTCATTGAGAGTGTGGATGCCGTCGACGTGAATA
>USCX01000041.1 GCA_900553285.1 uncultured Prevotella sp.
GCAGCATCCCCGACTGGAGCATTATCATTGTGCGCAGCAACTTCAAACGAAACCAGCAGGAAAATCTGAAAAACCTCTCCCACTTCTTCAAGGAATACGCCCCGCGCCAGGATAGAAGTGATACAGTCCGCCTTCATCCATGCTCTGCCTGTCAAACGGCGTAAGTGAATCTAATCGAGAGGCGCGTCCCGACACACAGGTAAGAGTTTCGCACCGACATACTTGAATATCAAGAAAATATGTCGGTCCACGTAGCGCACTCGCACACATTCCACCCCTCAGGTGCCACAACCCATACAGAAGGTGCCGGTCATACTTCGGTTGTCTGACCGACACAATAGATCAGATCAATGATACCACAGCCATTCTGTCACCTACCTGAACCCTTCGGGATGGACCCAAGTTCTCACACCTGTTCAGACCCATTATCCGGACCTTGTGCCGACCCACGGTGAGGTTCACCGGCTTACTTCTTCCATGATTTCGTTGGTCAGCGCCACAAACTGTTCGACGCTGAGTTGCTCGGGCCGCTGTTGCAACAGGGGACGAGCCAGGAACGCAGCATGGTCGCAGCCCGGCTTTCCGGCATCAAGTTGGGCCAAAAGCGAACGCAACGGGCCGCGCATCATCTTACGCCGCTGCTGAAAAACATGTTTCACCACGCGCCTGAACATGCCTTCATCACATCCAAGATGGGTTCGACTGTTCCGTTCCAACCGGATAACCGCACTACGCACCTTGGGAGGCGGGTTGAACACGCCGGGTTCTACCGTAAAAAGATAATTTACGTCATACCATGCCTGCACAAATACACTCAATATGCCGTAAGTACGGCTTCCGGGAGGTGCAGCCAAACGAAGAGCCACCTCACGCTGAACCATTCCCGTACAACACGGAATGAGGCCCTTGTTCTCGAGGAGCTTGAAAAAGATCTGACTGCTGATGTTATAAGGATAATTGCCTGTGAGGACAAACGGCTGCCCGTCAAAAAGCCCATGCAGGTCAAGACGCAGGAAATCCCCTTCCACAATCGACCCGGACAAGCCTGGGAACGTCTGCCGCAGGTAGGCAATGCTCTCACGGTCAATTTCCACCACGCGCAGAGGGCGCTCCTTGGCCGCGAGATACTGCGTAAGCACGCCCATGCCGGGCCCCACTTCGAGCAAAGGCAGGGAGGGACAGGCATCCACGGTGTCAGCGATGGCACGAGCCGTGGGCTGGTCGGTCAGGAAATGCTGGCCAAGGGCTTTTTTCGGACGTACGGACTTCATCTTCGGTGACTTGTTGGCAGACTCCTGCCGGCAAGGGCTTTGCTTTGCCCAACCTGTCGTTCCATACGGAACCGGCAAGAGATATCCTGCGTGCAAAGTTAATGTTTTTCGGCTTTAAGACAAAAAGGTACGCTGACGACGGCATATTTCAAAGGGCAAACGCTGACCGTATGGCAGTTTTTCACTACATTTGCTGCGTCCAGAAAGCCGAGAGGCCCGGAAAACGTGCTCATGCGGCCGACGACATAAAATTACAGACAACCGCATCCGGGACTTAGACTCTCTGATATGAACACAGCAAGAAAAAGAGTACAGATGATTCACGCGCTGAAAACCCTGTTGAAACTGGGACTTCCCTTTGCGTTGGGCGCCGGCATCCTCTGGTGGATGTACCGCGAAGCAGATTGGAGAAGAATTTGGACAACAGTGTGTACGATGCGATGGGAGTGGATGCTGGCATCAATGGTTTTCGGCGTAATGCCCCAAGTTCTCCGCGCCTTGCGCTGGCAACAGGCCCTGGCCCCATTAGGTGAGCACCCGCGGAAGCGTACGTGCGTCAACGCCATTTTCCTTTCGTATGCGGCCAGTTTGGTCATCCCCCGCATGGGCGAAGTGACGCGGTGCGGCACGCTCAAAGAACGTGAAGGCACTTCGTTCACCCATTCACTGGGCACCGTGGTGACGGAACGGGCCGTCGACTCGTTGGTACTGCTGCTCTTCACCGGAGTCGCCTTTCTCATCCAACTGCCGATGCTGGTCCGCTTTCTCGAACAGACCGGCACCGACCTCAGCACGACCTTGGGACGCTTCACCAGTACAGGATACGTAGTGACGGGCATCTGCCTCATTGCCCTCGGAAGCGGCCTCTACCTTCTCATCAGCCGCCTCGAAGCATTCAGCCGCGCCCGCGGCGTGTTTCTCAGCCTGTGGGCCGGCATCATGTCGCTGCGCGACGTAAGGCGCCCCCTGCTCTACATCGCCTATTCCGTCGGCATCTGGATTGCCTATTTCCTGCACTTCTATCTGGCTTTCTTCTGTTTCGACTTTACGTCAGGCATCGGCCCGGGCGCCGCGTTAGCCATCTTCTGCGTGGGCTCGTTCGCCGTGCTCGTCCCCACCCCCAACGGGGCAGGGCCATGGCATTTTGCCGTAAAAACGATGCTTGTGCTCTATGGCGTGGCCGACCTGGCGGCCGCAGATTTCGCCTTGGTCGTCCACACGCTCCAAACGATGCTCATCGTCGTAGTCGGCGTCTATGCCCTTATCGACTTGCAATTCATCCGTCGCAGGGTGGCCCTGCCCCATGCGGCCACTGCGACCTCAAACGACTTTTAACCTCTTACCACTATGACTGAAATCAAAGACTTACAACCCGCCGCCGTCTGGCGTCATTTTCACGCCCTCACGCGCGTGCCCCGCCCCTCCGGACATGTAGAGAAAGTGCAACAGTTCCTTCTCGACTTTGCCCGCAGAACCGGAATAGAAGCCTTCCTCGACAAAGCGGGGAACGTGGTGATGCGCAAAGGCGCCACTCCGGGCATGGAGAACCGCAAGACGGTCACGTTACAGGCCCACATGGATATGGTGCCGCAGAAACTCAGCAGCAGCACACACAACTTCGAGACCGACCCCATCGAAACCTACATCGACGGCGAATGGGTGAAAGCCCGCGGCACGACCCTCGGTGCTGACGACGGCATGGGAGTGGCAACCATCATGGCTGTCATGGAGGACAAGAACCTGCGTCACGGCCCGCTCGAAGGCTTCATCACTGTCGACGAGGAAACCACCATGTTCGGCGTCAACCACATGGATGCCAACACGCTCAAAGGCGACATCCTGCTCAACCTCGACAACGAGACCGAAGGCGAAATGGTCATCGGGTCAGCCGGAGGCGTCAACCTGACGGCTACGATGGAATTTTCGACCGCCGCCCCAGAAACGACAGACGCCGCCCTGAAAGTAAGCCTCAGCGGGTTGCGTGGCGGCCATTCCGGACTGGAAATCAATGAAGGCCGCGCCAACGCCAACAAACTCATGGCCCGCCTGGCCGCCGACGCCGTGTCGGAATATGAAGCCTGCCTGGCTTCGTGGGAGGGCGGAAACATGCGCAACGCCATTCCCCGCGACTGCGAAACCGTCTTCACCCTCCCTCCCGAAAACATCGAGGCCTTCAAAGAAAGCATAGAAGAATGGCATAAAATCTTCGCCGCCGAATACGAAGGCATAGAACCGGGGCTCACGCTCACATGCGAAGATGTCGTACTGCCCGCCCACATCATACCGGCCGAAGTGCAGGACAACCTGATCGACGCCATCATGGCTTGCCACAACGGGGTGATGCGCTACATCCCGGCCATACCGGAAATTGTCGAAACCTCGTCCAACCTTGCCATCGTCCACATCTCACAAGGCAAAGCGATGTTCAAAGTGCTTATCCGTTCCTCACGCGACTCCATGCGCGACTGCTGCGCCGACACCCTGACTGCGGCCTTCGCCATGGCCGGCATGTCGGTCGAGCTCGACGGCCAATACCCCGCCTGGCAGCCTAACCCGGACAGCGAGATCGTCGGCATCATGGAAAACCTCTACAAGGACCTCTTCCACACGGACAATAAGGTGCAAGTGGTTCATGCCGGATTAGAATGCGGCGTCATCGGCGCGCTCTATCCCAAGATGGACATGGTCAGCTTCGGCCCGACATTACGTTCGCCCCACACTCCCGACGAACGCTGCCATATCCCAAGTGTCGAGAAGTATTACCGCTTTGTCACAGCCACTCTCGAAAACATCCCGGAAAAGTAAGAAGACGCCCTTCTCCCCTGCCCCTGCCGCCCGTCCCCGGACGTCCGGCGGGCAGGGAATTCAGAAAGACATAGGCGCCTCCATCCGCCCCAAGGCTCACCACTTTCCTTTTCACCAACCCAATGATTGAAGTCAAAGGCATCACTAAATCTTTCGGCTCGCTACAAGTCCTCAAAGGCATCGATCTCCACATCAACAAAGGCGAGATCGTCAGCATCATCGGGCCCAGCGGCGCAGGGAAGACCACCCTGCTGCAAATCATGGGCACCCTCTACCGTCCCGACAGCGGGTCGCTGCACATCGACGGCACCGACGTTCTCACCCTGAGCCGCCGCGAACTTGCACGGTTCCGCAACCGGCGTCTGGGCTTTGTGTTCCAGTTCCATCAGCTTCTGCCCGAATTCACCGCCTTGGAAAACATCATGATTCCAGGACTGCTGGCCCACCGGCCGACACGCGAAGTCAAACAACGGGCAGAAGAATTGCTCGACTTCTTGGGCTTAGCCGCACGCGCCACTCACAAACCGGCAGAACTTTCAGGCGGCGAACAACAGCGCGTAGCCGTGGCCCGCGCCCTCGTCAACGATCCGGCCATCATCCTGGCCGACGAGCCTTCGGGCAGTCTGGACAGCCAGAACAAAGCCGAGCTACACGCTCTTTTCTTCCGCCTGCGCGACCATTTCGGGCAGACATTCGTCATCGTCACCCATGACGAGGAACTCTCAAAAATGACCGACCGAACCATCCACATGGTCGACGGACACATCATGCCGACAACCTCCAACCCTTTCCAAGCCCCTGAAAATGAAAATAGCCAAGACCCTGACTGACCTCATAGGCCACACCCCGTTGCTCTCGCTCGAACGATACAGCCGGGCAGCCGGACTCGAACGCCCCATCATAGCAAAACTCGAAATGAAGAACCCGGGAGGAAGCGCAAAAGACCGGGCCGCCTTCTCCATGATTACCCAAGCCATGGAAAACGGATATCTGCGCCCCGGCGCCACCCTCATCGAGCCAACCAGCGGCAACATGGGGGTAGCCCTGGCATGGGTTGCCGTTGCCTTGGGGCTGAAAGCCATCATCGTCATGCCCGACACCATGAGCCGCGAACGTCGCGACCTCATTCGGGCCTACGATGCCGAGCTTCGCCTGTCGCCCGGCAAGGAAGGAATGGCCGGGGCCGTCAAGCTGGCCCAACAGCTCTGTCGCGAGACACCTGGCGCCGTCATCCTCGGTCAATTCGACAACCCGGCCAATCCGGCAGCCCACGCCCGCACGACCGCCCACGAAATTTGGAACGACACCGACGGGCAAGTCGACGCCCTCGTAGCCGGAGTAGGCACAGGAGGAACCATCAGCGGCACGAGCCATACCCTCAAAAAACTGAACGCGGGCATCCACATCGTCGCCGTGGAACCGGCCTCCTCCCCTCTGCTCAGCGAGGGGCGCTACGGCCCGCATCAGATTCAAGGCATCGGCGCCAACTTCATCCCTAAGAATTACGACGCTACGGCTGTGGACGAGGTCATGACCGTCACCGACGACAACGCCATCCGGACAGCCCGCCTTCTGGCCGCGACCGAGGGCCTGCTGGCCGGCATCTCGTCTGGCGCAGCGCTCGACGCAGCCACCCGCCTGGCTCTCCGCGATGACTTCCGCAGCAAGCAAATCGTCGTCATCCTACCCGATACAGGCGAACGCTACCTCTCGACCCGAGAATTCGACTTCGACAATCATCCCCTCTAACCTGCCCATTCACATGCCTATTCAATTAGGGCGCTGGAACGACCTGCCCATCACGCGCTTTACCGACCACGGAGCCTACCTCGACGGAGGCGAAACGGGTGAACTGCTGATGCCCCGTAACTACGTGACCTCCGACATGCGTCCCGGAGACATCGTACACGTATTCGTCTATCTGGACCAGGAAGAACGTCTGGTCGGCACCACCGAACAGCCGCTGGCCCAAGTGGGCGAATTCGCTTTCCTGCGTGTCGCCTGGGTCAACCAGTTCGGTGCCTTCCTCGACTGGGGGCTCATGAAAGACCTGTTCGTCCCGTTCAGCGAACAGAAACGCAATATGACGCGAGGAAACGCATACCTCGTTCATATTCACATTGACCCGGAAACCCACCGCATCGTAGGCTCCGCCAAAATTGAGCACTACCTTGAACCTGCCTCCCCGAACTATCACAAAGACCGCGAAGTGGATGCCCTCATCTGGCAACGCAGCCCCTTGGGCTTCAAAGTGATTGTGGACAACCGCTATGCGGGCCTCATCTACGACGACCAAATCTACACTGAACTCCACACGGGCGACCGTATCCGCGCCTTCGTCATGCAGTCACGCCCGGACGGCAAGCTCGACCTCTCAACGCAACGTCTGGGCAAAGGACGCTTCCGTGACTTCTCAGAAACGCTCCTCCATAAATTGGAAGCGGCCGGAGGATTCCTGCCATTCACTGACAAGACCGACGCCGAAGTCATAGCCGAACATTTCCAGGTTAGCAAAAAGACATTCAAGCGCGCCGTCGGCACACTTTACAGGCAACACCTCATCCTCATCCAGAGCGACGGCATTTCGCTAATCGGTACAGAATAAACCGGAAACAATCCGGACAAAGTTGGTCAGGCCGTCAGTTTTTGCTACCTTCGCCCGACATCGAATGAACATTCTTGTTTTTCATCTCTATATAAGTTCTGTAAAGATTGTGTCCCGTTGTGAAACGGGTCACAATTGTTTTTGCATACTTAATCAACCTCATCCGACACTGTCCCCATGCCACAGAAACGTTTTTCGCCCTGGATGAATACATCGGCCACCACGTGGCAACGAACCAGCCTCCTGATTGTCTTCTTCCTTGGGTTAGGCCTCCGCATTTACTGGATCACACAAAAAACGGGCTTCCATGGCGACGAACTGACCTCTCTAAGCATTATCTGGAACGGAGTGGACGGAAACGGACACCTGATGCACGATGCACACCGGATATACCAGGCGGAAGAGCTGCGCCACTTTTTTGCGGACGAGACAGGAGGACTACACGGCCTGCGGCAGGACCTGCGCGCACTATGGGAAAACAATCAAGACGTCCCGCACGCTTCGCTTTACTACATGCTGCTTCGCTGCGCCTTGACGGCCGTTTCCGTTCCCAGCGCGCAGGCCGTCATTGCCTGGGGCTGCGGATTGAATCTGCTTTTCTTCGCCATCGGCTTTTTCGCCGCGGCAAGAATGCTATGTTCACACAGTGGAAAATGGTACTGGCCGGCGTTTGCACTGGGCATGGGGTACTTGAATTCTATCTCCGTGTCCAACACTTTGTTTCTCCGGGAATATGCGCTCGCCGAAATGGCGGTCATGCTGCTCTTCTACCAGGTCCTGCGCCTACGGGAATACATGCACGAAAAGCGCCCGCTCTTCCGGCCATCCGTATTCCTCCCTTCCATAGGCGTGACAACCCTGGCTCTTTCCTGTGGTTACGTCAACGCACTTCTCGTCCTATTCCTGGCGTGCTGGCTCGGAGCGGCGGCTTACAAGGAAAGACTGTTCGGGAAAAGCCTCGCTTTCGTCCTGTCGGTCGGTCTGCTCGCCACACTTTTCTGCTGGGCGCTCTATGCGGGCTTCTTCAACTATGTGCTGGACCCTCGTATAGCACGGACGTCTGACAAGCTGCAAGTCACGGCATTTCCCGTCGAGATCGGGTCGACTATAAAAGGATTCGCCCGCCTTCTGATACTCCGCCTTCTTTCTCCCGTAGGGAGCATCCTTCTGGTCGCCAGCTTATGGTTCACAATCAGGCACAAGCGGAAACTGCAAGTCAGCATTCCCAAAGGCATGTGGGTCTGCCTCTGCCTTTGGCTGGGCATTTACCTTTTTTTGGTACCTTGGAAAGACGAACGCTTTCTGGCTCCGGGCGCGCCCCTGCTCATGTTTCTCTTTGCCGCACTGTCCTACAGACTACTTCCGCTGCTGACGCTTTGTGCGTGCTGCACCAGCCTCGTTCCCAACCTCATTTCTTACCGGTCGCCCACCAACCAGATCAATTTGGACCGGTGCCACCGCCTTGTCCTCCTGGGCCCTGACGCTGAGGAGCGGAAGATGGCAAGCCTGCTCACGGCTGAAATCGGCACCGGGCAGGAACTTGTCATTGTCGAAAGCCAGGACGAAATCATTCATTGGCAGTCTCCCCGCGACACGTCGTTCCTCCTGCTCACCGCCACATACGAGAAACCGGAAGCGGAACTGCTCACGCACTATACCGTGGCCAGCGAGGGAAAACTGAACCTTTGGATGAACTACTATGAACTGCGCAGAAAACCGTCGGCCGAAACGGCTAAGCCCCCACGACCTCCTCTTCCGAACGGCGAGCGGCAGACTTCAACCAATCCTTTGCCGTCTCAATGAGGGTGTCAACACCACGGGCATAATCCGCAGACGAGATGTCAACCTTAATATCGGGGTCAATACCACTTTCCGTGCAATGCATCTCACCGTCATACATCGGACAAGCCGAAAAACGTACGCTCCACCCATTGGGCAGCTCAGAGGTGAACGGCATGCCGGCACCTCCACCCGTGCGGTCACCGACAAGCACAACCCCCGGCAGCTGGCTCATATACATCGCAAACGAATTGGCCGCACTATACGTTCGGCGGTTGGTCAGGACCGCCACGGGCTTCTGCCACCGCAGAGACGGGAAAGGGTCCACATACAGCGGCTGGGGCGAGGAGAAATCGTCATGCCCCGGCCCCGTCTTGTGGGACATATATCCCACGCAGGTGCGCCCGTCGACAAACAAGGAAGCCAGCTTTTCGGCCGCCGTCAGCATACCTCCACCGTTGTTACGCACATCAACTATCAGACCGTCGCATGAAGCAAGGTAGTTCATGATTTCATACAGGTTTCCGTCACCAAAGAGTAAGTCAAAACTCTCACACCGGACATACCCGACATTCCCGTCAAGCACCTTGTACTTCAAACCGGCCGCCGTGAAGTATTCCTCTCCCTTGCCCAAATAAATACGTTCGAGCGAATCGGAATAATTGGCAGGATAGTCATCATACCATGCCGTATAGCTGGCTACATCGTGTGCGGCCACAAGGTTGACATGACCGTCGCGCAATTCCGACAGCATATTCCCACATACCTCAAAGAGCTGCGCAGGCGTAATCCCCGGCACTACGGCCGCACGATATTCCGCACGGACGGCATTCCAGTCGAGGCCGTATGCTTCTCCTTTTTCCGGAAAGAAACAATAATGCCGGTCCAGAGTGGTCCACAACGCGTCGAAATTACCGGCCGCCGTATTGTCGGCTACCTCTTCCGTAATACAGGCATTCAGCAGCAGTAGCGTAAGAAACAAAGGAACGGAAAAACGGATGAAGTGTCTCATAACCTTTAATAAATCATGTGTGCCCGGCGCGCGTCGTCGGCCCTGATAATAGAAAAATGCTTGACGCACCCCACGAGGAACGCCTGGCTCCAAGCATGACGTTTGAGGTGGTTGACATGACTCTGCCGGACATCAAGCAAATACCCCAAACGCACTATGGCCGTGGCCACAGGAACATCAACCGTCAGCAGGCCCCGCCACGTCGGTGCGTTGCCGGGATAAACGAAGCGGACATTCTTGTCATAATGCCCCAAGGAAAACAGCTCATAGTAAGACTGTCCATAATTAGGCGTAAACATCGCGCCGACAAGCGGCATGTCAATTTGCGCCCGGACCGAACCCCACCGGCGGGCGAGCCGAAACCGGTAAACGGCCGCTAACGACGCGTTCAGCGAGAGGTCGGCACGAGCCTGTGCGGGATTATTACCGTTCCGGGTGTGATACTGGAAGCCCAATCCTCCGTTCAGTTGCGCCCCCGCCATCAGCCGCAAGCCGGGCGCGGGGTTCCAATTATAATGATATCCCAAACTGGCGTCAACCTGCCCGCTCCATGCCTTGCCGTCGTCTGTCGGCGAGTGCAAGTAAGCCACACCTCCGACAACAAGCGTCTGCGTGGAAATCCGGCCATCGAGCCACCGCGTAGGACGCAGCGTCTCACGCATCACATGCAGCTCAGGCCCGGTGTATTCAAGGGGCGACAAATAGGTATCCAACCGGTTTGTCCTCCCCGCCCCTACGGCCCAAGCATGAGACGTCAACCGATGGTCGGACACCGTATCGGTCTGCGCCGAGGCCGAAAGGCTGCAACCGAGCACAAAAAACAAGAGGGACAACAGACGCGGCATAACGACAGAACATCAAAGGACGAGCGACACGGCCAACAAGGCGGCAAGCAGGAGCATGTTTCTCGACGTGCCGCCAATCAGACGGTTGAGCGCCCGGCCCTTTCGGATACGGACCATTTCACGCCAACTGCGCACATGAACGACCAGATAAAGCAAAGGAAGAACAGCCGCCCATACATGGCCATACAGCGCCAGAGCCGCACAACACAGATAGGCGCCCACCCCTTGTAAAAGATAGAACAGACTGCCGAACCGCTCTCCAAAGACGACGATGAGCGTACGTTTGCCCGACAGACGGTCGGTGTCACGGTCGCGATAGTTGTTGACCACAAGCAACGTATCGACGGACAAGGCACAGGCGGCACAAACCCATCCGACGGCAGGAGTGAGCCCCCCCGCCTGCACATAATAGGTGCCACAGACTGGGACCACACCAAAGAAAGCCCACACAAGCAGATCGCCCAGGCCGCAATAACTGAGCATCGTCGTATAAAGGAAGGCAAAGACCACACAGGCCACACCTATCCCTATCAGCCACCATCCGCCGTAAGCCAGAAGAGCAAGCCCCACGGCACAGGCCGACACCACCGTCACAGCAATGCCTGCCTGCATGGCTCTCGGTGTTATCCATCCCTGCGCACAAGCCCGCTCCGGCCCAAGGCGGTCCTCACGGTCGGTACCTTTCAAGAAATCATAAAGGTCGTTAATAAAATTGGCCGCCACCTGCATCATCAAGGCGAATGCCACACAAAGCAACGCCGGGGCGAGCCGGAACTCATGTTCGGAAACGGCCAGCGCCGTGGCCGTCACTACGGGAATCAGCGCAGCGGGCAATGTCTTAGGACGGGCAGCAAGACACCACGCCCGCAGAGAGTTTTGACATACGGTTACCATATCGGATTCTGGGCAGGACAAAACTTAGCGCCTCCCACCCGGCTACAAAGATAGTGAAAGGCGAGCGGCGAACCGCAGAAAAACTCGTTTTTTCTGCCGGCTGGCCCGAG
>USCX01000042.1 GCA_900553285.1 uncultured Prevotella sp.
AGAGCATTACCCGTGCGGAGAGTTCCTTCCGGCCTACAAACCAACCAACTTATGAAAAGACTTGTTACAACACTCCTAATTGTCATCGCGTGTATTGGCACGGGCAACTAATGAGGCAATCAATGCTCAAACTATGGTTACAAACGAAGAATTAATGAAAAATGACCCGGACTTACTGGGTATTGTGAAGAATTTTTTTGGGAACGATATTCGTCAACACGGGCAACTCGACACTCGCCACCGCCTTATGGTTTCGCTGGCAAGTTGTATCGCCGTCGGCGGGCACTCCCAATATCGTATTCTGCTACAAGAGGCATGCGAGCAAGGACTCACACCTATTGAACTTAAAGAACTCCTGTATCACTGCACCCCTTATGCCGGACTATCCAGAGTTTCCGACTTTATCACCGAAACCAACGACATACTAAGAGAGAAAGGCGCAGAACTGCCATCGGCCAGCCAAACCACGACCACTCTCCAAAACCGCTTAGAGAAAGGACTTGCCACGCAGAAAGCAATCTTTGGTCCTGCGATTGACGAAATGTATAAAACCTCGCCGAGCAATCAACTTCACATACAAAAAAGCCTCTCTGCAAACTGCTTCGGAGACTACTACACAAGAACTGGCCTCAGCATTAAAGACAGAGAACTTATCACCTTCTCCATCCTCGCTGCAATGGGTGGCTGCGAGGCACAACTAAAAGGACATATCGCAGGTAATGTCGCCGTAGGAAATAACAAATCAGTCCTACTCGATGCCATCACCCAAATACTGCCTTACATTGGTTATCCGCGTACATTAAATGCGATATCATGCCTAAACACGACCCTCCCCGAACCTTCCACCGAGTATAAGAACCATCAGACACCTCCCACAAATCTGAGTGCATTCCCTATCGGGAGTCCTAATCCGCCGGCCAATTCTCAATACTTCACCGGGAAATCATATCTCGCACCGCTAACGCACAACCAGAGTCTCAACGTTCCGGTTTACAGTGTAACGTTTGAACCTGCATGCCGCAACAACTGGCACAGCCACTCAGGTGGACAAATCTTAATTGTCGTCGGTGGAGAGGGCCTATACCAAGAAGAAGGGAAAACGGCCCGGCGGCTTCACGCGGGTGATGTCGTCGAGATCGCACCTGACGTAGTTCATTGGCACGGCGCTACACCACAAAACTGGTTCTCTCACCTTGCCATTACATGTAATCCACAGCAAAACGAAAGCACATGGCTCGCTCCTGTGAACGACGAGCAATATGAAGAAGCCGCAAAGAAGGCTCAATAAGAGAAACGCAAGTTTCATTCCGTTTCTACGTCTTTTCTCTTTCACAAGACTCCATCCTAAACTCCTTTTACATAGGTTCGGGATGGAGTCACTCTTTGCAAAGCACTTTCCTCCCACTCAAAGACCCGAAGAAGCGTCTAAACTCAAACGACAAAAAGCAAGGCTGCATTTCCACCGGGCACTTCTCCCAAAGGATAAACTGCGTTTTGCATAAAAAACAAAAAGTTCCTTACTTCTGTCAAGGCTTCCTTCCTATTTCGTACTTTTGCATAGTTGTTAGAAAAAACGAATCGACCATGAAAAAACAGACACTATCTATCGAATTGGACATTTGCGCTGAATACGAACTCACTCCGAAAGAACTCATGCTCATCAATGCAGCCAAGAAAGCATGCGAGACATCCTATGCGCCATACTCACATTTCCATGTAGGTGCGGCCGCCAGATTAGATGGCGGCACGATCGTCACCGGAAGCAACCAAGAGAATGCCTCTTTCACGGTCGGAACGTGCGCTGAGCGCTGCACCATTTATGCCGCACACGCACAACAGCCTCTACAAAAAATTCAAATGCTGGCTATCGCCGCATGCGATGAAAACGGTATTTTCCTGTCACTCCCCATCACTCCCTGCGGAGCATGTCGCCAAGCGCTTCTCGAAACGGAACAGAAACAAGATGAAAACATTCTCATTCTCCTTTACGGCACAAAAGAGATATACCGCATCTCGCGGGCAGCAGACCTACTTCCCCTTCACTTCGACAGCGAAGCGATGAGCAATTCATAAAAGGTTAGTGCTTGCCCGAGCGATGTTCGTGGGTGGCAAAAAACGGAATATGCTTCATCTGCTGCATGATCTGGCGTTGACGCTTCAACATATACCGCGAGGGCTGAGCTGAATTAAAACGTATAGGATTAGGAAGAGTGGCCGCAACAAGCGCACACTGGGCACGTGTCAATTCTGCGGCAGTGCAGCCAAAGTGAAGTTGCGCCACAGCCTCTGCGCCATATATGCCTTTACCCATTTCTATACTGTTCAAATATACTTCCATTATGCGCTCTTTCGACCAAAAGAGTTCGATCAATACCGTAAAATATGCTTCAAATCCTTTTCGCACCCATGAAGAAGCCGGCCATAGAAACACATTCTTGACCGTCTGCTGACTGATGGTACTTCCTCCCCGCCGGCGGCCTCCACTCTGATATTCCATGTAAGCTTGGCTGACCGCCTCAAAGTCAAAACCGTGATGGCTCAGGAAATTCTGGTCTTCAGAAGCAATAACGGCCACAGGCAGATATCGTGACATTTCTGAAAGAGGAACCCAATGGTGACGCAGACGCACCTTTTCGCCCTCACTCACCTGTTCCACACATCGGATAACCATCAAGGGCGTAAGCGGAACGGGCAACCACTTATACAATAAAACAGCTCCTATTGTTGACACAAAAAAGAACAAGAATAACCAACGAAAAATATGCAGCACTACCGTGCCAAACACATATCGCGAAAACGACATACTTTGACTATTAACTCCTATTCTATTACGTAAGTACCCTCTCATGCCCCATAACGGGCAGTAGAGGGTACTTACTATTTATGCATATAGAAAATGCGTGTGTCCTATCAAAAAGGCAGATCGTCTATGCTGCCGCCGCCACCCATCATGTCGGTCTCGGTGGAGATCGGTTCAGCTTGTACACCAGCCGTAGCAGTCCCGCCGGTCAAAGGAGTCGCGGAAGAACCAGCCGATGCTCCCGACGCCGGGATTGTTGCGGCTGACGGGGGTTGGCTTCCCGGCGCCGAAGACAAATTGCGATCTACACGCCAAGCTGATACATCGTTATACCAACGGCCATTATATTCATGCGCGTCTATATCAAACGACACGCGCAACACCTCGCCCAACTGGATGTTCATCTGATTGAGGCGATCCTCACCAAACACTCTGAACATACATTTTCTGGGATACTGGTCAAAGGTTTCTATGACAAACTCCTGCGATTTCCACGCTGCGCCCGTTCGGGCAGACGTACCGCCACGCGCGGGCAGGACTGCGATGATTTTTCCTTCTATTTCCATATTTTTATTAAACGTTGAGTGTGGTGCGAAAGTACAACTTTCTATCGGAAATTCCCCTCCCTCCTTCCGATAATTTTGCATACAATCATGCCGCGCCCGCCGTCGACATGCTGCGTATCACTGTCCAGCCCTGGCAGATCGACCGAAACATCAGGCAAGGCCGCTTCGGTCTTGTCCCAAAGGATAAGGTTGTCTACTTCACGAATACCCGACACCGTAAAATAGGTAGTCACCATGCCTTCCACATAGACAGGACACTGGTAATACTCAGGATGGTCATACAAATTAATCATCGGCCTGATCTTCTCCGGCTCCAACAAAACCGGCATGCAAAGCGCAGGCTCGGTCACATCAGGAGCATCAGCAATCAGCATATTCGTATTTGCCGACGTACCAGGCAAGCCGAATACGCTTTGGCTTAGCTGGCTACCTTTGATGTATCCCACCAGATAGCCTTTCACGCCCACATATTCGCCCATGCGCAATTTGGCTGCTGCCACAGACAGTGTATCTCCACCCCAATCCGGGTCTGACCAATCTTTGTCGGTAGAATCCCCTGAAACCGTATCCGGATTCAACGTTCCCGTTTCATCGGGCAAATCCAACTTTTCACAAGACTGAACAAACCACGATGCCACCAGACACGCGGCCACTACGAAAGGAAGGAGCGCCCTCATAAACTACCCTTGCTCGAAGGCAAAACAAAATGATCGAAATCCTGCTCGACCGCCATCCTCATGGCACGGGCAAAAGCCTTAAAGACCGCCTCTATTTTGTGGTGTTCGTTCTGACCTTCGGCCCTGATGTTCAGATTTATCTTTGCGGCATCGCTGAAACTCTTGAAGAAATGATAAAACATCTCTGTAGGAACATCCCCTATACGTTCACGCTGGAAATCTACATTCCAAACAAGCCACGGCCGACCGCCAAAATCAATCGCGACTTGACAAAGACTATCGTCCATGGGCAACACGAAACCATATCGGCGGATGCCTCGTTTATCGCCCAAACACCGGGATATACATTCACCCAGGACAATTGCCGTATCTTCCATCGTATGGTGCTCATCCACCGCAAGGTCACCATTCACCTTGATTTCAACATCCATCGCACCATGATGGGCCAACTGTTCAAGCATGTGGTCGAAGAAATGAAGCCCCGTATTCACTTGGCATATTCCCTTTCCCTCTAAGCCGATACGAACAAACACGTCCGTCTCTCGTGTGACCCGATGCACTTCGGCCGTACGCTCACCACCGATAATGCACGAGGCCACATCACGCCAAGTCACTCCGTTTCTCAGCAGTATCGACCGACATCCCAAATTACGGGCCAACTGCGCGTCGGTTTCGCGGTCTCCAATGACATAACTGTGAGCCAGATCATAACTTCCGTCCATATAAGAAGTCAACATCGCTGTCCCAGGTTTACGCGTAGGCGCATTGTCGTCCGGAAAATGGCGGTCTATATGAACTGCACTGAACGTTATGCCCTCACCTGCCAGCGTCTGTAAGATAAAATTCTGTACGGGCCAAAAAGTTTCTTCGGGAAAAGAGGCTGTCCCCAAGCCGTCTTGATTACTCACCATGACGAACTCGTAATCCGTCAATTGCCGTATACGACGCAGGGAGTAAAATACGTCTGGAAGGAAAGCCAATTTGTCAAAAGAATCTATCTGTTCATCCTCCGGCTCACGGATAAGCGTTCCGTCGCGGTCTATAAAAAGCAGTTTCTTCATTTCGGCTGATATTTTCGCAAAGCGGAAAGGAGTTCTACGTTTTCACTCTTACTGCCTACCGTGATGCGCAGACAATTCCCGCACAAGGTCACACGCGAGCGGTTGCGTACGATAATTCCACACCTCACCAGGTAATCATAAATAGCCTGTGCGTCGACCATGCGGGCTAAAAAGAAATTCGCACTCGTTGGATAGACCTTTTCACAAATCGGCAACTGGATTACGGCTTCCATCACACGGCTACGCTCCTGTTTTGTGGTGTTAATCCATTGGAGCACATCGTATTGACGCCGCAGTATTTCACATGCTTTTTCTTGCGTCAGCGTACTTACATTGTAAGGATATTTCACCTTATTAAAGAACGCTATTATTTCTGACGAAGCATACGCTAATCCCATACGAATGCCTGCGCTGCCCCATGCCTTAGACAGCGTGTTGAGCACAATTAAATTTGAATAGGCCGATATGTCCGAACGCAGGGAAGGCTGAGAGGAAAAATCAGCATAAGCCTCATCGACTACCACAATTCCATCAAAACGACGGACCAACGAAATCATTTCTTCGCGATTGAGATCGTTTCCGGTCGGATTGTTGGGAGAACATAGAAAAATTGCCTTCGTACGCGCATTCGTCACTTCCAAAAGCTTATTGGCAGAAAAATTAAATTGTTCGTCAAGCAACACACGACGGTATTCTACGTCATTTATCGCCGCACAAACGGCATACATACCATAAGTGGGCTCTATCGCAACTACATTATCCCTCCCCGGCACACAAAATACACGATAAACCAAATCTATCGCTTCGTCACTGCCATTGCCAACAAATATATTGTTTACGGGTATTCCTTTCACCTTAGACACCAGCTCTTTCAGCTCGGTCTGCATAGGATCGGGATAGCGATTGTAAGGCGGGTTGTACGGACTTTCGTTCGCGTCAAGAAAAACATGCGCGGCATGTCCCTTATATTCATCACGCGCAGAACTATAAGGGGCAAGCGACCAGATATTCGGACGAACCAACTGTTTCAAATCTTTCATCATCGTTTCTCCCTTCCTCTACAAACTGTTCCGGCGCAAAGCCATCGCGTTACGATGAGCGTCAAGACATTCAGCCGCCGCCATCTGTTCTACGGCAGGACCTATCTGGCGAATACCTTCTGGCGTTATCTCCTGAAATGTCATCTTACGCATAAAACTGTCCAGACACAATCCGCTATACGCACGCGCATACCCTTTGGTGGGTAGAGTATGGTTTGTGCCCGACGCGTAGTCGCCCGCACTTTCACAACTCCAATTCCCCAAGAAAACGGAACCCGCATGGACAATCTGCGACTTTATCTTATTGTAATCCTTCACAGCAAGGATAAGATGCTCCGGCGCATAGGCATTTGTCATCGCTATTGCCTCTTCCTTATCCTTTACTAGAATCAGAAGACTATGGTCTAATGACTTCCTCGCCATTTCCGCACGAGGAAGAAGAAGAAGTTGTTTTTCCACTTCCGCCTGTACTGCATCTACAACCTCCTCGCATGTAGTTACAAGTACCGCCTGGCTGTCTGTGCCATGCTCGGCCTGACTTAATAAATCAGCGGCCACGAACGCGGGATTACAGGTCTCGTCGGCCATGACCTCAACCTCACTTGGCCCTGCCGGCAGATCGATGGCCGTATCGTACAGCGTCACCAACTGCTTGGCAGCCATGACATATTGATTGCCTGGACCAAAAATTTTATCAACCTTGGGAATGCTCTGGGTTCCTACCGACATCGCAGCTATCGCTTGTGCACCGCCCACCGTAAAGATGCTTTTCACCCCGGCCTTCATCGCAGCATAAAGAATAGCTGGATGCACGGTTCCATCCTTATTGGGAGGTGTCGTCACAACGACTTCACGACAACCTGCGATTTGGGCAGGAACTGCCAACATCAATACAGTCGAAAACAAAGGCGCAGTCCCTCCTGGGATATACAGTCCTACGCGCTCGATAGGTACAGCCCGCTGTTCGCATACCACACCGGGACAAACCTCTACCTGCACAGGACTGAACTTCTGCGCCTCATGAAAAGCATAGATATTCCGATAAGCCAAATCTATTGCCTCACGCAACTCCGGGGCTATTCGCTGTGCTGAACGCTGTATCTCATCTTCGGGTACAGACAACTCCTTCAAACTTACATGGTCGAACTGTTCTTCATAATCATACAATGCTTTGTCGCCATCAGCTTTGATTCTTGCATAAATCGGGCGGACCACATCCAACAAAGACATCATATCTTGTACGGGACGCTTCAACAGCGATTCCCAAGTTGATACGTCAGGATACTTAACGACTCTCATCATTCCATCAAATAATCATTTTCTCAATCGGTATGACCAAAATACCTTGCGCGCCATTCTCTTTCAGTTGGCCGATAATCTCCCAGAAACGCTCTTCGTCGAGCACGGTATGCACACTACACCACGCGTCATCAGCCAGAGGCATAACAGTCGGACTCTTGATGCCAGGTAAAACAGACAATATCTTTTCTACACAATTCTTAGGCACATTCATCAAGACATACTTTTTCCCCTCAGCGTTTCTCACGGCCTCCATGCGAAACAAGAGTTCTTTCAGAATATCGCGCTTATAACCACTCATTTGAGGATGGGCTATAAGCACAGCTTCACTCTCCATCACCACTTCTACCTCTTTGAGGTTATTGCTGACAAGAGTAGACCCGGAACTTACGATATCAAAAATAGCATCAGCCAGCCCTATACTCGTTGATACTTCTACCGATCCGGTAATTACATGAACTTCTGCATTAATGTGCTTCTCTTTCAGAAAATCCGATAAGATATTAGGATAAGATGTAGCTATCCGACGGCCTTCGAACCATTGGACACCTGAATAATCAACCTCTTTGGGAACAGCCAAAGACAAACGGCAGGCACCAAAACCCAATTTGCAGATTATGTCAGCCTCAGCGCGGCATTCCTTCAATTCATTAAGTCCTACCACTCCCACATCGGCCACACCGTCTGCCACTGTACAAGGTATGTCGTCATCTCGCAAATACAAGATTTCGACAGGAAAATTTTTAGCCCCCACTAGAAGCGTCCGGCGTGATGAAGGTACTTTCACATCAGCCTCAGCCAACAGTGCCATTGTATCCTCATATAAACGTCCTTTTGACTGAACCGCAATTCTCAACATAAACAATTAGATTTCGTATGTACAACTTTTGTTACTCCGCGAAGTAAAAACGCGATTTTTGGCAAATATAATTAATCATTCTTGTTCGTGCAAATGAAAAGCCTCTAATTCCCTTTTTACCCCGTCGCTCAGTATTCATTCCGACCCAATTATCCGATTTTAAGCCACTCCGGACTGACAATCATGGGCACGCCGTCCGCTGTGTACAATAGAGAAGGAAGAACAAACGACATCTTTTCCATCTTCTTGACTATGGCGTAGAAAATCGCAAACACAAAAAAACGGACAGGCGCATATCCCACAATGCCCAGTCCGTTTTCCACGTTCTTTCTGACGAGACCTATCACATACATTAATTGCTATGGCCGCTCTGACGCATCTCTTCGAGCAAATCGCGTTGACGCGCTGTCAAAGTGGCAGGCAGTTTCACGTTATACGTCAAAATCAAGTCTCCATACGTACCATCGCCTTTGTCGTAACCCTTGCCGCGAAGACGCACTTTCGAACCATTCTGCGTACAAGGCTTTACGCGCAACTTCAACTTCCCGCTGCGTGTCTGCAAGATGATGTCGCCGCCAAGAAGGGCTGTATACATGTCTATGTCCACCGTTGCGTTTATATTCGCGTTGCTGGGAGCTCCCGACGAGGCAAAACCGGAAAAACGGCTGCCACCATTCCGACGCCCGCCAAAAAGCTCCTCGAAGAAATCTGAAAAGCCACTGCGGCCATTGAACTGCTCGAAATCAAAGCCGAAACCATCACTTTGATGATCTCCCCGACTGTTCGCGGCTTCAAACGCATCTGCCTCTTTCCAATTTTCGCCGTACTGATCATAACGCTTGCGCTTTTCCGGATCGTTCAAAACATCGTAGGCCTCATTCAAGGCTTGAAACTTGGCTTTCGCCTTAGGGTCGTCCGGATGAAGGTCAGGGTGAAACTGCTTAGCCCGTCGCTTGTAGGCTGCACGTATATCCTGCTGCGGCGTGTCCTTGGGAATACCCATTATCTTGTAGTAATCTATGAATGCCATAAGTCGTATTGTTTTAGTGTTTTTTCGTCTGCCTACGCTGCAAAAAAGATGCCAGACACGACCTCAGTCCCGCAAATAAAAATCCACAAACAGAGGCAAATGGTCACTCGTCCCTCCGGCATAATAAGGCCCCTGCCACGTCCGCCACGGACGCACGCCACCTCGTGTTTCGTCCGGCCGGACCAAGAAAGGAAAGACGGCTATCTTACAGGAAGACGGCTCACAATAAAAACGACAGGACGGTTGAAGTAACGCCCCGCTTACTATCACGTGGTCAAGTTGTAACCACTCGCCCTGAAACTTATACGTCCCCCGGGCACCGGACCGAGCCCGAAGCTGCCCACTAATCAGATAAAGAGACTTCGGGTCCTTCATTTCTTCTTTTGAGTCCGGAACCCGCACGCCCAGTTCGCGACTGAGAATCGGGCCGCGTTCTTCTTCATTGAAATCTCCCAATACCATTACACGTGGAATCCTGCGGACGGTTATCACGCTGTCAATATATTCGCGCAGACGTCGTGCCGCATAACGCCGGTAGAAATGCGACGACCCGCCTCCCGACTGACTGGGCAAGTGACACACGAAAACATCTAAGGTATCCAAACTCGGAACAAGCCCCACGACGTGCAACGCATCGCGCAAAGGATGTTTCCCGCTGCCATCCGAAAGGCTGACCGAACTGTCCGCAAGCAGGCGGAAGCGAAGAGGCTGGTAGAGAAGTGCCACGTCTATTCCGCGCGGGTCGTGTCCCGACGTCATTACATAGTCATAGCCCAAACGCCTCAACAGACCACGACGGGTGAGGTGCGTAAGGACACTGTCGTTTTCCACTTCGCAAAGGGCGACCAGCTCGGGCGGACTTGTCTCGCCGACCGCGGCAATTGTGCGGCTCACCATTTTCAGCTTTCGCCAATAGCGCGGGCCGTTCCACTTGCGTTCAGACTGCGGAAGAAACTCCCTGTCGTCGAAGCCCGCATCGTGGCACGTGTCGAACAGATTCTCCACATTCCACGCCATCACCCTGAACCGTCCCGTCTGTCCGCTGAGACCGATGACGGCAAAGAAAAGGACGAAGAGGAACAGCCCCGCAACTCTACTCATGATGATAGGGCTCTCCTTTAATAATGGTCATCGCACGATAAATCTGTTCGACAAACAGAAGACGGATCATCTGATGCGAGAAAGTCATGCGGGACAGCGAAACACGTTCACGGGCCACTCCATAAACTTCGGGCGAAAAGCCATACGGACCACCCACGACGAAAACGAGCCTTTTTATTCCACTGAGCTGCTTTTGGGTCAGATAGGAAGCAAAATCAACTGAACGGAATTCGCGTCCGCTCTCGTCGAGCAGGACCACACAATCGCCAGCCGCAAACTGCTTCAGAATAGCGCTGCCCTCCCTGACCTTTTGCTGATCAAGGCTGAGGGCTTTCGTGTTCTTCAATTCCGGAATCACTTGCACCTCAAACGGAACATAATGCTTAATCCGCGAGACATATTCCTCAATGAGGGCGTCAAGGCGAGCGTCGGTCGTGCGCCCGACAACGAGAAGAAGAGTTTTCATATATTATTAGGTGTGTCTACATCTTTCCGCAAACAGGTAAGGCGGTCTCTCACAGGCCGGGAAACACCTCCTCCCCCTTACCGGAGACCGCAGCCATGCAAAGATACAACGTCATCACTGGCTTTTTGCTCCATGTAGCACTCTTTTTGACGAAAAAGACGTACTTTTGTGCCTAACTTACGTATAATTCAAACCATTTCACCCATGTACAGTGTTGATGAACTTAACGATCGGTTAATCGATTTGGCTTTTTCCGAAGACATAGGCGACGGCGACCACACG
>USCX01000043.1 GCA_900553285.1 uncultured Prevotella sp.
TTTCTTCATGTGGCAAGTGGATCCGACCGTGGTCGTCGGCCGTAACCAGTCCGTCGAGAGCGAAGTCAACACGGCCTATTGCCGCCAGCACGGCGTGGATGTCTGCCGTCGCAAAAGCGGCGGGGGCGCCATCTACGCCGACATGGGAAATGTCATGTTCAGCGTGGTCAGTCCGGGGGACGACGTGGCCGGAGCCTTCGCCCGATATCTCGGCCGGGTTGTTCCCGCCCTGCGCGCATTGGGCGTGCCTGCAAAGGCGTCGGGACGCAATGACGTCATGGTCGACGGGCATAAGGTGAGCGGCACGGCGTTCTACCGCCACGCCGCTCACAGCATCGTCCATGGCACCATGCTCTTCGACACCGACATGGCCAACATGGCGGGTTGCCTGACGCCCAGCACCGACAAGCTGCACACAAAGGGAGTGGCGAGCGTGCCGGCCCGCATCGGTTTGCTCAAAGACTACCTCAGCATGGACATCGAGTCCTTCAAGCATCATGTCCGCAACCACCTTTGCGACCACTGCGTGCAGTTGACCCCTGCCGACGACGGGAATATCCACGAAATTGAGCGAACCTACCGCGCGCCCTCCTTCCTGCAAGGTGCCAACCCCGCCTGCGACTTTGTGCACGCCCTGCGTGTGGAACATTGCGGCACGGTCGAGGCCCGCGTCCGGACTTTCCACGGACGCATCCGGGCGGTGGACTTCACCGGCGACTTCTTCGCCCTCACCGGCCTTGCCCCCCTCCAAGCGGCCCTCGCAGGCACAGTGCTCAACGAAGCCGCCATCCGGCAGGCCATCGCCGACACGCCCCCGGAACGCTTCATCCGCCATTTCCAGGCCGACGACCTGATCACCCTGCTGCTCAACCGCTCGTAACCCACACCTTTATAATAAATACATCATGGAAAACAAAAAAACCTGCTTGTACGAACGGCACAAAGCCCTCGGGGCACTAATCAGCCCTTTCGGAGGTTTCGACATGCCGATTCAGTACACCAACATCATCGACGAACACAACGCTGTGCGGCACGCCTGTGGCGTTTTCGATGTGTCGCACATGGGTGAGATCTTCGTCTCCGGGCCAGACGCCGAACGTTACGTCCAACATATCTTCACGAACGACATCAGCCAAGCGCCCGACGGCAAAATCTTCTATGGCCTCATGCTTTATCCCAACGGGGGAACCGTCGACGACCTCCTCGTTTACAAACTCAACAGCCAAAGTTTTCTTCTCGTCGTGAACGCATCCAACATAGGCAAAGACTACGAATGGATGAAACAACATGCTGACACATTCAACATTACGCTTGAAAACAAAAGTGATGATTACGGCCAATTAGCCATTCAGGGCCCCACATCCGAGCATGTGGTCGAAACGTGCCTCGGCTTTCCATGCAGCGAATTGGCATTCTGCACTTTTAAGCGATCCGAGTTCGACGGAAAAGACATTCTCATCAGCCGCACAGGCTACACAGGCGAAGACGGTTTCGAAATCTACGCCTCGCCGGCCGTCACCGTCGACATGTGGGACAGGCTCATGTCCAGCGGCCAGTCCAAGCCCTGCGGATTAGGCTGCCGCGACACGCTCCGCTTTGAAGTCGGCCTTCCACTCTATGGAGACGAACTGAGTGCCGACATATCCCCCCTTGAAGCCGGCTTGGGCATTTTCGTGAAAACCGGCAAGAACGATTTCATCGGGCGGGACGCCATCCTTCAACAAAAAGCAGACGGTTTGAAACGCAAAATCGTCGGTATCGAGCTGGCCGACAAAGCCATTCCACGCCACGGCTACGCAGTTTACGACGGGGACGAAGAAATCGGTACGGTCACCACGGGCTACCAATCCATCTCGACGG
Organism: uncultured Prevotella sp.; assembly: GCA_900553285.1. Classification (GTDB taxonomy): domain Bacteria; phylum Bacteroidota; class Bacteroidia; order Bacteroidales; family Bacteroidaceae; genus Alloprevotella. Next base: position 1,861 of record USCX01000043.1, read on the forward strand.
GAAAAAGCGTATGCATGGCACTTGTCGACGCCAGTCATGCCGCAATCGGCACACCGGTCCAGGTCCTCATCCATAAAAAACGCCATGACGGCATCATCACCAAGAAACGTTTTTACGACAAGAACTACAAGAAATAAACTTATCCATCCACTTATAAAACTTAACGACTATGGCAAAAGTAATAGAAGGTTTATACTATTCACCCTCGCACGAATACGTCCGCATCGACGGTGAATTCGCTTTCATCGGAATAACGGACTACGCACAGGAACAACTGGGCAACGTGGTTTACGTCGACATGCCGGAACCCGGCGACGAACTGACCGCTGGCTGCGAATTCGGCGCCGTAGAGAGCGTAAAGGCCGCAAGCGACCTCATTGCGCCCGTAAGCGGAACGGTCGACAGCGTGAACGAAGACTTGGAGGACGAACCCGAGCTCATCAACGCCGACGCCTTCGCAAACTGGATTGTGAAAGTCAAGCTCACCGACCCTTCTGAGTTAGACAATCTTATGAACGCCAAAGACTACGAAGCCAGCTGCCAAGGCTGATTTACCGGAAGTTCCCGCTTGTCCGCATGAGAGCGCGCAACCGTGGCACTTGTTCCCCGGACCGGAATCACCATCCGGCGCAGCCCTCATGCGGACAAGCCTACTGCGAAAACCTCACATCTACTATGACACACAAATTCTTACCCCACACGGACTCCGACATCCAGACGATGCTCGCCGCCATAGGTGTGAACAGTCTGGACGACCTCTATGCCGAAGTGCCGGATGCCCTCAAACTAAGAAAGGACGTCGACCTGCCTTGCGCAAAATCGGAAGAAGAAGTGCGCCGCCACTTCGCACATCTGAGCCAGCAGAATCAACCTCTCGTCTGTTTCGCCGGCGATGGCGTCTACGACCACTACGCGCCAAGCGTCGTGGCAGCCATAGCCTCCCGTTCTGAATTCCAGACATCCTACACGCCCTATCAGGCCGAGATATCGCAGGGCACACTGCAATATATCTTTGAGTTTCAAAGCATGATGGCCGAACTGACGGGAATGGACGTATCGAACGCCAGCATGTATGACGGGACAACAGCTACCGCCGAGGCCATGCTCATGACTGTGGCTGCGGCAAAAAAGCGCCGCCGTGTCCTCATCTCCGCCACCGTCCCCCCACGCATCCGGCGCGTAGTCCTCACCTATGCGCGCTACCACGGCGTACAGGTTGACATCGTCAACGCGGCGGACGGCACGACGGATCGCAAGGACCTCGAAGCCAAGCTATCTACGGACGACGTGGCGGGCGTCATCGTGGCCCAGCCCAACTATTACGGAATTATCGAAGACTTCACCGGCATGGCCGACCTTTGTCACGCCCACAAGTCATTGTTCGTCATCAACAGCCGGGCATCAGCCCTCGGCGTACTGCGGTCGCCCGGAGAATGGGGCGCGGACATTGCGTGCGGTGAAGCCCAGTCATTAGGCTTACCGATGAACTACGGAGGTCCCTACATCGGCTACTTGTGCACAACGAAAGCGCTGGTACGCAAAATGCCGGGCCGCCTTGTCGGCGGAACGGTCGACGCCAACGGCCGACGGGCCTTTGTGCTCACCCTTCAAGCCCGCGAACAGCACATTCGGCGCGAAAAGGCCACGTCCAACATCTGTACGAGCCAAGGCATCATGTGTCTTTACGTTGCCGCTTACCTTTCGCTGATGGGATTCAAAGGCTTACAAGAGGTCAACGAACTTTCACACAGCAACGCCTGCTATCTCCGTGACAATCTCTGTGCCACGGGGCACTTCACCCCGCTATACGAAGGCCCCTTTCTTGAAGAATTCTGTCTGCGCTACGACGGCGATGTAGCGGCTTTGCGCCACCATTGCGCAAGCAAGGGGATGCTGGCTGGCGTTCCGGTTGAGAACCATCCTGATGCCATATCATTCGCCGTCACGGAACGCCGCACCAAGGCTGAGCTGGACAAGCTCATCGACCTTGTCACGTCACATGCTTAACCGATAAAACGATGAACCACACATATTACAGCAAACTCATCTTCGAGCTGTCACACCCGGGCCGCGTCGGATATTCGTTACCCGCCGCCGAAGTACCTGAGCACCCCCTACGCAAAGAACTGCCCGCCCACCTACTGCGCGAGAAGCCCGCCAGACTGCCCGAAGCCGACGAACTGACCGTCGTCCGGCACTATACCAACATGAGTAACAATAACTTTGGTGTCGACACGGGATTTTATCCTCTCGGCAGCTGCACCATGAAATACAATCCGAAGCTGAACGACGAAATGGCAGCACAACCAGCCTTCGCCCGGCTTCATCCCGCACAACCAGCAGAAAGTGCGCAAGGCGCGCTGGAACTGTACTATAACCTGCAACACCTGCTGGCCGAAATCGCTGGCATGAGCGCTTTCACACTCAATCCCTACGCCGGCGCGCACGGTGAACTTACAGGACTGATGATTATCCGCGCCTACCACGACAAACGGGGAGACAAGAAGCGGACCAAGGTCATCATTCCCGACTCCGCCCACGGCACCAACCCCGCTTCGGCCGCCGTCTGCGGCTTGCAGGTCGTAGAAGTGAAAAGCCGCCCCGACGGAACCATTGACGTTGATGCTCTCCGTCCCTTATTGGGCGACGACATCTCCGGCATGATGATGACCAACCCCAACACACTGGGTATTTTCGAACACGACATTCCCGAAATCGCCCGCCTCGTTCACGAATGCGGCGGTCTGATGTACTACGACGGGGCGAACCTCAACCCCATGTTAGGCGTCTGCCGACCGGGCGACATGGGGTTCGACGTGATGCACATCAACCTGCACAAAACCTTTTCGACGCCCCATGGCGGCGGCGGACCGGGAGCAGGTCCCGTCGGAGTGCGGAAAGGCCTCGAAGATTTACTGCCCAATCCGCAAGTAGTAAAGTGCGAAGACGGAACATTCACGCTCAATGAAAACAAGAATGCAATAGGGCAAATATCCTCTTTCTGCGGGAATTACGCCATACTCATACGAGCCTACTCCTACCTGCTCTCCATCGGGAAGAACCATCTCGCGGACGTCGGCAAACTCTCCGTACTCAACGCGAACTACATAAAAGAAGCGTTGAAGGACTACTATGAACTTCCCATCGGCGGAATATGTAAGCATGAGTTTGTTTTCAACGGGCTCCGGCCTGAATACGGCGGTCCGCACAACGACCCGTCACACATCCGCACACTCGATGTGGCCAAACGCCTGCTCGACTACGGTTTCCACGCCCCGACCATTTATTTCCCGCTCCTTTTCCACGAAGCCATGATGATTGAGCCGACCGAAACGGAGAGCAAGGAAACGCTGGATGCCTTCATCGACGTCATGAAACGCATCGCACACGAAGCACAGGCCACTCCCGACCTTTTGCGCACGGCTCCCCATGAAACGCCCGTCGGTCGGCTCGACGACGTCAAGGCGGTCAAAGCCCCCCACTTTACGTACAAAGACTATGAACAGCCATGAAATACGCGGATCTCATTATCATCGGGGCAGGTCCCGGCGGCTATGAAACAGCCCTCCGGGCAGCCCGGGAAGGACTGACTACGATCCTCATCGAGAAAGGGCGTATCGGCGGCACGTGTCTGAACGTAGGCTGTATCCCGACAAAGTGCTTCTGCCGTAGCGCCGAAGTGATGAACCACATCGCGGAGGCGGCCTCGTTTGGAATCATCACAGGGGAAGCACTGGCCGACATAAAGAAAATAATTGCACGTAAAGACGAAACAGTCAGTGCGCTAAGAGAAAATATCACTGCGTTGCTTCAACGCAGCGCAGTGACTGTCGTGCGCGGAACGGCTTCCTTTGTCGACGCCCACACAATCCGTGTCATTCCCAACGACGGGAAGCAAGCTCCGCAGGACAACACGCTCTTCTCTGCCCCACACATCATCATCGCAACGGGCTCCGTCGCCCGGCCATTGGCAATTCCTGGCACAGACCTGCCCGGAGTGGTTTCATCCACAGAAATGCTGCAAACCGACTGCATTCCGCAGCGGTTATGTATCGTCGGCGGAGGAGTCATCGGCATGGAGTTCGCCCATATTTTCCACTCTCTGGGCAGCCAGGTGACCGTGCTTGAATTCTGCAAGGAAATCCTGCCGGGATTTGACAGCGACATAGCCAAACGCCTTCGTTCCACACTGAAAAAAAAGGGACTGGACATTGTTACACAAGCACGGGTGGACGAAATTTGCGCCCATGCCGAGAGCGGCCTGACCGTCAGATGCACGCTTAAAGGCATGACGCAAAAAGAGTACGCGGCCGACAAGGTCCTCGTGGCCGTTGGCCGGATGCCCAATTATGCCTCCCTCCACTTGGAGGCAGCCGGCATAGACTACACTCAGAAAGGAATCTCTGTCAACGGGAACATGCAGACCAACGTTGAGGGCGTCTATGCCATAGGCGACGTCAACGGGATTTGCCAGCTGGCTCACGCGGCCACTTTCCAAGGCGAACGCGCCCTCAATCACCTACGGGGAAAAGTCGACACCCTCCAACTCGACGTCATGCCGGCGGCTGTGTTCACCTCACCGGAAGTAGCCACTGTCGGCTTGACGGAAGAGAAAGCACAGCAACAGCACATAGCCTTCAAAACTGGCAAGGCCTTTTTCCGTGCGAACGGAAAAGCGCTGGCCATGGGCGAACCGGACGGGATGGTGAAACTCCTGGCCGATTCGGACGGCGGCATCCTCGGATGCCACATCCTGGGAGCCCATGCGGCCGACCTCATCCAGGAAATCACGGCACTCATGCAGTTTGACGCCACCGTCAACGACTTACGCGGGATTGTGCATGCTCACCCGACCTTGGGCGAGACTATTCTGGACGCAGCGCGCAATTTTGCATAAAGCGAAGGCCGTATCGGGGAAACGGGCTGTTACGCCCCCGATACGGCTTATTTTTCTTTCTGGCTCTGCTTCAATAAGGAATAGGCCTGATACAGGCCAAGTTCGCCGGCCTTGCTTAAATCGCTACGCCCCTTTTCTTCATTGTGGATGTGCATATAGGTCAACCCACGGTTATAGTAAGCCTCCGCAAAGGCCGGATTCAACCGTATGGCCTGCCCGTAGTCCGAAAGAGCCCGCTGATAATTTCTCATTGCTGCCCAAACGCAGGCGCGGTTGTAATACAACACCGGATTGTCAGGAGAACGGCGCAAAGCAGCGTCGAGTTCATCCAATACGGTCGAATAATCCGGCTCGGCAGACTCCGCTGACGCCTCGGCCTGCACTTTGCGGAATTCTATGCTCGCCCGCTGCAACAGAGCATCAAGACGGGTCGAGTCGATCGCAAGGACGCTGTTCAAATCGGCCAGGGCCGTGTTGAAATCGCGCACGGAATAATACGTCACAGCCCGCAGCATCAGCAAGTCGGCCGAAGGCTTCGCGCTCTTCTTGATCTGTTCCGTGAGCTGGTCTATCTGTGCAAAATAAGTTTTCATCCCCACCTCGTCTACCGATCCCTCGTCCGAGGTCAGAGCCACACGACGCCCGACAATCCGACGGCTGTTGAGGCGCTCGACCTCAGGCATATAAGCTCCCATCGTGCGGACATCGTCAGGCTTGAAGTTGAACGTCAACGCAAAAAGAGGCATGTATTGATTTTCAACGCGTTGATTCTGCACTTCACCCCTGTATTTGTCGTCGTAAACACGCAACGTGTCGTTGTCTTCAACGACCAGGCTGTTATACTCATCCAAATTCTCTTCACTACGCTTACGCACCTTCTTTATCTTGCCCCGCTTCGGCCGGCCATAGCTCTCGTCGAGCTGCATGACAAGCAGGCGGCGCTCGTCAGCGGTGGCTCCCTGTGTATCCCCTATCTTACGACGGCAACGGGCACGGGCAACGAGACCGTATGCGAAATGGGGATAAGCCTTCAGAAGGCGGGAATAGTCGCGGATGGCGCCTCGGAAATCTCCCGTCTTCTCCCGGAGAATCGCACGGTTGTAAATGGCAAGAATGTTGTCGGGTTCACGTTCGATCACAAAGTCGAAATCTTGAATGGCACGATTATCGTCGCCCACCTGAGCCCGCAGCAGACCACGGTTGTAGTGAGCCAAGAAGCTGTTGGGGGCCAGTTCGATGGCCTTGTCGTAGTCAGCCAGCGTACCGCTGAACTGATTTAAGTTGTAGCGCGCCAGCGCACGATTGAGGTAGTTGAGCGCATTGCGGGGTTCAAGATTGACGGCCTCAGTCAGGCAGGAGTCGGCCAAAGCGTACTCACCGCGACGAAGGGTGAGCAGCCCCTTGTTCGACCATGCCGCCGCATCGCGACGGTCAATAGCCAACAGACGGTCGAGCCACTTCTCTCCGGCAATCGTGTCTTTCCGCTCGAAGGCCACCTGAGCCTTTATGCCATAAATCTTCGCCTGTTTCGGCCATTTATGAAGCATCGTGTCAAGTTCGGCGTCGGCCTTGTCATACGCTTTCAGCTCCAAGTGGCACAAGGCGCGGTTATACCACATGGACTGGTCGTCGGGCTCTTCTTCGAGAGCGTGATCGTAGTCTGCCACGGCATCGGCAAAACGACCGAGTTTGATGCGACACAAACCCCGCAACTGATAAACATCCGTAACGAACGGATTACGTTCAATCGAAGCCGAACAGTCGGCTTCTGCGCCCCAATAATCCTCCAAATAAAACTTGGCGACAGCCCGGTAGTAGTAAGGTTCTGACAAAAAAGGCTTGGCGGAAATCACCTGATTGAAATAGCGAATCGACAGAACGTACTCGGCATAAAAAAGCGAGTTGCGCCCCATGCGCATCATGTGGTCCGTATTCACCTGCGCCCTCATAAGAAAAGGGCACAGGAAGAGCAGCAGCAGAACCTTACGCACTATGAAAAAAAGGATTTACTTTCTGGCTGTCTTGACTTTGTATCCGCAACGGATGTTTCCCTTGAGCATCGCTTTAAGCTTGCCTTGGACCATCTGGCGGCGGAGTGGCGAAATACGATCAATGAACATGTGACCATCAAGGTGGTCGAACTCATGCTGCATGACGCGGGCCAAAAAGCCCTCGGCCCACTCCTCATGCGGCTGGAACTGCTCATCAAGATAACTGACGCGGATGCGCTTGGGACGACGCACGGGTTCGTGAATGCCAGGCAGGCTGAGGCAGCCTTCTTCCATCACATCCGTCTCGCTACCGTCCACCTCTACGATCCTCGGGTTAACATACGCACGGCGGAAGTCCTTGTACTGCGGATCGTCGGCCGCGAGATCGCTCAAATCAATAACCACAAGACGGATGTCCAACCCTATTTGCGGCGCAGCCAAGCCCACGCCTTCGGAAGCCGTCAGGGTTTCAAACATGTTCGCAATAAGGGACGACAGCTCAGGATAATCGGACGTGATGTCCCGGGCTTGCTTGCGCAAAACGGGCTGACCGTAAGTGTAAATCGGCAATATCATAATTATATGCGTTTATTTCGTATTCGCCGCGCCTCCATGTAAGACTGCAACAGAATGGTGGCACTAATTTCATCGACAAGGGCTTTGTTCCTCCGCTCCATACGGCGCAACCCTCCGTCGAGCATAGCCTGATGAGCCAGCACCGACGTGAAACGCTCGTCGTAGAAATCAAGCGGGACTCCGGGAAAAGCCTTACGGAACTGGCCTGCGAACGAACGGACACGCGGCTGGTTTTCAGACGGACTTCCATCCGTCTGTGTGGGCAGTCCCAACACGACGCGCTCCACCGGTTCCCGCCGCATATATTCCGTCAGGAACTTCATCAATTCTCCGGTGGCGACGGTCGTCAAGCCAGTGGCTATGATTTGGGCCGGATCGGTCACGGCAATTCCCGTGCGCTTGCGCCCGTAATCTATGGATAGAATTCGGCTCATCGGTGCAAAGGTAGGCAAAATCTGCCGACCGGAAGCCCATCGCAGCGTTGAAAACAGCAAACACTACGATAAAAAAATCAAACGCAGCGATTGTTTCCTCCCATCAGGCGGCTGCTCCGTCCTTGCCGCATGAAAACAACGCGGCACAAGCGCCTCGCCGGCCGTACCGTTCCACACGGAATGTCCAGGGTGCAAACTGTCTGCACTCAACGCGATAAAAAGAAGATATGACAGCAGGCCCGCACGCATAAAATTACTACCTTTGTCGTCAAATTGAGCGTCAATATAATCATTCAGCACTTATGTACTACATATCCAAACGCATGGAGATCGCTATGGCTCATCACCTTACGACAAGTTATGACTCGCGATGCCACAACCTGCACGGCCACAATGCCATTGTCACCGTCTATTGCTGCGCGGACCGTCTGAACGAAGACGGGATGGTCATCGATTTCAAGAAAATCAAAGACATCGTCATCGGCCGTCTCGACCATGCTTACGTCAACGACGTCGTGGACTTCAATCCCACAGCCGAAAACCTGGCCCGCTGGATCTGTGACCAGATTCCGGGTTGCTACAAAGTCAGATTCCAAGAGTCGGAAGGCAACGTAGCCATCTACGTGAAAGACGGCTACGACCAAGTGGAACCATAAGCTGATGTATAAAATAAACGAAACGTTCTATTCCCTTCAAGGTGAGGGATATTATACCGGAACGCCTTCTTTTTTCATCAGATTCTCAGGCTGCAATTTATCCTGCCCCTTTTGTGACACAGACCACCGGGCCGGCACATGGCGCAGCCTCGAAGACCTGCTTGAAGAGGCCCGGGCCATTCCCGCCCGCCACGTGGTGCTGACGGGCGGCGAACCCACCCTGTACGTGGACTCCGCCCTCACCAACGGGCTACACGATTTGGGAAAATATATCGCCATAGAGACCAACGGCACACGCCCTGTCCCCTCAGGAATAGACTGGATAACACTCTCCCCCAAAGACGGCATGGCGCCCGACGCCCGGACCGTCCTGACAGAATGCGACGAGCTGAAAGTCGTCTACCGGGGCCAGGACCTCGGCATATACAACCGGCTGACCGCCCGGCACCGCTTCTTGCAGCCATGCGCCACGGGCCACGCAGAAACAGACCGTGCCTACACGCAGGCAGCCCTCGAAGCCTGCCTGAAATGGCCCGAATGGCGACTGTCGCTGCAAACGCATAAGCTGTTAAACATCCGATGAAACGGAACAAAACGGGGCTATTCTTCACCAAGGGCGAAGAACGGGCCAATGCCGTTTCGCACGGTGTGGGCGTCGTGATGGGACTGACCGGCGGCGGCCTTCTGCTCCATATTGCCTACAAAACGGCTTTTCC
>USCX01000044.1 GCA_900553285.1 uncultured Prevotella sp.
CCGGCGTATGCCGTGTCGGCCTACGTGGCGTGGTCCCGCGTCTACGGGAAGAAACACGACTGGTGGGATGTGGCCGCCGGTGCTGCCATCGGCACCGCATCGGCTTTCGTCTTCACCCGTCCGCGCCACAACGGTCCGGACCTCACTTTCACCCCCTCGCCCCTGCCCGACGGGGCCTTCGGTTTCTACTCCACCATTTCGTTCTGACCACACCGCGCTTCACGTCACGGCCCGCGCTCATGCCGTCAGGCAAGGGACAGACACAGGCTGCCGCACCCGATTCCCGTAGCGCACCGACAGGAAATCCTAACGCCCCGACTGTCTGCCCCATCGCGCCGACAGAAACCACCGGCAGGGCGTCAGTCCTCCTCCATGCTCCACCCGTGTGCCGCACCATGCCGCCCCAACTGTTCCACCATCTGTTCCACCCTCTTTGCCCACGGCGCGAAATCAAGGGCAGCCTGATAGTTCCGCTCCACCAAGGGCTGGTAATCCCCGATACGGGACAAGATGGCCTCCAATTGTGCGGCCGGATTCTCCATGTCCGCCTCAATCACGGGATTGTAACCGACCAGATCTTCCAGCTCCCCCGGACAATGGCCCACGACAAGGCATTTGGACAACATCGCCTCCCAATATCGTATCGTCAGCGTTTCCACATCCCGGGCGGCGGCATCCGTCCAACTCCGGGGAAACGACACCGTGATTTTCCACCGCCTCAACCCTGCGGCGAAGGCTGAAAACGTAGGGAAAGCCCACCCGTCCTTGCCCCGGCCGTCGTCATTATAAATCAGTTTGTGCCGGCCGGCAAATCCGTCCCGCATCAGGGCCTCATGGTAAGCCGGCCACCTCCTTCCGAGTTCGTAGACGTCCCCTTCACGCTCGACGAGCAGCGGACCGGGCGCATAATCTGAAACAGACACACCCTCCGGCAGGTAGAAGAAACGCCGTCCGGGAAACAGGCGGGAGAAGCGTTCCGCCACTTGGCGGGACGTCATGAAGCACGTCTCCACACCCAGCAAGCGCAAATCGCGCTCCAGCACCGGCCACGTATCCGGCCAGCAATCCCATAGGACTGGAATGAACTTTCCCCGGTAGGGCATGCAGGCTTTCATCAGGTGACCGCCCCGCGCACAGACCAAATACGTCCGCCCATGACCTCGGGGAACAAGCCGCAGTTCCCTTCCCCATTTACACACTGCGCGCCAGCACTTGTTCGCCGCCAACCCCTCCCGCCGGACATAGCGGCCGCCGGCCTGTTTCCAAGCCTCGCAAAAACTTTGCATATAGACCTGCCCGTCACTCCCGGTGCGGGGCACGTCTATCAATTCAATCCCGGTAAGCATCGCCGTCCTGTTTAGGGTCAAAAGGTATATACTCATGCCAGAAACGCTCCCAAATCTTTCCCCTCGACCAATAATGGCAACCGAAAGGCAGGCGGCCTCCCGTCTCACGCAAGGCACGCACAGGGTTGTTCTCAAAAGCAAAACGGAGGGCCTCCCGCCACGGAGGGACACGTATGCCCGCCCTCCGGCGGACGTAGACAGAAAAGAACACGTCTTCCTGCGCCTTGCTTTCGCCAAACGTCAAACGGGCTATCTCTGCGGCAAAGGCTTCCGTCACCGCCTTCATCTTCCCGATACGGCGCAGGCTGAATCCGCCGTTCCCCACAGCGTAATGCAGTTGGGCGTGGGTGACGCGCTCCGTAGAGCCCGGCGGACAGAGTGTGCGCCTGAGCAGACGTATCCCGTCGCCGAGCGTACGTTGGAACAGGTTGTCGTTCGGCAGCCACGGGCTCCCGACGTAATCATATCCCCGGGCACACCAATCGGCCAGGTCGTCACGAAACACGTACGCATCCAACTGATAAATCAGCATGTACTCATAGGCCTCATACAGGCCGTAGAAGCCGGAAGAAAGGCACAGGCTGTTATAACCGCGTACGCCGCGGAACCACTTGTCGCCGATCACCTTCTCCGTCACGTTCCGAGGACAAGACCGGAGAACCCCACTGAGGTCGACACCTGCGGGATGAAGCAACGAAACGTCGTAACGCCCCAACACGTCAAGACACCGCGCAAAGGCAAACGCTTCGCTCGGCACGAAGTCCCGGTAGACGGGAACCACAACCACGACAGTCTTCTTCATAGGCACGGGCACAAGTGTATCCGCGCCGCCGGATGAAGGCCGGCAACCGACGGGGAGCAAGACAAAGGACGGACAAGGGGAAACGCCTTTCCTGAACGGGGAAAGGCTACGGCCCGACAAACCGCAGCAGACCGCGGCTGCGGTCGCGCAGCCGCCGGGCGGGACAACCGGCATAGACGCCCCACGGGGCAAGCGGACGGTTGACAAGGGTCATGGCGCCAGCCACGGCCCCTTCGCCTACGGTCACACCCGGAAAGACCACGCAATGGGCGCCCAGCTGGCTGTAACGGCAGAGACGCACCTCGCCACCAGTGACGTGCGTCGTACCGGCCTCGTTCATCGGCCCGATGAGCCAGTCGCCCCCAAAGTCGTCCATCGCGCTGAAAATGGTCGTGCGGGGCGACACACCGGTGTAATCTTCCAACACGATACCCTGCGCGCCGTAGAGGGCGGCGTAGGCTGAGACATGGACATGCGACCCCACCGTCACCCGGCCGGAAAGCACGCAGAAGTCGTCTATGCGCACGTGGTCGCCGAGCGTCATTTCTTCCGCGCCGTAGATGGAGGCAAGGCGGCTCACCCTCACGTCGCGTCCGACGCTGCGGAAGCCCAGGGCCAGGAGTTCGTCGCGGGTCAGGAACGACGTGTTCATCGGCGGACGAGGCGAAGGGCGCGGTCGCCGTCCGCGTCCGTAAGGTCCTGGTGAATGGGCAGACAGATGACCGTGTCGGCCATGCGGACGGCCACCGGCAAATTGTCAGGAGCCGCCGACGGCAACCCGCGATAGGTGGGGAAGGAACTGATGAGCGGGTAGAAATAGCGGCGGCCGCAGACGCCGTGCTCACGCAGGCGGAAATAAAGCTCGTCGCGCGTTTCGCCATACTGCGCGGCGTCGACAAAAATCGGGAAGTAGGCGTAGTTGTACACCACGCCGGGCGCGTCGTCCAACAAGCGTATACCAGACAAACCGCGAAGCGCTTCGTGGTAACGCAGGGCGACGTCCCTGCGTCGCGCGATGGCCTTGTCCACGTGTTTCAGCTGCAGCAAGCCATAGGCCGCCCGCACCTCGTCCATCTTGCCGTTGATGCCGGGCGCCACCACGGTCACCTCGTCGGCAAAACCGAAGTTTTTCAGATAGTCGATGCGCTGCTTCGTCTTGGCGTCGTGACAGATGAGGGCGCCGCCCTCAATGGTGTTGAATGCTTTCGTCGCATGGAAACTCAGGGTCGACATGTCGCCCTCGTTGAGCACGGAGACACCCTTTTGCCGGACGCCGAACGCATGGGCCGCGTCGTAGATCACCCGCAGCCCGTATTTGTCCGCTATTTCCTGGATGGCCTTTGTCTGACACGGCTGGCCGTAGACATGCACGGGCAGGATGGCCGTGGTCCGCGGCGTGATGGCCGCCTCGATTTTCTCGGGGTCGATGTTTCCCGTCGCCGGCTCCACATCGACGAAAACGGGCCTGATGCCGTTCCACCAGAGAGAATGGGTCGTCGCCACGAAGCTATAAGGCGTCGTGATGACCTCACCCGTAATGCGGAGAGCCTGCAACGCACAGATAAGAGGGAGCGTGCCGTTCGTAAAGAGGCTCACGTAAGGCACACCGAGGTATTCCGTCAGCGCATGTTCCAGCTCCTGATGATAGTGGCCGTCAGCCAACGGCGCTGCCAGATATCTTCGAGATAAGGGACGAACTCCTCCAACGGGGGCAAGAGGGGCGACGTCACCGTAAGTGTTTTTTCTTCCGCCATAGTCAGTCAAACTGTGTGCGTGCAAAGATAATGCAAATGAGCGGAAAGCCCGCCAAGCGGACCAGGGAAACTTGCGCATACGGCACCGGGCGGGACGGCTGCGGCGCGAAAGCCGACTATCGGGGCGACAGGAAATTCTGTCGGCGACTTAGGATTTCCTGTCAGCGCGACCGGATTTATGGAAATCCGGATGGCCGCTCAGCGCCGCCTGTCCTTGGCGTCGAGGTGGCGGGCATAGCAGGCGGCCAGCCGGGCGAAGCGTTCGGGATGCCCTGACGTCCAACGGGCCAGCAGCGTATAGCCCACTTTCTTCAACGACATGAGCGGGAAGAAGGCGGGCCGCGATTCCTGCATCAGCGCATAGTCGGCCGTGGCCAAGGCCTGTTTGCACAAAGCCACCTGCGACTTTTTCAACACCCGTCGCGCCACCGCACGCCGGCGGGGCGGACAATTCGCCACGAACCACTTGCGCGTCCTGGCGCTCGTGGCCAGGAACGCAATACGGTCCCGACAGCGGGTGAAGTGGCTGGCGCTCTGCGGAAGGATGCGATAGACGCACGTTGCGTCGGGAAGGCAGCAGGCCTGGCTGCGATAGGAAAAATGATACCACCAGTAAATGTCGCCGCAGTGATACGTCCGCGCGTCGAGCGGCGGGAGCGTCGCCACGAGGTCGCGGCGGAACAGGAGCGAGGCCGTACAGATGCGGAACCGGGAGGCGAGCAGGTCGTCGTAGACCCTTCCCTCGCGGGCGCGGAAGTCACCGTGCCGGAACGTGCCGCCCGCCTGGTCGTAGATCCGGTATGACGTGTAGCAGAAGCCGCACTCCGGGCGGCTCTCCATGAGCGCCACCTGTTTCTGGAGCTTGCGGGGGTCGGTCCAGTAGTCGTCGCCCTCACACAGGGCGATGTACCTGCCCCGCGCGGCGGGAAAGAGGATGGAGCGATAGAGGTCGTGCGTCTTCGAGTATTGGTTTTCCGTCTGGCAGATGGGGCGGATGAGGTCCGGATAGCGCCGGGCGTATTCCTCGATGATGGCGCGGCAGCCGTCGGGCGAGGCGTCATCGTGAACGATGGCCTCAAAACGAAAATCCGTCTGCTGCGACACGATGCCGTCGAGGCACTGGCGGAGATAGGGTTCGTGGCGATAGACCGTACAGAGCACGGACACGATGATTTCGCCGTTCCTTTCCTTTTGTGTAGTCATACTCATTATTTATACTTGGGCGCTCACCAATAGCACCCGTTCTCTATTGTTTCCAGTCCCTTGGGGCGTTCGCCGGCCGAGGGGCGCACCCAGGCGTCGTTGTAAAAGCGGTTGTATTCGGGGGCGGCGTCCCAGCGCGCGCCCTTGATGCCGAAAAGCATCTGCACCATGCTGGCCATGTGGAGGCCCACCTTGCCGCGCCGCCTGGCGTGGGCGGCAAGGTGGAAGCCATAGGCGCCGCACCCGACGAGCGCCACGTCGTAGTCCACCTCGTCCATCGCCTGTTTCATCGCGTCGAGCGCTTCGAACCACGTGCGGTAGGGCACGGCGTTGCCGGCGATGCTCTGCACGGCACGAATGCAGTGGAGCGAGGCGAAACGGGGCAGCACGTCGGTGCCGGGAAAGAGCTGCTCGCGCCGGTCATACTGCCGGCGGATGGTGTCGGCAAAGGGGTGGACAACAAGCACGCGCTTCCCCTCGAGCGCCGCCGACCACGGCCGTTCATAGCGGTACGGGTCGAGAAAGCCCCACGGCGGACAGCGTTTCGCCCCGGCCAGCAGGCCGAGCGAGAGGGGATACCATTCTTCCTTCTGGTAGGAGACGAGGAGGTCGGCCTGCGGCAGGTCGGCGGCCACGAGCTCCGCGTAAGACTGTCCCAGCCCGTAGTCCGCCGGAAAGAAGCCCGCGTTGTTCGTCAGCCGCCGCATACTGTGACGCATGGACCGAAGCAAGGTGTAGCGATAGCGCAGCATCTGACCTACGTCGGCCCGGCGCAGTCCGTGCATGTGACTGTAAAAACAAAGAAAGGCTTTCAGTTCATACGTCCCCAGCTTCGTGGCCATGTGTCCCTGCCCGTCGGGATGTTCCAGCCAGTGGCGCACAAGGTCGTTGGCGCCCTGACAGTCGAGGTCGCAAGGCGGAAGGGCCATCACCCCGGGGCGGACCCGGGAAACGGCCTTGCCCGTGAGTTTCAGCGCGGTGACAAGGGCTTTCGAGAGCGGACGTTTCTTCATGATTTCTTCCGGATTAAGTTATCGGTTGATCCATTCGGGGAAGGTCACCGCACGGTAGCGCCGTCCCCAACGGCGACGGAGCGCATCGTAGTCGGCCAGGTGCCCGTAGTGCAGGGTCTTGTTGCGCCAGGGACGGACGATTTTCCGACGGGCCGGGAAAGTCAGCCCGTAGAGCTCATACTCCGAAAAAGCCGACGTCTCGTCGGGCTGCAGGCTGTCGAGGATGGCCCGATCCCAACTCCGGCGGCTCCGGGCTTCGAGCTGCTCTTTCAGGTGGTCGAGCTGCGACTTGCTGAAAAGCATCTTGTGGTCCACATAGGAGAGCCACTCCATGCGGACACTCCCCATAAGACGAGCCACGGCGTCATAATAAGGCCAATGGCACTCGCGGCTGCCATAGAACACGGTCCGCCCGCGACGGGTCAGGAAGGTGTGCGGACGGAGGAGGATGTGGTCGGCATCGACGACGAGGTAGTGCTCACGGTTGCCCACCGCGCCCGACAGCTTGACGAGCTGCTGAAAAATCCATCCGCTGCGGTCCGTGCCGCAGGGGCGATAGCCGATGTCGCGGGGGCCATAGCCCAACACGCTCAACTCGTCGACGAATTCAAGACCGTGACTCCGACAGAAACCGACGATTTCTGGCAAACGGGGCGCCACGGCATATATCTCACCGATGGGATGATTCAAACAACGGCGCACGCCTTCCAGGCACAGAGGGAGAATGGCCAAGTCCTTGGCCACGACGGGAATGACGACGTCTATCTTCTCGCCCGACGGCGGGGGCAAGGGACGTTCAAAAAGGGTGCGCACGGCGTATAAGGCCTTGCGGCGTTTTCCGGTCACTGCGATACTCATAGGCGTTTCCAAGAAAGAGGAGTTGAATCGGGACACTCGCACCCCACCTTCCAGCAAGCAGGCGCCACGACGCGGCTTCCGGGCCGGTTGTCCAGCCACGCCGCCCACCAGCTGAACGAGCTGTTGGCCACCACGTGGTGACGGCAAAGCGACATGAGGCACATGTCCTGCCAGCTGTCGCGGCCGCGGTTCCAGTCGACCACAGTGAAATCCGCCGGGAAGTGGGCGCGACACCAGTCGGCGTCGTCCGTAAAAACGAACGCCCTGACAGGATTTCCTGTCGCGGCGACAAGGAAGTCTATCGCTGCGTCGTAATAATCCGGCCGCATGGCAGCGGCCAGGAAGGTGGGCGACCCGTCGGGGAAAAAGTAGTCGCCCCGCCGCACATGGAGCGAGACGGTAGACGGCGTGTCCGCCAGGAACTGCGCCAGGCGACGGCTTTTCTCGTTCAGCCGGGTCAGGTCGAAACGGAAGACGCGGCGCACCTCGTCGGCCACGTCGGCAAAAAAGCGTTCGCTCTGCCAGTAGCCCGTAAAGCGCGTAGCCGCATGGCGGCGGGCCAGGGCGGCGTTGGCGTCGTAGTCGCAGAGACTCCGCTCGCGGTATTTGAAAGGGAAAAGCACGTGGCGGACCAGCTGTCCGGCCACGGGGAGGGACAGCACGCGGTCCATCGCCTGCTCGGAAGGCGAAAGGCGGATGCCGAAAACGCGTTCGAGCTCATAACCGTTGTGCTCGCCATACTGGCGTATCTTGCCGAAATAAGGGAACACCCTCCCGCCTTTATGACGCAGGTGGAGCAGGAAGGCATATTGGAACATCTGGTTGCCCAAGCCGCCTGAGAGGGTCACGAGCTGCAGCGGTTTCATGGCCTGACAACGTATCGGTTCATCATATCGGCCAGCTGCGCCCACACGTCATCCTCGGGAATGAGTCCGAAACGTTGGGCATAAGTCATGCGGTCCTGACGCCCGGGCGACAGGTAATCGTCGGGCGAAAGGCCACGGTGACGGTCGTCATGGCCGGGAAGCCAGAACCACTTTTCAACGCCGGGCGGGAAAAGCGCCAGCGACGGGCATCCCACGGCCTGGGCGATATGGCGCGGGCCTCCCTCGTTGCCGAAAAACAGGTCGGCGTTCTGGGTCATCGCGCAAAGTTCGCGCAAACTACGGGCCTCCACTTGCAGCAGCACGCGGGGGTCGTTTCCCATACGTTCACGGAGAGAACGGGCGGCAGCGGCCTCAACTTCGCCCGCATAGTTAAAGACAAGTTGCGCGTCGTAGCGGTCGACCAGACGGCGAAGCAGGCGGGCCATGCGCTCGTAGGGCCACGCTTTATATTCCAGGCGGGCCGTCACGGCACACAACACGACCGGGCGGCGGAAATCGACGCCCTCGCCCTCCATGTAACTGCGGAACGCCTGCCGCTCGCCGTCGGTTATGACCAGACGGAAATGCGGGTTCATCACCAGCCGCCCCTCACGGGCCAACGGCGTCATGAGATTGAGGTTTGTCTGCACGCGGTCGACGCCCGGCGGATTGTCAAGGCGGTAATTGTGCACCCCGAAGTTATAGGACTTACGACGGCCGATGCGATAGGGCGTGAGCGGCGAGAAGAAGGCAAAGGGGAGCGTCTTCGGCGTGGAGCGCATGTCGATGATGGCGTCGTAGTGCGTGTCGCGCACGGTCTTCCACACCTTGTGGATGTAGGCCGCGCCATGCAGCTCGTCGTCGGTGAAGGCTATGACCTTGTCTATGTCGGGATGGCCGGCGTAGAGCGGAGCGATGCTGGCGTTGAGAACAAAATGGACTTCGGCCGAAGGGAAACTTTCTTTGAGGCTGCGGCACAACGCAGTGGCCAACACAGAGTCGCCGACGCGTCGAAAACGAATGACTAAAATCTTGCGAAGCATGGCTGCGATAGGATTTATGCGGAAGCTGACGGTGAGCCACTTTGCAACACTTCGGTCACGCGGCTCACCACCGAATCGGGCGGGATAAGCGTCAGGCAGGCGTAGTCGCCACGACGGCACGAACGGTTGCCGAAAACAGAACACGGCCGACAAAGGAGGTCGACCTGCACGGCGTTTCGTATGGTCTGGCCGTAGCCCATGAAACCCACAAACGGGTGGGTCGCCCCCCAAATGGAAACGACAGGGACGGCCACAAGAGAGGCAAGATGCATGTTCGCCGAATCCATGGAAACCATCACATCAAGCCGGGCCATCAGGGCCAGTTCGCCGCCCAAGCCGCCCAGCCGGCCGTGAACGAAAAGCAGCCGCGGGAAACGCTCTTCCCACCTTTCGCGCCACGGCGAGGCATCCTCCGGGCCGGAAAAGACAAACAGGCGGGCCGCAGGGTAGAAAGCGGCCAGCTTCTCGATGACCATTTCCATCATGTCGGGCGGATAGGTCTTGCCGCGGTGGGCAGAGAACGGCGCAACGCCTATCCACAGTTCATGAGGCAGCTTGTCAGACACGCCGCATCCATCGGGAAGGGCCGGCAAAGGCTCTCCGGCGTACAGAGACCGGAAGTCGGGGCGCACGGCGAAGCCAAGACACCTCAACACGCGGCAATAGCGTTCGACCGACGTCGGCAACTGCACGAAAGCATTCGGCGTATGACGGATGAGACGCCGCTTGGCGCGCCGCCCTTTGCGGATGGAAACTGCCGGAAGGCCTGACAGGCGGAACAGCAGGTGCATGTAATACGTCCGGAGGACACCATGGAAATCGGCCAGGCCGTCCACGCCTTCGGCTATCATCTCGCGGCAAAGCCGCCGCAGGCCCTCGGTGCCTTGATAGTCGCTTTGAAGATCGACGCTGCGGAACCTGACGTTCGGAGGCATACGGTCAAACAAAGGCGATACGACAGGGCGCGAAAGCACGGTGACTTCCAACTGGGGGTAACGGCGAGCCAACGTGTCGATCACGGGGACGGTCATGGCCACGTCGCCCAACGCAGAGAAGCGGACTATGAGCAAATGGCGGATCGGTCTATGAGCGACAACAGGCATAACGGACGAACAGAAAGGCGGCGGAACTATTTCCCGCCACCGTAGAGGACGGGATTGGTCGACGGGTCGTTGTACATTTTCATCTGCTTATAGACTTTCATGTACTTCCGCCCTGCGGCGATGTCGGAGAGGAGCTGGTCGAGCGCGGTGGACAGATCGACCTGCTGTTCGAGGAGCACGGCGAGCTTCCGGCGGCAACGTTCACGATGCTCGGCCGTAGCGTCGGAGCGCCCAGCCTGTTCGCGCATGTGATAGATTTTGAGTGCCAGAATACTCAGACGGTCGGCCGCCCACGCGGGCGTTTCGGTGTTGATTGTCGCCTCAGGCAGGGGACGGACCTCCTTGTATTTGTCGAGGAAATAACTGTCGATCATCTCTACGAGGTCGGTGCGTTCCTGATTGCTTCTGTCGATACGGCGTTTCAGTGCCAGGGCCTCAACGGGGTCGATCTCCGGATCGCGGATGAGGTCTTCCAGATGCCACTGCACCGTGTCAATCCAACATTTCAGGTAAAGATAAAATTCTATCGACTTTTCTGCATAAGGATTGGCTATCGGCGTATTGACGTCATCTGCTTTGTGATAATCCGCTATGGCCCGCTCGAAAATCGGACGGCACTGTTCAGTAAAGGTCATAACTGCGCGTATATTAATGTGCTACGTTTCTGTCTGCAAATTTAATGTTTATTTTCATAACTGGCAAATCCGCACCGCCCAAGCGGCCGATGAAGAAGCAAGTGGGAGGAATCGGGAACAAGGCCAAGGCCGCATACGCCCCGGTTGCGGCGAACGGAGAAACGGCCACTGCGACAGAAAGGACGGGGGCTCCGACCGTTCTGCCGG
>USCX01000045.1 GCA_900553285.1 uncultured Prevotella sp.
CCTGCCTTTTGGGTGAAGTACCGCCCTCATGCAAGCACAATCCCCACACAGAAAAGCCGAAGAGAGACCTCAGACCTCCACATCGCATTGCTCTCAACTTCCCGTCCCTCACTCATCTCGTCCCCATCCCCTCCCACCCATCTCAAAGGTCCCCTAACGCTATTTGACGGGTTCAGCACGGCCGCTTCGCTTTTTTTGTTTACCTTTGCATATTCCATAGTAGCTTTTTATAAAAGCAAGAACCAACATGAAGATAACGGAACTCATCCAAGCCAACGAGGGTACGGCGTTTTCGTTTGAAGTCCTTCCCCCTCTGAAAGGCACGGGTATCGGGGCACTCACACGAACCATCGACACGCTACGAGAATTTGCCCCCAGCTACATCAACATCACGACCCACCGTTCTGAATACGTATACAAAGACCTCGGCAACGGCCTGATGCAACGTTCGCGCTTGCGCCGGAGACCCGGCACCGTAGCCGTGGCAGCCGCCATCCAACAGAAATACGGCATTCCCGTGGTGCCACACATTCTGTGCAGTGGCTTCACCCGTGAGGAGACTGAATACGTGTTGCTCGACCTCCAATTTCTCGGCATCGGGAATCTGCTCCTGCTACGCGGCGACAAAGCCCGCGATGACACCCACTTTGTCCCGACTCCCGGCGGATATGCGCACACCACCGAACTGCAAGAACAGATCAACCGTTTCAACGAAGGCTTTTTCGAAGATGGCACCCCCATCAAAGCACCCGGCACCCCGTTCAGCTATGGGGTAGCCTGCTATCCTGAAAAGCACGAGGAGGCGCCCAACATGTCCACGGACATCCACTGGTTCAAACAAAAAGTCGAATCTGGCGCCGAATACGCTGTCACACAGTTATTCTACGACAACTCCAAGTATTTCACCTTTGTCAATGAAGCCCGCAAAGCCGGTATCACAGTACCCATTATACCTGGAATCAAGCCATTGACGAAGCGGTCACAATTGAGCGTTGTGCCCAAAGTATTCCACTGCGACCTTCCGGAAGCCCTCGTTCACGAAGCACTCAAATGCAAAACAGATGAGGACGTAGCTGCAGTCGGCGTTGAATGGGCCACCGAACAATGCCGTGAGCTCATTCAGGCAGGAGTGCCCAGCCTCCACTTCTACACGGTGTCGGCCGTCAACAGTATTGCCCAAATAGCCCGAGCCATTTATTAAGAAGCCCTCACACATCTATCCTCATGCGATTCAGTCAGGTCATCGGACAACACGAAGCCATACACCGCCTCCAGCAGCAGGTAGCCAAAGAGCGTGTCCCCCACGCCTTACTTTTCTGCGGCCCCGAAGGCAGCGGAAAAATGGCCGCCGCATGGGCTCTGGCAAGCCTTCTTCTGTGCCAGCACCCAGAAGCCACCGACTCATGCGGAACCTGTAAAGCCTGCCTGATGACCCGCGACCTGGTCCATCCCGACCTGCATTTTGTGTTTCCTGTCATTCGCCGGAAAAACAGCAAAAGCGCTCCCGTTAGCGACCTCTTTCTCGACGAATGGCGCACGCTGATGAAAGAGACACCCTACTTCACACGCGACACATGGCTCGACCGGATGGAAACGCAAAACCAGCAAGCCCTGATCTACGCAGAAGAAAGCAATAACATCCTGAAAAAACTCAGCCTCAAAACCAGCCAAGGAGGATACAAAGTAATGATTATCTGGCAACCGGAACGGATGCACACCGCCGCAGCCAACAAATTACTCAAACTGCTTGAAGAGCCTCCCGCCCGCACGGTCTTCATCTTGGTAAGCGAACAACCCGAGCAATTGCTGGGCACCATCGTCAGCCGGACGCAACGTGTAGACTTCAAGCCGCTTGGCGAAGAGGAACTGACCCATGCCCTCATGCGCGACAACGCACTTGACGAGCGAACAGCACGCACCATTGCCCGGCTTGCCGGCGGAAGTTATGCCGCCGCCCAGGCGCAACTACGCGTGAACGAAGATGCCGACCTATTTTTCGACATGTTCGTACTGCTCATGCGCCTAAGCTATCAGCGTAAAGTGAAGGACCTGCTCGAATGGAGCGAACAAATCGCATCCTGGGGCCGCGAACGGCAAAAAAACTTTCTCAGCTACTGTCAACGGCTTGTGCGGGAGAACTTCATCTATAACCTCAAACAGCCTCAACTGAACTACATGACCCGCAAAGAAGCGGACTTCGCCGTACGCTTCGCCCGCTTCATCAACGAGAGGAACGTCATCCAGATCATGGACGAACTCAATGACACAGCCCGTGACATTGAACAAAACGTCAACCCGAGAATGGTCTTTTTTGACTTCGCCCTCCATATCATAGTCCTGCTCATCTCATAAACAACTTGCTACGATGACTGATTTCAAAACATGCGACACGTTGCGCGGCCTACCTGCCCAAGGATGCGGCCGACAAGATAAACAACTCAATACGTACGACTATATGGCCGACGTGCCTGGCAATAACGACGTAACAGACCTTGTCGAAGTCCAATTCAAGAACACACGAAAAGGATACTACCACAACGACAACCATATTCCCCTCGAAAAGGGCGATATCGTAGCGGTAGAAGCCAGTCCGGGACACGACATCGGAGTGGTCACACTGACAGGAAGCCTTGTTCCCCTGCAAATGCGCAAAGCCAATCTGAAAGCCAACACGGAGATCCGCCGTGTGTACAGAAAGGCCAAACCCGTAGACCTCGAAAAGTATGAGGAAGCAAAAGCTCGTGAACACGACACAATGATACGTTCGCGACAAATCGCCACCGAACTGGGACTGGACATGAAGATCGGGGACGTTGAGTATCAAGGAGACGGCAATAAAGCCATCTTCTACTACATAGCTGACGCCCGCGTAGACTTTCGGAAACTTATCAAGGTCCTGGCCGAGGCATTCCACGTGCGTATCGAAATGAAACAAATCGGAGCACGGCAAGAAGCCGGCCGTATCGGAGGCATCGGACCATGCGGACGCGAACTCTGCTGCGCCACATGGATGAAAAACTTTGTTTCCGTATCAACAAACGTGGCACGTTACCAGGAAATCTCTCTGAATCCTCAAAAACTGACAGGCCAGTGCGCCAAACTGAAATGCTGCCTCAACTACGAAGCCGACACCTACATCGAAGCCATGCGCAAACTGCCCAGCCGCGAGATAACTCTCGAAACGAAAGACAGCACGTATTATTACTTCAAGGCTGACGCGCTGGCACACCAAATCACGTACAGCACGGATAAACGTCTGGCGGCCAACATCGTGACCATCTCGGCAGAGAGAGCCTTTGCCATCATCAAGATGAACAAGAACGGCGAAAAACCCGACAAGCTGGACGAAACAGGTTCGGCAGAGCCCACCCGCCCCGTCGACTTGGTAGAGCAGGAAAGCCTCACCCGCTTCGACAAGAACAAGAAGCGCAAGAACAAAAAAAAGCGCCCCGACAACAAGAAAGTCACAGAGAAAACGACGCAACCGGAAACAGCGTCATCGCCCTCAGACAAACCGCGACAGGAGACCGCCCGCACGCCTAAACGGAATGGCAACCGCAACAACAGGCGCCGGGACAACCGAAACGACTCTTCCCGCACATGAGACACGGCATAGCGAAGTCAACATCATGGCCTCCGTTCCTACTCAGCCTGATAGGACTTTTCTTTCTCTTCACAGCGTGCGAAGACGATACCGTCATCCATCAACAGCGCTCCATCCCCATTGAAGGATGGGAGCAATTCGACACCGTGACATTCGTCGTCGACAGCCTGCCGGACAAAGGGAACTACCTGCTCAGCATCGACATCCGTACGACAAGTGAGTTTCCCTATCAGTCCCTCTACCTGAAAGTAGACCAGACATGGAACTCCCCTCTTATGGTAAGGACCGACACACTATGCTGCCCAATAGCCACGCCCGACGGCGACATCATCGGGTCGGGCATAAGCCACTTCCAATATACATTCCCGCTTGTCCGGGAGCAGCTGAATAGCGGGCAGCACGGCCTTGTCAGCATCCGCCATGTCATGCAGCGCGACATCCTCCCGGGCATCGCCAACGTCGGCATCAAACTTGAAAAAGAAAGCGAATGAACCGTAGCTCCATGCTTCCATTCATTTCCCCTCGAAAGAACCCACTCGAACCATAAAAGCAAACTCCATGGAAGAGATAAAGAACCAACACATCAGCCTGAAGGCTTCATGCCGGGGCGCAGAGCTCCAAAGTCTGAAAAACTTAGCCACCGGACGCGAATGCCTTTGGCAAGCCGACCCTGCATTCTGGGGCAAGCACTCCCCACTGCTGTTCCCCATCACCGGAAACATGTGGAATGGCCGAACAGAGTTTAACGGCACGGAATACCATATCCCCAAACACGGCTTCATGCAAGACCGCAGTTTCAACCTGACCGAGCACACCGAAAATAAGTTACACTACGTCTACGCAAGCACACCGGAAGAGCAACGAATGTTCCCGTTCGATTTCATCATCGGAGTAACCTACACGCTCTATGGAAACAGTGTCGAAGTAGGTTTCACGGTCGAGAACTGCGGCTATGAAACCATGCCCTTCCAGATCGGCGGTCACCCGGCCTTTAACCTTCCCGACTATAAAGCCGACGACAACGTACACGGTTACCTGTCGTTCGACGGCTCACCAAGCTACCTGCTACGCGCCGGGCAGCAAGGCTGTACAGAACCCGCACGCCTTGACTTGCCGCCCCTCGAAGAACATATGCTCCCGCTACAAAGCGAGCTTTTTGCCCACGATGCCCTCATCTTCGACGAGCACCAGGTTCATGGCGTCACGCTGTGCGACAAAAACCGTGCCCCTCTCATCCACCTGCACAGCTCGGCTCCGGTCATGCTTATCTGGCAGCCCTACAAACCAGGAACGCCCTTCGTCTGCTTTGAACCATGGTACGGGCTGTGTGACACGCAGCAATTCGTCGGCCCGTTCGCCCAACGTCCCTACATCAACCACGTGCTCCCCGGCCAAATCTGGAAAGGAGGA
This sequence comes from uncultured Prevotella sp., assembly GCA_900553285.1. GTDB lineage: Bacteria > Bacteroidota > Bacteroidia > Bacteroidales > Bacteroidaceae > Alloprevotella. The sequence goes on from USCX01000045.1 coordinate 5,015, forward strand.
TATACGATCGACTGCCTTCTCTGACCTCCATCCCTATTATAAGAACAGACTCCCCTCCCGACAGTCCTCCAAAGCATGAAGATATACTCAGAAGACCATCCTCACGAAACCCACCGTCGCGGCCGCATCGAAGTTATATGCGGTTCCATGTTCTCAGGAAAAACGGAAGAACTCATCCGCCGCCTACGCCGCGCACAATTCGCCAAACAGCGCATCAAAGTGTTCAAACCCGCCATAGACAACCGATATGCGGACGACGCTGTCGTTTCACACGACAGCCACTCTTTGGACTCCGTACCTGTCCACTCAGCCGACGAGGTACTGCAACTGACGCAAACGGCAGAAGTCGTCGGCATCGACGAAGCGCAATTTTTCGACAGCAGACTCGTTGACGCCTGCACGGAACTGGCCTGTAAAGGCATCCGCGTCATCGTAGCCGGTCTCGACATGGACTTCAAGGGACGCCCCTTCGGTCCGGTGCCTGCACTTTGTGCCGTGGCAGAAGAGGTGGCCAAAGTCCACGCCATCTGCGCACGATGCGGCAACCTTGCCTACGTCTCACACCGTATCGTCCCCGACGAAAAGCGCGTGCTCATCGGCGAGAAAAACGAATACGAACCTCTCTGCCGCCACTGTTACGAAAAGACGAAAGAAACAAACGCCCCATGCTCCGGTACGACCACCTGATATTCGACCTTGACGGCACACTCAGCGACCCCCGCGTGGGCATCACGCAGGCAGTGGCTTTCGCGCTGCGCCACATGGGCATAACCGTCGACAACCCCGACACCCTCACGCCATTCATCGGGCCACCCCTGACTGAATCATTCAGCACGTTTTACGGCTTCAACGAGAAACAATGCCACGAAGCATCGCGGATCTACCGCCTTTACTTCTTGGACCGTGGTTGGGCTGAAAACGAGTTGTACAAGGGAATGCCCAAACTCTTGCGCGACCTGCGACAAGAAGGAGCCCATCTCTACGTGGCAACCTCCAAAGGCGAACAATCGGCACGCCGCATTCTCAAACATTTCCACCTGTCGGCCCTCTTTGACGATGTGGCGGGCGACACGCCACGCCACCGCAGGCCGAAGAAAGGCGACGTCATCCGCTATCTTCTCAACCGGCAAGGACTCACACACTCAGACCGCATCCTCATGATTGGCGACCGGCGTCATGACATCGAGGGCGCCCGCGAGGCCGGCTTGCCGTCGGCCGGAGTCTGCTACGGATATGGCAGCCGTGAAGAGCTCGCCGCGGCCGGCGCCACCCACATAGTCTCATCGGTAGAGGAACTCCGGCACTTGTTAATCTACACTCCCGCCGATATATAATCACCCGTTAAACTTTCTGGAACAGCCTCCCCAGACGCATCAAGAATGCCAGAACCGAGAAAACAGGACGTCACTCATCCGCATCAGGCCTGAGGAGGATGCGGATGTCATCCCCATCTGCGACGTCATAAAACAGGCATTCCTTCTTGTCAAGGAAAGCCGCCATAGAGGGCGTCCGCCGGTTGATAAAATACGTCAGTCTGCCGCCTACCAAGCCCGAGTTGTCATTAGTGGCCGGAATGGCCGGCAATCTGATTGTCGGCCACATCCTGTCGTCGGGGATCGAAGTTATATCGGCGCAGGCCGCACTTCCGCTGCTGGCACCGGCCCCGTTGGCGATACGGCCCGGTTTTCAAGGCAAAGGAATCAGTACAATGCTTATCCGCGAGGCGCACAAGCGATCTACCCGTATGGGTTTCCCTGCCGCAGCGGTGGTAGGGAACAGAGACTATTATCCTCAATTCTACCATAAGAGAGCCTCTCTGTCTGGCATCCACTTTCCTTCTCATGTGCCCGACGAATGCGGGTCTGGTCGCAGAACGAAGGAAAGGATGTCTGACCGGCATGCAGGGAACGGTGCGCTATCCTTCCGCCTCTTCACCATGGCAGACCTTCTCCCCAATCCCGTCAAGAGACAGGGCCCGCCCGGAAAAATCCCCACACATCCATGGGCTCTCCGCGAGTTAAACCAACTTCACGCCCAACCGGCTCCACCGACCCGTCACGACATGAAGAAACCAAGCCACGACATGGCCCATTACCTGTCACCCTCCCAGAAAATCCTATCACTCTCATAGAATTTTCTAACGGCGAAAGTGTTCCATTCCACAAGCACGACAAAAAACGGCCCCTCCATAGAGACACTACCAGCCATGATGCGAACCACACCGTTTGCACCGTCAGGCCATCTGCCCGGCGCGCGCGAAGGCTCCGTCCAATCCCCTCATTTGCCACGGTACGTCCGCCACTTCTCAGACAAAATTCGTAATTTTGCAAAAAGACATGGCTACAAACGAAACCAAACCCTGCCATCCGTCACACAAAATTACACATGAACGACATTCTCCCATGAAACGCACTGAAATATCCACCCTCGGTGAGTTCGGACTCATCAAACACCTCACGGGAAACCTGCCCCTCACGCAAGGCAGCACCTGCTATGGCATCGGCGACGATTGCGCCACACTCAGCTACCCTGACGAACAAATACTGGTCACCAGCGACATGCTCATGGAGGGCGTCCACTTCGACCTTGTCTACACGCCACTGAAACATCTGGGATACAAAGCCGCCATAGTCAATTTCTCCGACGTGTATGCCATGAACGCCACTCCCCGGCAGCTGATTGTCAACATCGCCCTCAGCAGGCGTTTTTCCCTCGAAGACGTGGAAGCGCTCTACGCCGGCATCCGCTTGGCCTGCGAAAATCATGGAGTGGACATCGTTGGCGGCGACACCACCTCCTCGCTCACAGGTCTGGCCCTCAGCCTGACCTGCATCGGCAGTGCCCCCAAAGAACAGATTGTCTACCGGAACGGTGCACACGAGACGGACCTTGTATGCGTGAGCGGCGATCTTGGTGCAGCCTACATGGGCCTGCAGTTACTCGAACGCGAAAAAACTGTTTTCGAAAAGCGAACCAATGCCGAAACAGCCGCTCAACCTGACTTCGCAGGACGCGAATACCTTCTCGAACGTCAGCTGAAACCCGAAGCCCGCCGCGACATCATCCAGTCCCTACGCGAAGCCGGCATTCAGCCTACCGCCATGATGGACATCAGCGACGGACTATCCTCGGAGCTTCTCCATATATGCACCCAAAGCCACGTCGGTTGCCGCATATACGAAGAACGTATACCGCTCGACTACCAAACAGCTGTTACGGCCGAAGAGTTCAACATGAACGTGACAACATGCGCCCTCAACGGCGGAGAAGACTACGAACTCCTCTTCACCGTCCCCCTCACGGCACACGATCGCGTATCATCCCTCAAAGACGTCAAAATCATCGGATACATCACCAAACCGGAACTCGGCTGCGCCCTCATCGCCCGCGACGGGCAGGAATTCGAGCTCAAAGCCCAAGGATGGAATCCACTGAGCTAAACAATCTCCCTCCTCAGAAAAACAGTACCACTACGTAAATCCGCACTCTGACATCCACGGCTGAAAAAACACTTCACAACCGTCACTCCCATATAGCCGGACCGGAAGAATAATAAAAAAACGCGAAAATGTTTGGCCAGTTCACTTCAAGTCCTTATCTTTGCACCCGAAAACAAGCAACAAGGTGCCATAGCTCAGTTGGTAGAGCAAAGGACTGAAAATCCTTGTGTCCCCGGTTCGATTCCTGGTGGCACCACTTTGAAGAAAAGCAAATAGCAGTAAACTCCTGATTTCCAAACGAAATCGGGAGTTTTTGTTTTCCCGCAGGACGCAAAAAAGAGCGGAATATGACCGCTTCCGGTGTTCCAAAAGGTGGAGCGGAAAAGGTGGAGCGAAAATCTCCACCGAACCGGATTCTTTTTCGCTGGTTTGCAATGTTTTGCGTATCAAGAAAACGTGGATGGTTTCCTACTTTTGTCCAACTAAAAATTGTAGGGAAATGAAAAGAAACTCGTTCAATGTGCTTTTCTTCATCAAGAAAGCCAAACTGCTGAAAAACGGAGAAGCCTCCGTGTGTATGCGCATCACCGTGAATGGTGCGCGAGTGGAAACCAACATCCGCAAGAGCATTGACCCAGCATCGTGGAATCAGTCGAAGGAATGTGCCCGTGGAAAAAGCCGCAAGGCGTGCGACCTGAACGCCTATATCGAAAATGCGAAAATCAAGCTCCACCAAATCTTTAATGAATTGGAGGAACAGCAACAGCCTATTACCGCCCGACTATTGCAGGAAAAGTTCTTCGGACAAGACAAGGAACCGGAAGAAGTCCGCACGCTCATTGGCACCATACAGGAACATAACGACCAATGCCGTGCTCTCGTGGGGAAGGACTATGCGCTGATTACCGTCCGCCGTTATGAAAGCTGCAAACGCTATCTCGCAGAGCTTATCAAACTGAAGTATGGGAAAGAGGATTTGCCGCTGACGGAAGTCAACGGGGAGTTGGTTCGTGCCTTTGAGTTCTACCTCAAAACGGAAAAGTCCTGCCAACAGAACACCGTTATCCGCTACATGAAGTGCCTGAAGAAGATAACCAATCTCGCCTTGGCAAACGAATGGATAAGCAAAGACCCATTTGTCGGTATCAAGTTCCATGAGAAAGAGGTTATCCGCGAGTTCCTGACAATGGATGAACTGCTCACCATCTATCACAAAGACTTTCCATTGGAGCGTATCCGAATCGTGCGTGATGTCTTCATCTTTGCAGCGTTCACGGGGTTGGCGTTCATTGACGTGCAGCAACTGGCACCCGAACACATCGTGGAGGACGCAAACGGCAATCTATGGATTCGCAAGCCACGGCAAAAGACGAAGAATATGTGCAACATCCCTTTGCTTGACATCCCTTTGGAAATTCTCCGCAAGTATGCCGACCATCCGATATGCCAAAAGAAAAAGGTATTGCTGCCTGTTCCCTGTAACCAGAAAATGAATAGTTACCTGAAAGAAATTGCTGATTTATGTCTGATAAATAAGAACTTAACTACTCACACTGCGCGGCACTCGTATGCGACCTCGGTCTGCCTCGCCAACGGTGTGAGTATCGAGAATGTGGCAAAGATGCTCGGTCACTCCAATATAAAAATGACGCAGCACTATGCGCGCGTGTTGGATAGTTCCATTCTGCGTGATATGAACAATGTACGAAATGTACTTTCTAATGTAAGGTAAGAACTATGGACAGAGGAATAATCACAATCACTGAAAGTGGGGCGGTCATGATGCCAACCACTCCCGTATGGATGACACAGCAGGAGATGTCCGATGCGTTCAATGTGTTCGGTTGCGACATCCGCCGGGCTATCCGTGTCATCTACAAAAACGAGGAACTATTGGAAAGCGATACCATGCGCTACATCAGGCAAGGTGATGGAGTAAACTACGATGTGTACAGCCTTGAAATGATAATAGCCATAGCCTTCAAACTACGCACTAAGGAATGTATGGCTTTCCGGCAGTTCATCATGGACAAACTCTGTTCTTTCAATAGAGGAAATTCCATCCATTTGTTCTTTTCGCTATCCGAGACCCATCCACGATGCACGTGTTAGAATGAAGCGAAACGACCTTCCTGTAAAGAGAAAGCCGATGGCGGCAGATAACTGCCCGGCCATCGGCTTTCTCTGTTTTTGCATGTGTCTAATCACGTATCCAAGCGGTAGGCGTTCCGATAACCGCTCATCACCATCTTTTCGATGTCCGATTCCTTATACAGGATTTTTCCGCCTAACTGGTAATAGGCAATCATCCCGTTGTTGCGGTAGTCCTGCAAGGTACGTCGGC
>USCX01000046.1 GCA_900553285.1 uncultured Prevotella sp.
GGAGCACGTGAAAATCGAGGCTGCCACACAGACCTTTGCCACCATTACGTTGCAGAACTATTTCCGCATGTACCACAAGCTGTCCGGCATGACCGGTACGGCAGTGACCGAGGCCGGAGAATTCTGGAACATCTACAAGCTTGACGTAGTCGAGATTCCGACCAACCGTCCCGTCATCCGTAAGGACATGAACGACCGTGTCTACAAGACCAAGCGTGAAAAATATGCCGCCGTCATCGACGAGATTATCAAGATGCGCAACTCGGGACGCCCCGTGCTTGTCGGCACAACCAGCGTCGACGTCTCCGAGTTATTGAGCCGCATGCTGACGTTGCGCCACATCCCGCACAACGTCCTCAACGCCAAGCTCCACCAAAAAGAAGCCGAAATCGTGGCCCAAGCCGGCCAGAGCACGCCCGGGAAGGTCGTCATTGAGGCCCCCGACGGCACAAAACACGAGGAAGAGCGCCTGCTCGGTGCCGTAACCATCGCCACCAACATGGCCGGACGTGGTACGGACATCAAGTTGAGCGACGACGTGAAGAAAGCCGGCGGTCTGGCCATCATCGGTACCGAACGCCACGAGAGCCGCCGTGTCGACCGCCAGCTTCGCGGACGCGCCGGACGTCAGGGCGACCCCGGCTCGTCGGTATTCTTCGTCTCGCTCGAAGACAACCTCATGCGTCTGTTTGCTTCTGAGCGCATCGCGCGCGTCATGGACAAACTGGGCTTCAAAGACGGCGAAATGATTGAATCGCCCATGATTAATTCCAGCATCGAGCGCGCACAGAAGAAGGTGGAAGAAAACAACTTCGGCATCCGTAAACGCCTGCTCGAATACGACGACGTAATGAACAAACAGCGTACCGTCATCTACGAAAAACGCCGCCACGCACTTATGGGCGAACGCATCGGCATGGACATCACCAACATGATTTGGGACCGCGTCGTCAACATCATCGAGAACAACGACTACGCCGGCTGCCGCGACCAGTTCCTCGAAGTGATGGCCATGGAGGTACCTTTCAGCGAGGCTGAATTCAACGCAAAACGCCGTGAGGACCTCTTCGAGAGTTCCTTCCAAGCCGCGATGAGCAACTTCAAGCGCAAAATCGACCGTCTGGGCGAAGTGGCCATGCCTGTGATTAAGAATGTCTACGAAAACCAAAGCTCGATGTACGAGAACATTCTCGTGCCCATCACAGACGGCAAGCTGGTCTACAACATCCGGTGCAACCTCAAAGAAGCCTACGAGAGCGAATGCAAAGTGGTTGTCCGCGAATTTGAAAAGGCCATTCTTCTGCACAACATCGACGATGCCTGGAAAGAGAACCTGCGTGAGCTTGACGAATTGAAGAAATCAGTCCAGAATGCGAGCTACGAACAGAAAGACCCGCTGCTCGTGTTCAAGCTCGAAAGCGTGACGCTCTTCGACAACATGGTGAACAAAATCAACAACTCGTCGGTCAGCACCCTGATGCGCGGCCAAATTCCGGTGCAGGCGCCAGAAGAAGTGAGGGAAGCCGCTCCCGAGCCTCAGCACAAACAGCCCCAATACACAGAAAGCCGTGAAGAGTTGAGCGACGGCGGTGCTGCCGAAGCATCCCGGCGCGACACACGCGAACGCCGCCAGGAACCTATCGTCAAAGAAAAAACGCCGGGACGCAATGACCCCTGTCCTTGCGGTAGCGGCAAAAAGTTCAAGAACTGCCACGGAAAGGGTTTGGTCTGACCGCCAGGACAGCCAACCCTCCGCCCTGCTACTCCGCCCCGCAGCCCGCATCACGCCGGGCTGCGGGGCGGATCTTTTGTCTGTCACTGCGTTCCGGCCGCCAGGAGCGGCGACGCGGGAAACAATCACTGCGTCCGCCTTCCCCCACCGGCGCTGCCACCAATCCGCCACGATTGGCTGAAATCCTTGCTGACCGGACCTCACACCTCACCACAGGCCACGAAAGCCCGCCTCGCAAAAAAGGCGGCCGTCTCCACAGTGAGAGACAGCCGCCTTTCGGGATTCGTTGTGCTGTTTAGAACAGCTTTTGAGGATAAACACCGTCCTCGACAAGTTTCTTGAACTTCTCTACGACAGCCGGACGATCCTCGGGATACGTCACGCCGAACCACTTGCTTTCGGTGTCGAGCACCTCGCACGTAGCCGTTCCCTCCGTAATAAGTTTGTCCACCATCAGCGGAATGAAGAACTCGCTCTTCAGGTTCGACATATTCTTCGGGTCGCCCAAGAATGTCTTGAAGAACTCTTTGCTATACGCAAAGTAATCCGGAGTAAAGCCCCAGAAATTCATCGACACTGGCGTCGTGTCCGGAATAGCCACCCACTCGTCATTGTCGTCGAGATACTTCACCACACCGTCAAAACGCTGTATCTTTGTGCGCTCTACGACCGAAGTCAGATAACCCTTCTCGTTCTTTTCGCAGATGCCGCGCGACACCGTGCCGCTTTCAGACAAGGTGTTGCCCACACGGAAGCCCACCATGGCGTAAGTGTTTTTCGAACCTTCGGGCAGCTCACTCAGGAATTTGCCCATCACGCGGAAGGCATCGCGATCGTAAAAGTCGTCGCAGTTGATGACGGCAAAAGGTTCGTGAATGACGTTCTCGCCCATCATCACGGCGTGGTTCGTGCCCCATGGCTTCGTGCGGCCTTCGGGACAGGTGAAACCCTCAGGCAGCGCGTCGAGCGACTGGAATACCAGCTCACACGGGATATGCCCCTCATACTTGCTGAGCACCTTATCGCGGAAATCCTGTTCGAAGTCCTTGCGGATGACAAAGACCAGCTTGCCGAAACCGGCGTGAATGGCGTCATAGATTGAATAGTCCATGATGGTCTCGCCGTTGGGGCCCAGACCATCCAATTGTTTCAAACCGCCATAACGGCTGCCCATTCCCGCAGCCAGAAGGAAAAGTGTAGGTTTCATAACGATTATATTTTTTAACAGTATCAATCTTGATTTCCAAGGAGCGCCTGCGAGATTTTTGTTTCCAGTTCGTCACACAGCTCAGGGTTGTCAGAAAGCATTTTCTTGACCGCGTCGCGTCCTTGGCCGAGCCGCGTTTCCCCATAGCTGTACCACGAACCGCTCTTTTTGATGATGTTCAGCGCCACGCCGAGGTCGACAATCTCCCCGACATGCGAGATACCCTCGCCGAAGGTAATCTCAAACTCGGCCTTGCGGAAGGGGGGAGCCACTTTGTTTTTGACCACCTTGACGCGCACGAGGTTACCGATGGGGGTGTCACCGTCCTTGATGGTCGTCACCTTACGGATGTCCAGACGGACGCTGGCATAAAATTTCAGGGCGTTTCCGCCGGTCGTCGTCTCGGGATTGCCAAAGGTTATGCCGATTTTCTCGCGCAACTGGTTGATAAAAATACAGGTCGTATTGGTCTTGCTGATGGTCGACGTGAGTTTACGCAATGCCTGGCTCATCAACCGGGCCTGTAAGCCCACTTTATTCTCCCCCATGTCGCCTTCAATTTCAGCCTTAGGCGTAAGGGCTGCCACAGAGTCGACCACAATAATATCGATTGCCGACGAACGGATTAACTGATCGGCAATTTCGAGCGCCTGTTCGCCGTTGTCGGGCTGCGAGATGAGCAGATCGTTCACGTTGACTCCTAATTTGGCGGCATAAAAGCGGTCGAACGCATGTTCTGCGTCGATGAAGGCCGCCACGCCGCCCTCTTTCTGCGTCTCGGCTATGGCATGGAGCGCCAGCGTGGTCTTACCGGAGCTTTCGGGACCGTAAATCTCGATGATGCGGCCCTTGGGGTATCCTCCGACGCCGAGCGCGGCGTTCAGGGCGATGCTTCCGGTGGGTATGACTTCCACGTTCTCGACATGCTCATCGCCGAGCTTCATGATGGAGCCCTTGCCGAAGTCTTTTTCTATCTTGGCCATTGCAGCCTGCAAGGCTTTCAGTTTTTCGCTATTGGGTTCTGTTGCCATAAGAAACGTTACGTATTGATTTTACGCACTCAGGCTGAGCAATTGCTCACCGTGCGTTTTTGTTTTGATTTCCTTCGGGCCGATGATGCGTTCGACGCGCCCGTCCAGGCCGATGATGAACGTGGTTCTCACCGTGCCCATGTAGGTGCGTCCGCACATTTTCTTTTCCGCCCAGACGCCGAAAGCTTCGACCAGCGACTTGTCTGTGTCGGCCACAAGCGTAAAGGGCAACCCGTGCTTGTCGCGAAAACGCTGATGCGACGCGACGCTGTCCACGCTCACGCCCACCACTTCGTATCCGGCGGCCTGGAGTTCCGCATAATGGTCACGCAGGCTGCAAGCCTCCGCCGTGCATCCCGGGGTGTTGTCTTTCGGATAAAAATAAAGCACCAGTTTACGCCCGGCAAAGTCTGCCGAGCGCACCTCGCGGCCGTCGGCGTCGATGCCGAGCACATCGGGCAATTTATCTCCTATTTCCATCATGATGAACAGGCTGTCTGTTAATACTCGAACTCCAAGTCGCCGTCGTGTATCTCATGCCAAGGCAGGCCTTGCTTGTTGAGTTCTTTCATAAAGGGGTCCGGGTCGAACTCTTCCACATTCCACACGCCCGGGCGCTTCCACTCGCCGAGCATGAAGAGGCGCGCGCCAATCGTGGCGGGCACGCCGGTGGTGTAGCTGACGCCCTGCATGCCCGTTTCCTCGTAAGCGGCACGATGCGAACAGTTGTTGTAGACATAGTAGGTGTGCTCCTTGCCCCCCTTGAGGCCACGGATCCGACAACCGATGCTGGTTTCGCCCTCATAGTCGGCCCCGAGATCCTGGGGATTGGGAAGAACGGCTTTGAGGAACTGCAAGGGAACAATCTCCATGCCATTGTAGTTTATCGGTTTGATGCTGGCCATTCCGATGTTCTGGATGACGCGCAGGTGAGTGAGATACTCCTGACCGAAGGTCATCCAGAAACGTGCGCGGCGGATGGTGGGATAGTTCTTGACGAGGCTCTCGATTTCTTCGTGGTGAAGCAGGTAGCTCTCGCGCGGACCGATGTTCGGATAAGTGAGCGGACGATGGATTTCGAGCGGCTCGGTTTCCACCCATTTGCCATTCTCCCAATAGAGGCCCTTCTGGGTAATCTCGCGAATGTTTATCTCGGGGTTGAAGTTCGTGGCAAAAGCCTTGTGGTGGTCGCCCGCATTGCAGTCGACGATATCAAGATACTGGATTTCGTCGAAATAATGCTTAGCGGCGTAAGCCGTGAAGATGCTTGTCACGCCCGGGTCGAAACCACAGCCCAGGATAGCCGTCAGGCCGGCCTGCTCAAAACGCTCCTTATAAGCCCACTGCCAGCTGTACTCGAAGTGGGCCTCATCCTTGGGTTCGTAGTTCGCCGTGTCAAGATAGCTTACGCCCGTGCGCAGACAGGCTTCCATGATGGTGAGGTCTTGGTAAGGCAAAGCCAGGTTCATCACGATGTCGGGCCGGAAGCTCTCGAACAGTCGAACGAGCTGGTCGACGTCATCGGCGTCCACCTGTGCGGTCTTGATGGCCGGATTGCCGATGGCTGCGACAATGGCGTCACACTTCGACTTCGTGCGACTGGCTATCATGACGTCCGTAAACACGTCTGCGTTCTTGGCCACTTTATGGGCGGCTACCGTGGCGACGCCCCCGGCGCCGATAATTAAGACTTTTCCCATTTTTCTTTTCTCTCTGGTTGGATATTCAATTATACTGCAAAGATAGTGAAAGGCGGGCGAAGAGACGCAGAAAAACTCTTTTTTCTGCCGCCTCCGGCCGAACCGCTCCGTTTTTCAGCCGATTCCATATAGCGGCAAAGGCGGGCCAAAGGTCCATGTCCGCCGCCTCATTTACCACAGGGTACCCCCCAAAAAACGTTCGTCACTTTGTCACTCGGCGCGCTCTGACGACCGCTCCGGCGGGGACGGCGACAGGAAAAACGGACGCCGCGACTGTTTTCCCTGTCACGGCGTCCGTTTTCTGCAAAAGCCATCCCGGCTTGCGCGAAAGCGCCGGACACGCCATCTCTGCACTGTCAGTGCAGCTCGTCGGCCTGGATGCCGAGAGCGCTCATGAGCGAATAGCCCAGAATTTCCTGTGTGAAACCTCCGCCGGGCTGTGGCGCCATGGCCAACAAAGTCACGTCTTCCCCCCCGGCGGCAGCCAGCGTGCGACGCACCTGCGCCCCGTACGCCTCGACGTCGGGCACGAGAACCAGACGTTTCACCGTTGAAGCGGACAGAAGCGTTTCGAGCGACTGCACGTAGAAGTCGGCCGGCGTGACGATGTCCTCCACGGCAAAGGAATGGAGAGTGAATTCACCCAGGTTGTCGCGGAAAGCCTTTCCGTCGAGTTCGTCCGCAAAACGGGCCGGCACGAAATTGTCAAGCGCCTCCCGTCCCTTGGCGTGAAGGAACAAGGCCTGCACCTCGTTGTCGCCGGGGCGCAAACCGCCGTCGAGCACGGCACAGTCGAGCCAGCGGGGCAGGTCGGCCGGCGGCACACGGCGTTCGAGCATCCGCTCGAAATTCACAGTCAGGTCGAAAGCGACACGGTCCAGATAGTCTGCATCGACGAGCACCACCGTCTCGCTCCACGTCGTAGAAAAAGGTTTATCCATAAGGCTTATCTCCAAATACTTACTCCCAGTTTCGTCCACATGCGGCGCATCGAGGTGTAAGGCACCACCACGAGGGGCTGACCGGCCGCATAGGGCGCTATCTCGTAGGCTTCATACTGCACGCGCAAGCCATCGGCAAGCAGCCCCGGCCCGTTCTTCGGCAGGGGGAACGAGGTCCGACTGTATTTCCCGTCTACCAACAGGCGTTCGCGCAAGGCGGAAAAGCCCATCACACCGAAGAAGTCCTGCAAGCCGTCGGTCACGAGCGTACAGAAATCCGCCTTGCGTTTCGGCAGGATGATGTCGTCCCACGTCAGGCGGTGGCCGTTGCTTTTCAGAAACGTTACGTAAACCCGCGTCTGCACACCGTGCGCACCGCCGGAATAGTTGTACATCTCGGCCGAGAAGGTGATGAAACGCCTCGTCTCGTAAACACGCTGCACGGAGAGGTCGAACGTGCAGTTGAAACGGTGATCTGTCGTATCGCGACGGGTGAGCTTGACCAGCTCCGTTATCTCCTCCTTACTCCGCTTGACGTAAGTATCCGCAAGCCATCCGACCGCCTCGTCATCCGTGCCGGCCGTATCTTCCAGCACAAGCCCTGTCTGTCCGGCTATCAGCGCCAAAGCCCACGAACGGACTGGCGCGTAAAGCGGCGATGCCTGTCGGGCAGGCAGTTGCATACGAAGGGAGAATTCAAGGGCGTGCTTCTTCTTGACCACGGCGTCCACGTGCTTTTCGACCGACGTCAGCACCACCGTGTCGGGCTCAGCCGCACACAGCGGGACGCCAGCCGAAAAAAGCAGGAGAAGCGAAAGAATTTTCAAGGACTTCATAGAAAGTGAGCAATTGGGTTTCAAAAATAACGGGTGCAAAGATAGTGAAAGGCGAGAGGCGAACCGCAGAAAAAAACATTTTTCTGACGGATTGCCCGAGCCGCATCCTGTTTCCGTGAAACGGGACGGCCAAACCGGACAGGCAGATCGCCTGCCCGCACAATCTGCACCGGAAGCGAAACAGGCTACCGACTTTTTTCGTAGCTTTGCCGTATACAAACGAACCCCTGTCCAAGATGAAGAACTTTGCCGCCATCGACTTTGAAACGGCTAACCGGGAACCGAGCAGCGTGTGCAGCGTGGGAGTCGTTGTCGTCCGCAACGGAGCGGTGACCGACCGCATTTACCGGCTCATCCGTCCACGCCCCGAATACTACTCCCCGTTCCACACGAGCATACACGGACTGGCGCTGCAAGACACCCAGGAGGCCGCACCGTTCCCCGAGGTCTGGCGGGAGATTGCGCCGCTCATCAAGGGGCTGCCCCTTGTGGCCCATAACAGTCCTTTCGACGAGAGATGCCTCCGCGCTGCGTTCTCCGCCTACGGATTGCCTTACCCCGGCTACTCGTTCCGGTGCACCTGCCGTGCCTCGCGGCGCTTTTTCGGGCGCTCGCTCCCCAACCATAAGCTCGACACGGTGGCTGCACGCTGCGGCTTCGACCTCACCCGTCACCATCACGCCCTGGCCGACGCCGAGGCGTGTGCGTGCATCGCGATGCGTATCCTCCCCGCCCCGCTCACGTGACCCCCGTCGCGACGGGAAAGAGCTCCACGGGGCCGCACCTCGGCCCGGTCCGGCACATACGAAAAAAAGCGTCGCCTTTTCACAAAGACCACGCCTTCTTACTAACACCTATTATGAAAAAAATTACATGAGTGATTGCTCTCGTGTTCATGGGCAAAGTTACGGCTTTTCGGGGGAAACCGTTTCCTAAAATCCACGATATAATCTAAAAAAAACGGAAAGCGGCCGAACGTGCCCCTGCCGCACGCATCTCCGCGTCCGCTGTGAGCCGCCAAACAGGCACTGCGGCCGTCGCGCCGAACACTGCGGCCGTATCCCCCTCCACACTCTCACCGCCCACCTTCGGGCGGGGGCACAAAAAAACCGCACCGCGGCCACAGAACACATCTGCGGACGCGGTGCGTGGAAAAGGGAAAGATTGATGTTCACTCGTTCGTGAAGGCCAAGTGGCCGTCCTTCACGCCGACCACGATGGGCCGCGTGCGGTCGACACTGCCGGCAAGGAGCGTCTTGCTGAGGTCGTTCAGCAGCAAGCGCTGCAAGGCCCTCTTCACAGGACGGGCACCGAACTCGGGGTCGAACCCGGCCTGGGCCACCAGTTTGACGGCTTCGTCGTCCACCTTGAGCGTGACGTCCTGCGCGGCCAGGCGACGCACGATGCTGTCCACCTGTAAGCGCACAATCTGCTCGATCTGGTCTCGCCGCAGCGGTTCGAACATGATGATGTCGTCAATGCGGTTCAGGAACTCCGGCCGGATGTTCTTTTTCAGCATGTCGAGCACGCCTTGCTTCGTGTCCTCGATCAGGCGTTCACGCTGGTCGGCCGGCTGCTGCTTCATCTTCTCGAACTGGCTCTGGATGTACGAACTGCCCATATTGCTGGTCATGATGATAATGGTGTTCTTGAAGTTGACCACCCGGCCCTTGTTGTCGGTCAGCCGTCCGTCGTCGAGCACTTGCAGCAAGATGTTGAACACATCGGGGTGAGCCTTTTCGATTTCGTCGAACAACACGACACTGTATGGCTTACGCCGCACGGCCTCGGTCAGCTGCCCCCCCTCTTCGTAGCCTACATAGCCCGGAGGGGCACCGACCAGACGCGAAACGCTGAACTTCTCCTGATACTCGCTCATGTCGATTCGCGTCATGAGGTTCTCGTCGTTGAAAAGATACTCGGCCAAAGCCTTGGCCAGCTCCGTCTTTCCGACTCCCGTCGTGCCGAGGAAGATGAACGACCCGATAGGCCGCTTCGGGTCTTGCAGTCCGGCACGGCTCCGGCGCACGGCGTCGGCCACAGCCTGGATAGCCTCGTCTTGTCCCACGACGCGCTTGTGAAGTTCTTCTTCAAGATGGAGCAGCTTTTCGCGCTCGCTCTGCATCATGCGGCTGACGGGGATGCCCGTCCAGCGGCTCACGACGTCCGCGATGTCGTCGGCCGTCACTTCCTCCTTCACGAGGGCCTGACCGCCTTGCCGCTCGCGCAGCTGTTGCTGGACTTTCTCTATCTCGTCCTGCAGGCTTTTCACCTGACCATAACGGATTTCTGCCACGCGTCCGTAGTCGCCCTCACGCTCAGCCCGCTCAGCCTCAAACTTCAACTGGTCGATCTGTTGCTTGTTCTGCTGGATTTTATTGAGAAGCTGGCGCTCGCCGTCCCACCGGGCACGCAAATCGTGTTCCTGCTCGGAGAGTTCGGATATCTCCTTGTTGAGCTGGGCGAGCTTGGGCTCGTCGTTTTCGCGGCGGATGGCCTCACGCTCAATTTCGAGCTGCTTGAGCCTCCGGCTGATCTCATCGAGTTCTTCCGGTTGCGAGTCGCGTTCCATGCGGAGTTTGGCAGCGGCCTCGTCCATCAGGTCGATGGCCTTGTCCGGCAGGAAACGCTCGGTGATGTAACGCGACGACAGGCGCACGGCGGCGATGATGGCGTCGTCCTGGATGCGCACCTTGTGGTGGTTTTCATAACGCTCCTTCAGGCCCCGGAGGATAGAGATGCTGTCCTCTTCGCTCGGCTCGTCGACCATGACGGTCTGGAACCGGCGTTCGAGGGCCTTGTCCTTCTCGAAGTATTTCTGGTACTCTTCAAGCGTCGTGGCACCGATGCTGCGCAATTCGCCGCGCGCAAGGGCGGGTTTGAGGATGTTGGCGGCATCCATGGCCCCCTCGCCTTTTCCGGCGCCGACCAGCGTGTGGATTTCGTCGATGAAGAGAATGATGCCGCCTTCTGAGCGCGTCACTTCGTTCACCACGCTTTTCAACCGCTCCTCGAACTCTCCTTTGTACTTCGCCCCGGCTACGAGGGCTCCCATATCGAGCGAATAGAGTTTCTTGTCGCGCAGGTTCTCGGGCACGTCACCGCGCACGATGCGCTCGGCCAGCCCCTCGACGATGGCGGTCTTTCCCGTACCCGGTTCGCCGATAAGGATGGGGTTGTTCTTCGTCCTGCGGCTCAGGATCTGCAGCACGCGACGGATTTCCTCATCCCTGCCGATG
>USCX01000047.1 GCA_900553285.1 uncultured Prevotella sp.
TAGAAGTCGAAGCCGAACTTGTCGTAGCGTGTGAGGATGCTGTCGCGCGTGGTGCCGGCAATGTCAGTGACGATATGCCGGTCTTCACCGATGAAGGCGTTGATGAGGCTGCTTTTGCCGGCATTGGGTCGTCCTACGACAGAGAAACGGGGAATGTTGTCCTCGGCGTCGTCTTGCCGCTCGGGTTTGAGACGTTCCAGCACCGCGTCAAGAAGGTCGCCCGTGCCGCTGCCCGTGGCGGCCGAAATGCAGTACGGGTCGCCAAGGCCGAGAGAGTAGAACTCCGCCGCCCCGTACCGTTCGATGTTGTTGTCGGTCTTGTTGGCCACGAGGATAACCGGCGTTTTTGAGCGGCGCAGGATGTTGGCCACGGCACTGTCGAGGTCGGTTACCCCGTTTTTTACGTCGACGACAAAGAGAATGACGTCTGCCTCTTCAGTAGCGATGAGTACTTGTTTGCGTATCTCCTCTTCAAAGATGTCGTCAGAGTTAACTACCCATCCTCCGGTGTCGACAATCGATATTTCGCGGCCGTTCCATTCGGCCTTGCCATATTGGCGGTCGCGCGTGGTGCCTGCTGTCTCACTGACGATGGCCTGGCGCGTGCCGGTGAGGCGGTTGAACAGAGTCGATTTACCCACGTTGGGGCGGCCTACGATGGCGATCAGATTTCCCATGGTTGTTTGTCCTTTGTCGGAGGTCGGTCGTCCGGCTCCGGGTTATTGTATTTCGTTTTATTCTGGGTTATACCCGTATGCGTTGAGGCGCTGTGTTGAGTTGCGCCAGTCCTTGTCGACTTTCACAAAAAGCTCCAAGAAGATGTGTTTGCCGAAAAATTTTTCCATGCTGCGGCGGGCTTCGGTTGCAACACGTTTGAGAGCCACTCCTTTATGCCCGATGATGATGCCTTTCTGGCTTTCGCGTTCGACGTAGATGACGGCGTTGATGTGGATTCTCTCGTCCGTTTCTTTGAACTGTTCGACGGCGACTTCTACGGCATAGGGGATTTCCTTGGCATAGTAGAGCAGGATCTTCTCGCGGATAATTTCGGTGACGAAAAAGCGCGCCGGTTTGTCGGTCCACTGTTCCTTGCCAAAGTAGGGGGGAGATTCGGGCAGCAGTTCCTTGATGCGTGTCAGTACGTTGCCGATGTTGAATTTCGCCTTGGCGGAGATGGGAAAAATTTCAGCATCTGGAAGCAGGGCGTGCCACTCGTCGACGAGTTTTTCGAGCCCTTTCTGGTCCGTCAGGTCTATTTTGTTGATGAGCAGCAGCACGGGCGTTTTCATCTGGTTGACCTTGGCGAGGAATTCTTCGTTCTTTTCCGCGTTTTCAACGACGTCGGTCACGTAGAGCAGTACGTCGGCGTCTTTTAGGGCCGATACGGAAAAAGCGAGCATCGACTCTTGAAGCTTGTAGTTTGGTTTCAGGACGCCCGGGGTGTCCGAGAATACGATTTGAGCGTCGTCTGTGTTGACGATGCCCATGATGCGGTGGCGCGTTGTCTGGGCCTTGAATGTGGCTATCGAAATGCGCTCGCCTACAAGGAGGTTCATTAGTGTCGACTTGCCGACGTTGGGATTTCCTACGATGTTGACAAAACCGGCTTTATGGCTCATAGTGAGTTTTTTCGGAGTTTTTACTTAAAAGAACGCATCGGTACGAGTACAGATGCGTTCTTATAGGGATGCAACGCTGTGCTTCAATGGTGAGGGGCACGGCGTGGCGTGTGTTTACTTTTGCGGAGCGCCGTCATATCCCCACTTCATGTAGGCTGCGCCCCAGGTGAAACCTGCGCCGAAAGCCGTGAATATGAGGTTGTCTCCCTTTTTGAGCTGCTTCTCATAGTCCCACAGGGCCAGCGGTAAGGTGCCGGCCGACGTGTTACCGTAGCGTTGGATGTTCAGCATGACCTTCTCCATCGGAAGTTCGAGGCGATGGGCTACGGCTTCGATGATGCGGACGTTGGCCTGGTGCGGAATGACCCAAGCGATGTTCTCGTTGTTGAGGCCGTTGCGTTCTGCGATGAGAGCGCTAGCGTCGCTCATGTTCGTGACGGCGAATTTGAACACCGTGCGTCCCTCTTGGTGGAGATAGTGCATCTTGTGGTCAATCGTGAAGTAGGAGGGGCTGCATACGGAGCCGCCGGCTTTCATGCAGAGGAAGGGAAGTCCTTTTCCGTCTGTCCGCAGGTAAGAATCTTTCCATCCGAGGTCTTCTGTCGTCGGCTCCAAGAGGACGGCTGCTGCGCCGTCTCCGAAGATGGGGCAGGTGGCGCGGTCCGTGTAGTCTACGACACTTGACATCTTGTCGGCGCCGCAGACGATGATACGCTTGTAGCGGCCACTTTCAATCATGCCTGCCGCTGCGTCCATCGCGAAGAGAAAACCGCAGCATGCTGCCTGCATGTCAATGGCGAAAGCGTTTTTCAGACCGACCCTGCCGATGACAATGGATGACGTCGAGGGGAAATGGTAGTCCGGCGTCGTCGTGGCGACGATGACGCAGTCAATCGAATCGGGGTCTGCGCCTGTTTTCTGCAACAATTGCTTTACAGCTTTGCGGGCCATGTAGCTCGTTCCTAAACCTTCCTCGTTGAGGATGCGGCGCTCTTTGACACCGATGCGGGTCATAATCCACTCATCGTTGGTGTCTACCATGCGCGACAATTCCTCGTTGGTGAGGACGTATTCAGGCACGTAGCCGCCGACTCCGGTAATGACTGCATTTATTTTTTCCATGGCGAAATTTCTTGATACTCTTGTTTTTTACCCAAAAAGGCTCACGGTGTTTACGATGAGCCTTTGGAAGATACGCATTGACTGGCAGGGGCCGTTTATTCGGCCACTTCTTTTACGATAGCCAGCTTGCCGCGATAGTAACCGCAGGACGGACAAACCGTGTGGTAGATGTGCCAAGCGCCGCAGTTCGGGCAGATTGCCATTGTCGGGGCCACTGCCTTATCGTGTGTTCTGCGTTTGAGCGTTCTTGTCTTTGACTGTCTTCTTTTAGGATGTGCCATTTCTGTTTATACGTTTAATTGTTAGTTTTGTCGTTTACGCTTCGGGGTCCGAAAGGTTGAGGCGTTTGATGACCTCGGGGTCGCAGTCGGCGATGTCGTGGACACGTTGGATTGGAAGCGACAACTCGATAAGTTCATAGAGTTCCCACGCCGCATCGTAACAGCCGTTTTCGACATATTGGGTGTTGTCGTCAGGGGTGGGGCTGTCGTTCGCCTCGTCTTTCAGGACGATTGTCTTTTCAACGTCGACGGGTATTGTGAGGTCGTCCAAGCAGCGGTCGCATGCCACGGTGACCGTTCCCCGTATCGTATATGTCGCTTCGTATGAGGAACCCATTGTGTGCGACAAAGTGAGTACAGCCTCTGCATTTCCGCCTTTTATCTCGTTCTGGTCCAAGTCGTTAAAGAACTTGTCGTCCAGTTTGAAAGTGCGGTGCAGGGGCGCTGCTTTGATGTTCCTGACGTTGATGATATAGGTGTCCAATTCAGGCATAGCGGCTGCAAAGTTACTATTTTTTTGGATACTAAGCGAAGTTAGGCTATAAATCTTTCTAATTTGGAGGACTATATTTGTCGCGTGTGGCTGCCCGTCGGGAAACGAAGAGGCTTTTCCGGACAAGGGAGGGACGGCGAGACGGTTTGCCGGGCGGGCTTGGAGGAAAAACGGACGGCCTGACCGGAAAAACGGTCAGGCCGTCCGTGGGCTCAGTCAGGCCGCCTGTCAAACTGGTGGGAGGCTCTCGTGAAACAGGCTTGTAGTAAGAATGGAGTCTTTTTGTGGTAACCTGTATATATCCAGTATGTTATGAATGGGGCAGGGCGCTTCTTTTTACGGGCGGGTTGTTTGGCAGGGCTGTTGTCGTGGCGGAATTTCTTCCGGTTTCAGTCCAATGTCTTGTAGCGTGCGAATTTAAGCAGGAGGGCTTTTTCGCCGGCGTGGTCGAACTGGACGGTGGCTTTTATGGTTTCACCGGCTTTTTCGAGACGGCGAACTTCTCCACGGCCGAACCGCTCGTGTTCGATGTGTTGCCCCACGCGCAGGCCGCCAGCCTCGGTGAGCGCTTGTGAGGCCGTGTGGCGGGGCGTCGTCCCTACACGTTGAAGGCGGGCAGGGCGAGGCGGTGTGATCGGGCGTGGGCGGAGTGAGGCTGCCGGCTGGGCAGGAAACTCACGGCGTAGCGGGGTGGTAGGAGCCGGGCGGAAATAGGATGCCGTTTCACGGTTTATGCAGTTCGGGTCGATTTCGTCGATGAAAGGGCTGGGCTTGCAGGTTTCGAAAGTTCCGTAATGAATGCGTGTGTGGGCGTAGCTGAGGTAGCAGTAAGTTTTGGCGCGTGTCAGGGCGACGTAGAAGAGCCGGCGTTCCTCTTCCATCTGTTTAGGGAAAAAGCGGGCGTTTGCATTGGAAAAGAGTCCGTCTTCCAGTCCGACGATGAAAACGGCTTCAAATTCCAGTCCTTTGGCGGCGTGGACGGTCATGAGGGTGACGCGTGGCGTATCGTCGCGGTCGGTGTCGGCGTCGGTGAGCAGCGAGACCTGTGACAGGTAGTCAGACAGCGTGGCTGGTTGGTCGTTCCCTTCTTCCTCCCATTCTTTTTCGAACCGTTTGATGGAATCGGCCAGCTCTTGCAGATTTTCTTGGCGGCTGAGGTTTTCGGCCGAGCGGTCGGCGTAAACATCGGCGTGGATGCCACTGTTTTTGATAATGTGCAGAGCCAGATCGTACGCTCCTTGGGTTTCGGCCAGTTGGGTGAAACTTCTGATAAGTTCGACGAACCGTGCCAGTTTCTGGGCGATGCCGCTCTGAATGGTCACGCCGTATTTTCCGGGTTCGGAGAGCACGTCCCACAGGGCCGCGTCGGCCGTCAAGGCGGCAGCGGCCAGCTTTTTCATCGTCGTGTCGCCGATTCCGCGTGTCGGGTAGTTGATGATGCGTGTCAGCGCCTCTTCGTCGTACGGGTTCGAAGTGAGCCGGAAATAGGCCAGAACGTCTTTTATTTCTTTGCGTTGATAGAACGAGAGGCCACCGTAGATGCGATAGGGGATGCTGAACAGGCGGAGTGCTTCTTCGAACGAGCGGCTTTGAGCGTTTGTGCGGTAAAGAATGGCCATGTCGTTGTATTCTACGCCTCTGCGTGCTAACGACGATATGGCTTTGGCCACTTTCTGGCTCTCTTCTTTGTCGCTCATGGCCGTCAGAAGCGTGATTTTTTCGCCTTCGTCACGATTGCTGTATACCTCTTTCTGAATTTGGCCCTTATTGTGGCTGATGACGGAATTGGCGGCAGCCACGATGTGGCGCGTCGAGCGGTAGTTGCATTCCAGCTTGAAAAGCCGTGCTCCGGCGTATTGCGTGTTGAATTGCAGGATGTTGCCGATTTCGGCGCCCCGGAAGCCATAAATGCTTTGGGCATCGTCCCCGACCACACAGATGCGTGAGTGCGCGTCAGTGAGCTGGCTGACGATGCGGTGCTGTGCGAAGTTCGTGTCCTGATACTCGTCGACAAGGACATACTGGAAGCGTTCTTTGTATTTCCGGCAGGTTTCGGGATGATTGCGGAAGAGCAGGTAGGTGCGTAGCAGGAGGTCGTCGAAATCCATGGCGTCGGACTGCTGGCACCGCCGTTCATATCGGGCATAGATGGAAGCCACGGCCGGGATGCCGTCTTCCTGGTCACACTTGGCGAGGCTGGCGTCCGCGGCATAGTCGGCGGCGGTCATCAGATGGTTTTTGGCTTTTGAGATGCGTCCTCCGACGGTTGAGGGCTTATATAGTTTCTCGTCCAGTTCCATTTCTTTGACGATGGTGCGGATCAGGCGGCGCGCATCATCCTGGTCGTAGATGGTGAAGTGAGGATTGATGCCGACGAGGCCGGATTCCGTGCGCAAGATACGGGCGAAGATGGAGTGAAACGTACCCATCCATAACCCGCCCGCCAAGTCCGTACCGACGAGGCCGGCAATGCGTTCTTTCATCTCGCGGGCTGCCTTGTTCGTGAAAGTCAATGCCAGGATGTGCCACGGCGCCATGCCTTTCTCCATGAGATAGGCTATCTTGTAAGTCAGCACACGGGTTTTTCCTGAGCCGGCTCCTGCGATGACGAGTGCCGGACCGTCGCAGTAGGTGACGGCGGCACGTTGGCTGTCGTT
The DNA here is from genome assembly GCA_900553285.1 of uncultured Prevotella sp. Lineage (GTDB taxonomy): Bacteria > Bacteroidota > Bacteroidia > Bacteroidales > Bacteroidaceae > Alloprevotella. The sequence goes on from USCX01000047.1 coordinate 6,173, forward strand.
GAGTTCGTCTAAATAGTTGGACATGCGAAAAGATGTTAAGCGGCCCGCAAAGTTACGCATTTTTCCCGTAGGAAGGTTGGGCTGCCTGCGTAAAGTCCTTATCTTTGCCCGATGTTAAACAAAGGGGTGTCCGGCGGTTTCGCCGGGCTGAGATCATACCCTGTGAACCTGATGCAGGTCATGCTGCCGAAGGGATTGTTTTTATACTTTCACTCACAGATGTTTGTTTCCGGCGCCCCTTATTTATTAATAAAGGTGTAAGGAATATGATACCCGTACAATTTATTACCCATACCACCGACCGCTACTCGTATGAGGATTCGGCGCGGTTGGCCCTTGCCGGTGGGTGCCGGTGGGTGCAGTTCCGGATGAAAGAGGGGAGCGACGACGAAGTGCGCCCGGTGGCGGAGCGTGTACAGGCTCTTTGCCGGGAACATGGGGCTACGTTGATAGTCGACGACCGTGTCGATCTGGCCAAATCTATCGGTGCCGACGGTGTTCATCTCGGTCGTGAGGACATGCCTGTGGCCGAGGCCCGCAAGCGCCTTGGTGAAGAATTTCTTATTGGCGGAACGGCAAACACTTTTGACGATGTGGAACGTCTTTGTCGCGCGGGGGTTGATTATATAGGTTACGGACCGTTTCGTTTCACCACGACGAAAGAACGGTTAGCCCCGGTACTGGGCATCGACGGGTATGCGGAACTGGTGAAGCGCATGGCCGAAGCCGGACTGCGGACTCCGGTGGTGGCCATCGGTGGAATTACCCGTCCTGACGTTCCGGCGTTGATGGCCACCGGCGTACGCGGCATAGCTGTGAGCAGTGCCGTGTTGCGGGCGGCCGACCCTGTGGCTGAGATGAAAGCTTTGTTGAATGCAGATGAATAACCGTATTAGTTTATGAAGGACACGATGAAAATCACTTATCCCGGCAGTGAGAAGGTTTATATGCCGGGGCAGCTTTATCCTGAGTTGCGCGTGGCCATGCGGCGGGTGAACCTGACCCCAACCGTGACCGTCAAGGACGGGCAGAAAACGTTCAAGGGGAATGTCCCCGTCTATGTGTACGATACGAGTGGCCCGTATAGCGATCCTGCGCAATCCATCGATTTGCGCAAGGGCCTTCCGCGTCTGCGTGAACCGTGGATTCTGAAGCGGGGCGGGGTGGAACGCCTCACCGAGCTGACTTCGGAATATGGCAGGGAACGTCAGGCGGATCATCGTCTCGACGCGCTTCGTTTCGAACACGTGAGGCTGCCGCTCCGTGCGTTGCCCGGTGCGCACATCACGCAGATGGCCTATGCAAAGGCAGGCGTCATCACCCCCGAGATGGAGTATGTCGCCATCCGCGAGAACATGAACTGTCGCGAATTGGGCATAGAGACGCACATCACGCCGGAGTTCGTCCGTGACGAAGTGGCCGCCGGCCGTGCCGTTATTCCGGCCAACATTAATCACCCGGAGGCGGAACCCATGATAATCGGACGTCATTTCCTTGTCAAGATTAATACAAATCTCGGAAACTCCGCCACGACTTCATCCATCGACGAGGAAGTGGAGAAAGCCGTATGGAGTTGCAAGTGGGGAGGCGATACCATTATGGATCTGTCGACTGGAAAAAACATTCACGAGACGCGTGAGTGGATTGTGCGGAACAGTCCGGTTCCGGTCGGCACGGTCCCGATGTATCAGGCCATGGAAAAAGTTCATGGCCACGCCGAGGAACTCAGTTGGGAACTCTATCGCGACACGCTCATCGAACAGTGTGAACAAGGCGTAGACTATTTTACGATTCATTGCGGCATTCGTCGTCACAACGTTCACTTGGCTCACGAACGTCTTTGCGGTATGGTGAGTCGCGGAGGCAGTATCATTTCAGAATGGTGTCTGCGTCACGATAAGGAAAGTTTTCTTTATGAGCACTTTGATGATATTTGTGACATCTGTGCCCAGTATGATGTAGCCCTTTCATTGGGCGACGGTCTTCGCCCCGGTGCCATCGCAGACGCCAACGACCGAGCCCAGTTTGCCGAACTTGACACGATGGGCGAACTCGTAGAGAGGGCATGGGCCAAGAACGTTCAGGCTTTCATAGAAGGGCCGGGCCACGTGCCCATGCATAAGATCCGCGAGAACATGGACCGGCAGATCGAGAAGTGCCATGGGGCTCCTTTCTATACTCTCGGTCCGCTCGTGACCGACATCGCGCCGGGCTACGACCACATTACGAGCGCCATCGGTGCCGCTCAGATCGGATGGTACGGTACGGCTATGCTCTGCTATGTCACGCCGAAAGAACACCTTGCGCTTCCCAATCGCGAGGATGTCCGTACGGGAGTCGTAACCTATAAGCTAGCCGCGCACGCCGCCGATCTGGCAAAAGGACATCCCGGAGCACAAGTGCGTGATGACGCTCTTTCGAAAGCGCGTTACGAGTTTCGATGGAAGGACCAGTTCAATCTGAGCCTCGACCCCGACCGTGCCCTGCAATACTACAAGGAGGCGCATTACGAGGATGCCGAGTTCTGCACCATGTGCGGGCCTAATTTTTGCGCTATGCGCATTTCGCACCGCTTGAAGGATTGCGATAAAATCTAACGATAAAAAAAGAATAACCAATTCACTCATCATGATTGAAATTCAAGTATCCGAAGGCATTATCAGTACGTACTTCGAAAAGATGAAAAAGTGTCTCGACCTTGACGTCGCTATCGTGGGTGGCGGTCCGTCGGGCATTGTGGCTGCTTACTATTTGGCCAAGGCCGGTTTGCGCGTGGCTCAATTCGACCGGAAACTTTCGCCCGGCGGAGGCATGTGGGGAGGCGCTATGATGTTCAACCAGATTGTCATCCAGCAGGAGGCGCTGCCCATTGTTGAGGATTTCGGCATTAACTACGCCCCTTATGGGGATGGCCTTTATACGATGGATTCTGTTGAGAGCACGTCTTCATTGCTTTATCATGCCGTTCATGCCGGTGCCACGGTTTTCAACTGTTATTCCGTTGAGGATGTAGTTTATAAAGAGGACCGCGTGAGCGGGGTCGTAGTGAACTGGACTCCTGTCTTGCGTGAGGGGCTTCATGTTGACCCGCTGAACATAATGGCCCGTTGTGTGGTTGACGGTACCGGGCATGACAGCGAAATCTGCCGGACCGTGGCCCGCAAAAACGGGGCACGCCTTGCCACGGAGACGGGCGATGTCGTGGGCGAACGCTCACTCGATGTAACTACCGGCGAAGAAGAAGTGGTTAAAGGTTCAAAAGAAATTTACCCTGGCCTGTACGTATGCGGTATGGCGGCCAGCGCTGTGTCCGGGACACCGCGAATGGGGCCCATATTCGGCGGTATGTTGCTTAGTGGAAAGAAGGTGGCAGACCTTATTATCAGCAAGTTGAAAGCTTAAAAGTCAAGGAAGGTACGATAGCCGTAAAAGTCATCGGTTTCTCAGCCGGAACAAAGTCTGGTTGAGAAACCGATTTTTGTTTGTGTGTGCTGATGATTTCCTGCTTTGCGGAAGAAAAAGCCAAAGGGGCTATGGTCGTTTCATTCCTATTTCTTAATTTTGTACGTTCAACCGTTCAAAATGGCATTCCCGACGACCGGGAAAAACGGCATTCCGTTCCTGGATTTGGATCTGAAACGCAAGGAGATCGGCTTTAGCTGGAAAACGGACAGCCGGGACGCCGGCAACCACCTGAACTGCTACGGCGCCAAAAAAG
>USCX01000048.1 GCA_900553285.1 uncultured Prevotella sp.
CCCCAGCCGGTGGCGTCCCAAACTGCGTCAATGGGACCATGCCGCCATCTATTGGCATATTGCGGGCAGCTACTCCCCGCTCACCTTGGTCACGCTCTACGACCAGGCAGGCTGGGGAACCGGCCTATTCACCTTCACGTGGCTCTGCGCAGCCATCGGAACAGTCGCCAGTTTCCGCCGGATGGAAGAACACAGCCATCTCGAGACAGCCTGCTTCCTGCTGATGGGATTATCGCCGTTGGCGGCGTTACGGCCTTTCGTGGCCACAGCGCCCATATCGGCCGTATGGTGGATTGTCGGCGAAGGCATTTGCTACCTGACCGGCGCGGCTCTTTATTCCATCCGCCGCGTACGCTACATGCACTCCTTCTTTCACATCTTCGTCCTGGGAGGAACCGCCTGCCACATCGGCGCCGTCTGGCACATCCTGCATAAATTGCTGTAACACGCCTACCGGCAACTTGGTCATTCAGTAAAAAAAAGCTACATTTGCACCGCTTTACAGGAAAATAACGAGCACTATATGAACATATCTTTTAATTGGCTGAAAGAGTACGTCGATTTCGACCTGACAGCCCAGGAAGTGGCAGACGCACTGACTTCAATCGGTCTGGAAGTCGGTACGGTCGAAGAGGTGCAGTCCGTGAAAGGGGGATTGGAAGGCTTGGTTGTCGGTGAGGTGCTGACATGTGAGCCCCACCCCAACTCCGACCACATGCACGTATGCTCCGTCGCCCTCGGCAGCGATGCCCCCCAACAAATCGTCTGCGGCGCGCCCAATGTGGCCGCCGGCCAGAAAGTGATCGTAGCTACTATCGGAACGAAGCTATACGACGGCGAAGAGTGTTTTACCATCAAGAAATCCAAACTTCGCGGCGTAGAAAGCTACGGCATGATTTGTGCGGAAGATGAAATCGGTGTGGGAACAAGCCACGACGGTATCATCGTCCTGCCGGCCGACACGCCGGTAGGACTGCCTGCAAAAGATTACTATCACATAGAAAACGATTACGTCATCGAGGTTGACATCACGCCAAACCGTTCCGACGCATGCTCGCATTATGGCGTAGCCCGCGACCTCTATGCCTGGCTGGTCCGCAACGGTTATCCGACAAGCCTGCACCGCGCTGACATCAGCAAATTCGCGGTCGACAACCACGACCTGCCTGTTGAGGTCAAGATAGAAAACGCCGAGGCATGTCCGCACTACTGCGCCCTTAGCCTGACAGGCTGCCATGTAACGGAAAGTCCCGAATGGCTGCAAACAAGACTTCGCACCATCGGCGTCCGGCCGATCAACAATATCGTAGACATTACGAACTACATCATGTTTGCCTACGGCCAACCGCTCCATTGCTTCGACGCAGACATGGTCAAGGGGCATAAAATCGTGGTGAAGACACTCCCGGAAGGGACCCCCTTTGTCACACTCGACGGAGTGGAACACAAATTAGGCGAACGCGACTTGGCAATCTGCAATGCCGACGAGCCGATGTGCATAGCCGGCATATTCGGCGGCAAAGGCTCCGGGACGTACGAGACAACCACTAACGTAGTGCTCGAAAGCGCTTACTTTCATCCCACATGGATACGTAAAAGCGCCCGTCACCACGGTCTGAGCACGGACGCCAGCTTCCGTTTTGAGCGTGGCATCGACCCCAACGGCCAGATATACGCCCTGAAAGAAGCCGCGCTGCTGGCCAAGGAACTCGCCGGCGCAAAAATATCGATGGACATCAACGAAGCAGGTATCAAAGAAGCTGCACCGTTTGTCGTAGACCTCAATTACAAATATGTCCACGACCTCATCGGGAAAGAAATCCCTCATGAAATCATCAAAGAGATTGTCACAAGTCTCGAAATGCAAATCACGCACGAAACGGCAGACGGCCTTACGTTGGCAGTTCCGCCCTACAGGGTCGACGTGCAGCGCCCGTGTGATGTGGTCGAAGACATTCTTCGCATCTACGGGTATAACAACGTTGAAATTCCCACGTCCGTAACATCAAGCATAGCCATCAAAGGCGACGTCGACCGTTCCAACAAGTTGGAAAACACCATTGCTGAACAACTCATCGGCTGCGGTTTCAACGAAATCCTCAACAATTCGCTCACAAAATCCGCCTATTACGAAGGGCTTTCCGGTTATCCGGCCGAGAACCTCGTCCGGCTGATGAACCCGCTCAGTTCCGATCTCAACGTACTGCGCCAGACCCTGCTGTTCGGCGGATTGGAATGTATCCGTCATAATGCCAACCGCAAGCGCTGCAACCTCCGTTTCTTCGAGTTCGGAAATTGTTATCACCATCACGAAGAACAAAAAAAATCAGACAACCCTCTCACGGCTTACTCAGAGGAATACCATCTCGGGCTTTGGGTGACCGGCAAACGCGTCGAAAACTCATGGATACACGCCGATGAGGACAGTTGTTTCTACGAACTGAAAGCATACGCCAGCAACGTCCTGGTTCGCGCGGGTATCCATCTCAACGACTTTACCGTACAAGCCGGAAGCAACGACATTTTCTCACGTTCTTTGGTGGCCATCGACCGAGACGGACACGAACTGATAGAAATGGGTATTGTCAGCCAGCGCATCCTTCATCTCTTCGACATCAATCATCCGGTGTTCTTTGCTGACATCAATTGGAAGCAAGTGATGAAAAAGACAAAGCGCCATCACATCACATTCACCGAAATCAGTAAATTCCCGGCTGTCAGCCGTGACTTAGCCCTGCTCGTCGACAAAAATATCGAGTTCAGCGAAATCGAGAAAACCGCCTTCGCCACAGAACGAAAGCTCCTTAAACGTGTAGAACTCTTCGACGTATATGAAGGGGAGAACATCGAAAACGGCAAAAAGAGCTACGCGGTCAATTTCGTGCTCCAAGACGAGAACAAGACGCTTACGGACAAACAAATCGACAAAACGATGCAGAATCTTGTCCGTAACTTCGAAACGAAACTCGGCGCTAAACTGCGCTAAACCCGTACGAATCATTCAACGAACAGAACAAGACACAAACAATAAGTAAAGCTAAAACCAATGGGAAGAGCATTTGAATATAGAAAGGCCACCAAACTAAAACGTTGGGGGCACATGGCCAAAACCTTCACCAAATTAGGAAAACAAATCGCAATTGCCGTAAAAGCCGGCGGGCCCGAGCCTGAAAACAATCCGACACTGCGCTCTATCATCGCTACGTGCAAACGCGAGAACATGCCGAAAGACAACATCGAACGCGCCATTAAAAACGCCATGGGCAAGGACCATGCCGACTATAAGAGCATGACCTACGAAGGATACGGCCCACACGGCATCGCCATCTTCGTCGACACGTTGACGGACAACCCCACCCGTACCGTCGGCGATGTCCGTTCGGTTTTCAACAAGTTCGGCGGCAGTCTCGGCACGATGGGGTCGCTCGCCTTCCTCTTCGACCATAAATGCGTCTTCACCTTCAAGAAAACCGAAGGCCTCGACATGGAAGAGCTAATCCTCGACCTCATCGATTATAACGTTGAAGACGAATTCGATGAGGACCCCGAAGAAGGCACCATCACCATCTACGGTGACCCGAAGAGCTATGCCCTCATCCAAAAGCACTTGGAGGAAAAAGGATTCGAAGACGTCGGTGGTGAATTTACCTACGTTCCGAACGACCTCAAAGACGTAACGCCCGAACAGCGCGCCACCATTGACAAGATGGTTGAGCGCCTCGAAGAATTCGACGACGTGCAGACCGTCTATACGAACATGAAGCCGGAAGAAGCGTAACCATCCAATAAATACCCATTTTTATTGCCAATACGCCGTCCCTTCGGCTATTGGCAATTTTAGTAACATGACAAAGACCATCACTTACAAAACAAGCGGCACATGCTGCACTACTATTGAACTCACCGCCGAGGACGACCGGATCACCAACGTGAAATTCGTCGGAGGCTGCAACGGAAACCTCCAAGGTATCAGCCGACTTGTTACCGGCATGAAACTCGACGAGGTGAGCCGCCGGCTTTCTGGCATTCGCTGCGGGACAAAAGCGACATCCTGCCCCGACCAACTCTGTCAGGCCATTGCCGCACTCAAAAAGGATCAGCGGCCTGCGTAGTCGGCCGGCCGGAACGTCAGCGTCAGCAACGTTTTCCGCATAGACTGCGACGCATAGGTATACGTAAAGTTCAAGCCGCGCTCTTTATACTCTTTCAACGAAATAGAGTTTTTGAGGCTCACGAGCATCATACTGCGAAGAGAGTCGGCACCGCTTACAACTTTCGCCCTCACAGTCTCTTCATCCAACGGACCATAGAGCGTATAATGATACACTATCGTACGGGTCGCCGCATCGAACGTCGTACTGTCCATCCGGCATCCTTCACCTTGCGGTTGGGGACAATGTTTCGCCGTAAATTCGCGTGCCTCGCGTGCACAACGCTCGTCGAAACTCTCCTGACACCCCATCAGCATGAATGAGGTAGCAAACAATAAAGAAAGAACCGTGCGCATATTTCTCGTCATTTGAGAAGCGAATTTACGCCGAAACTTCCGTCATCGCAAAGAAAACAACAAAAAAATCATGTACGAAGAACGTATTTCACATGCTGCCGAACTTTTCATGGCGGGCTATAACTGTGCACAGTCTGTCTTCGCAGCTTTTGCCGACCTCTACGGACTGACACGCACGCAGGCCCTCCTTGTGTCTGCCTCGTTCGGAGCCGGAATAGGCCGCATGCGCGAAACCTGTGGCACAGCCAGCGCAATATACATGCTCGCCGGACTCGAAACCGGAACAATCATAGGCGCAGACCGCGAGGGGAAATCTGCGAACTATGCCGTAGTACAGGAGCTCGCCGCCCGCTTTCGCGAAAAACATAAAACCACCGTCTGCCGTGAACTCCTCGGATTGCGTAAAAACGCACCGACGCCTCCCGTCGCCGACCCACGCACAGCCGAATACTACAAAAAGCGGCCGTGTGTCCGCATGGTCGAATCAGCAGCTACAATCTACGCCCAGTTCCTTTCCGAACGCGCTGAGAAAGGCATCCCGCTCAGAGCAGGACACATGTCCGACTGGGAAACGTCACATCATCCCGACGCTCTCTGACCCTGACACCGGACACATTCAGCCTTCACCCTCGAAGACTATCCCGACAAAGGAAGAAGATACAAAAGAGACACCACTGAGCCACGCATTCATAGGACACAGCTGTCGTACCACTCCTGCGTCATAAAACGAAGGCAGTGATAGAAAAAACGGCCACGGCGACAGATAAATCCATCGCTGCGGCCGTTTTCATTCTCTGTCCGAATGCCCTCACTCAAAGCTCACATAGGGGAACAGACGCTTCTTGTCTTCTTCCGTAAACGTGGGGAAAAACAGCAACTGTTCCCATCCTTTTATACGACCATACTTCTGCCGATACTCAAAAATGCTCTTCACCTGCTCGTAATTCAGATAAGGATGACGGACCAGCTGCTTGAAAGTAGCTTGGTTGATACGCAATTTCCTAATATGTACGGAAGAATCAAGGGTGAACCATGATTCGATGTCTTCAGGCAGTCCTTCTATTTCTTTCACCTGCCGGACAGAAACATAACCTCCCAATCTTTCGCCGTAACGACGGATGGCCAGTGAATAATAGCGGCCAATACCCGGTATGCGTCTGAGTGTGTTCGTGTCAGCCCCGTTAAGATCTACTTTTATGCCCTGTACGAATTTCGTAGGATAACGGCGACGGTTACTGTCGTTCACTTGCACTGAGCGACCGTTGTAATGTGCCTCCGCCACATCGGATGAAATGCGGATGTACGGCCGTAACCGCCGGAAAGTCTCTTCCGAAAGGCCGTACAAACGAGCAAAATCATCGGGCGACCGCCACCGTCCTCCTTTTCGTCTATACTTCAAGGCATTACGGGCCTGCCAAGGCTGCAAGCCAAGTCGGACAAACGTCACCGAATCAGCTTGGTTGGGATCAAACGGAAAGGTTTCAGGCTGACGGCTACCGGAGCCATCCTCATGCCGCGCCCACCTCCCCGTGCGGCGTCGCTGCTCAACAGTCTGTGCATAGTCTCTCAGGGAGTCGCCTGCCGCGACTGCGCCCTCTTCTTCGGAGAGCGCGTCAGGGTAGAACGTGTTGTAAACCACGATGACGGCCAGCACACAAAGCATGATAAAAACAATCAGCCGCCGGTCGGCACGAGGCATATAAAAAAGACGTCGCCAGTTCATTTTTTACTTGACGTCCGGATATCCGTCTCGGCGGAGCCACGCCACGGTCTTTTCCCTCACGTCCCCTTGAATGACGATTTCGCCTTCTTTCACCGTTCCGCCCGTTCCGAGATAGGTTTTCAGCTTTTTCCCCAAGTCTTTCAGATCGGTTTCCGTTCCGATAAAGCCTGTGACCAGCGTCACCGTTTTTCCACGACGGCCGCTTCGTTCAACCCTCACGCGCAACCGTTGTTTCACCTTCGGCAATGTGGCCTGTTCGTCAGCATCGTCGTCCTCATACACATAGTCGGGATTTGTCGAAAAGACTACGCCCAATCTGTCTTTCCAATCGTTCTGTCTCATTTTCTATCCGGGAAAATCAATAAACGCCACACAAAACTGCTCCCGGCCTCTCAGGGCCGGGAGTCTGTCAGCCTTCAAGGTTCCGATAACGGGTGCGCTTGGGTTCGTCAAGCCCTAAACGCTTTGCCTTGTTGACCTCATAGTCACTGTATCCGCCTTCAAAATAAAAGACATTTCCATCGCCTTCAAACGCGAGGATATGGGTACATATACGGTCGAGAAACCAACGGTCATGGCTGATGATGACGGCGCAACCGGCGAACTCGTCCAATCCTTCTTCAAGAGCGCGGAGCGTGTTGACGTCGATGTCATTCGTAGGTTCGTCGAGCAAAAGCACGTTGCCTTCTTCTTTCAAAGCCATGGCCAGATGAAGCCGGTTACGTTCGCCACCGGAGAGCACGCCGCACTTCTTCTCCTGGTCGGCACCCGAAAAGTTGAAACGACTCAGATAGGCCCGCGCATTGATGTCCCGTCCGCCCAGACGCAACGTTTCGTTTCCCTGACTGACCACTTCGTAAACACTTTTTTGCGGGTCGATGTCGCGATGCTGCTGGTCGACATAAGCCAGTTTGACCGTCTCTCCCACTTCGAACGTCCCTGAATCGGGCGTATCCAGCCCCATAATAAGACGGAAAAGCGTCGTTTTTCCTGCGCCGTTAGGCCCGATAACACCGATAATGCCGGCCGGCGGAAGCGAGAAGTTCAAATCGCTGAAAAGCACTTTGTCTCCAAAAGACTTCGCCACGTGCTGCGCCTCAATGACCTTGCGACCAAGACGAGGACCGTTCGGTATGAAAATCTCAACGTTCTGTTCCTTGTCTTTCTGGTCCTCGTTGAGCAGCTTGTCGTACGAATTAAGACGGGCTTTCCCCTTGGCCTGACGCGCTTTCGGGGCCATACGCACCCATTCCAACTCTCTTTCGAGGGTCTTTCGCCGCTTGCTGGCCACTTTCTCCTCCATCTCCATTCTTCGCGTCTTCTGTTCGAGCCACGAAGAATAGTTTCCCTGCCAAGGAATGCCCTCACCGCGGTCGAGTTCGAGTATCCACCCCGCCACGTCGTCGAGGAAGTAACGGTCGTGGGTGACTGCTATTACCGTACCGGGGTACTGGTTCAGATGGTGTTCCAGCCATTCGATGCTCTCGGCGTCGAGGTGGTTCGTAGGTTCGTCAAGCAAAAGGACGTCGGGCTTCTGCAAGAGCAAACGACAAAGCGCCACACGGCGGCGCTCGCCTCCGGAAAGATGCTCGGTCAACTGATCGGCAGGCGGGCAGCGCAGGGCGGCCATTGCACGGTCAAGGCGGCTATCGAGCGTCCAGGCGTCGTGGGCATCAAGCAGGTCCTGCAACTCACCCTGACGGGTGAAAAGTTCATTCATCCTGTCTTCATTTTCGTAATACTCCGGAAGAGCGAACTTTTGGTTAATCTCTTCATACTCGGCCAGCGCGTCGACAACGGACTGCACTCCCTCCTGAACCACCTCACGCACCGTCTTCGCCGGATCAAGCTGGGGCTCCTGTGGAAGATAACCGACGGAATAACCGGGAGAGAACACCACCTCGCCCTGATAGTCTTGGTCAAGTCCGGCGATGATTTTCATCAACGTGGACTTACCCGAGCCGTTCAAACCGATGATGCCGATTTTCGCCCCGTAGAAGAACGACAAATAGATGTTCTTGAGAATTTGCTTGTTGGTCTGACGAATTGTTTTGCTCACGCCAACCATCGAGAAGATGACTTTCTTGTCGTCTGCCGTTGCCATGTTTGAAGTGTCTAAAAAAGTGATTGATTATTTTGTGGCAAAAATACACAAAAAAAGCACTCCGGCAAAAAGGCAGAAGTGCTTTATTCCTCGGGTGGGCGCTGAGGGATTCGAACCCCCGACCCTCTGCTTGTAAGGCAGACGCTCTGAACCAGCTGAGCTAAGCGCCCGTCTATCGTTTCAAAAGCGATGCAAAAGTACGGGTTATTTTTGAGAACGCCAAATATATCGATAAGTTTTTTGCGTCCGACGAGCAAAAAAGAGCATAGCCACCCCATGAGAACAGGCAGGACGATTAAAAACGCTATCTTTGCTCCACATTATATATTGAGATATGAAAAAAGACGTTGCACTTACCTTATCGTGCGGAGGAGCGCGGGGGTTGGCCCACATCGGCGTCATACGCGAACTTGAAGCCCGCGGTTACCGTATCCGCTCGGTGGCCGGCTGTTCAATCGGCTCGCTCATCGGCGCTTTTCTTGCCATGGGAAAGCTGGACGCCCTTGAACTCTTCATGCGTTCGCTGTCGCTGGACGACATGACGGACTACATCGACTTCACCCTGTCGGAACATGGTTTCATCAAAGCGCAACGCTTCATCAACAAGCTCAAAGAACTGGCCCCCGACTGCCCCATTGAGACTCTTCCGGTCAAACTGTCCATCGTGGCCACGAACCTCGAAACCGGCAAAGCGGAGATTTTCACACAAGGCAGTATTTACCGTGCCGTGAGAGCGTCCATCGCCATCCCCATCGTCATCACCTCCGTCGAACAGCATGGGGCCCAGCTTGTCGACGGCAGTGTGGTAAACCCTCTCCCGCTCGACTTAGCCCGCCCGCAAGAAGGCGAAATCAGCGTAGCGGTCAACCTTTACGCCCAAGGGACGGTGGAACTCCCCGCCGCCTCCCCACGTGCCATCCGTACCGCGACAGACATGTTCGCCTACCTGCGCAAGAAACTTCACGCCGTCAGGTCTTGGCGCACGAGCCTGCTCCAAACCGTATTCAACGAATCGAACGAAAGCACGGGCTACATCGGGCGTATCCGCTCCATCTTCGACCTGATGACACAACGCCTCATCGAAAAAACGCTCGAAGCGCAACCGGCAGACATAGTTATCGACATTCCGCTTACTGCCGCCTCGGTATTTGATTTCTACCGTGCCGGATGGCTCATTGAGCTCGGACGCCGGGCGGCCAGCAAGGCCCTCGACCACTACGAAACATCGTCGAAAGGCCGTTTCTCATTCCTTTACCGATGGCTGAGGGGAGGCCACTGACTCGTAAATCGGATTAAATTGTTACCTTTGCAGTCCATAAAGGACAGAAGGCCGGTCTGCCGCGTGCGTCCCGGTGGCGCAGGAGGAAAGTCCGGGCAACACAGGGCAATCCGCTTCCTAACGGGAAGTCGCCCGTGAGGGTGAGTGAAGGCAGAAGAAAACAACCGCCGGCGTTTCAAG
>USCX01000049.1 GCA_900553285.1 uncultured Prevotella sp.
TAGTGTCTGAAATCACTGGGATTCCGATGGGGAATATACAGTCACAGGAGCGGGAGCGTCTTTCGAACGCAGAGGAAATACTTCATCAGCGTATTGTGGGGCAAGATCATGCTGTCCGGAGTGTTTTGGATGCAATTTTTGAATCTCGTTCAGGCTTGAATAAGAAAGGGCAGCCGATAGGTTCCTTTTTCTTCTTGGGGCCGACCGGAACGGGAAAAACAGAACTCGCTAAATCGCTTGCAGCTTTTTTGTTCAATGACGAAACCTCGATTTTGCGCTTTGATATGTCTGAGTATAAGGAAGAACATTCCGTCGCGTTGTTGTATGGTGCGCCTCCGGGCTATGTCGGATACGAAGAGGGTGGCCTGCTCGTAAATCAAATTCGGCGACATCCGTATTCGGTGGTCCTGTTCGATGAAATAGAAAAAGCTCATCGGTCGGTGTTCGACCTTTTCCTACAAATTCTGGATGAGGGTAAATTGCATGATAGGCTTGGCAGAGTCGGAGATTTTTCCAATTCGCTTATAATCTTTACGTCGAATATAGGTAGTAATTACATCTTTGATGCTTTTGGTAAAGGCAGGATTCCGACTCACGATAAACTGCTTGAAGTGATGCAAGGACATTTCCGCCCAGAATTCTTAGCCCGTTTGACAGAAATAGTGCCTTTTTCTCCAATAACGAAAGAAATGATTGAGCGTATTTTCGATATTCATATTAAGGGACTGTTGTGTTCATTACGTGAGTATGGCATCCGTCTTAGCATAGACAAGTCTGCTCGCGATTATGTGACAAATGTAGGGTTCAATGCTCGTTATGGTGCTCGTCCTATCCTCGGGATCATACGTAAGGAGATACGTCGTCCTTTGTCTAAGTTGATTATTGCAGGGGAGATAAAGTCCGGCGATATCGTTACGATGAAGTATGATTTAGCTACTCAGCAAATTCGATGGGAAATATCGGAGGTCGAAGAAGTCGGCTCATGAACATCGTGGCATGTTTGAGACAATTGTTTAAGAAGGAAGTAAAGATAACAAATACATATAAACCCATGGCAAAGAAAACGGTTATTACCAAAGTCTTGGATGTGAATGCCCAAGACGATGTGATTGAGTTTCCCCAAAATCGGACTCTCTATGTAGACCAATTTACGGACAAGGCTCCCAATACCGATGAAGAGCGTGAGGGATTTAAGCCGAGAAATATGAAAGATGTATTCGAACATTATCAACCTTCCAAGGAAGGAGTACTTTTAGAGACGGAGGAAGGCGGAACCGTATATGAGGATTTTGAGTTTCGACAAATAAAGGATTTTGATGACGAACAACTTATTGCGCAGAGTGCATTTATGAGTCAGGAGAAAGCAAAAATAGAAGCATATAATGCAGTTATTCGCCAGTTGGAAAAGAATAAGTCGCTTCGGAATGCGTTGAAAGATAACTCTGCTCGCGAGAATTTGAAGACAGCTTTAAGTTCGTTACTTATTGAGTTGGAGAATGCAGATTGACAGTTGAATCAGAAAAATAAAGGTAAGTCCATTATGTCAACGGAAGAACAAAAGATGGAGACTTCTGAGGAAGTCATGAGAATAAGGGAGAAAATAGCATCTCCTGTGGAAGCCTTGCAAAGCAGCATGGCTAATTTGGAAAAATTCGGTGGTTTTCAACTCTTGAAAGGCCTTATCCGTGGAGTTGAGAATATGGACCCCCGCCGTAAGGCTGTAAAAAGTATATTCTTGTCGGATTCCGCTTATGCGGACGCTAGGCAGGCCTTGAAGAACGAGCTTTCACTGTGGTTGGATATTTTGGAAAGGGAGGGAACAGATCCTATGGAAATAATCGAATCGTGTAAGCAAAAATGTAATAAGGCGGAGTTGAATTTAAAGGCTAACTTGTTTAGTGTTCATGATGAGGTGCGTAAGCTCGAAATAGCTTATCGGGCGTTGGATTCCTTTTTTGCTAATGCCGGACAAGGCAAAGTGGACTGTATTACACTCATGAATGTTAGCAAAGAAGAATTGAACAATCATGATTCGGACACCACTTTGGCTATACGTGATGAATTGGAACAGTACTATGACCGTTTGAGCTTGAAAAACAATTATAGTATGTTGGTCATCCCAGGCTATTTAGGAGATGCAGATACTGTACGAATGTGGGCACAAACAGCGTATAAGAATAAGGTCCTGATGATTACGGATTTTAAGGACAGCTTAAATTTCCAAATGTTGAAAGAAGAGCTGGATGATGCTAATCTGCAAGGGCAGGATGTGTATCTGGCGAATGTGGTGATGGCGTGCAACTATCTTCTGGGCCGTCGGAAGTCGGAACTGGCTGGTGAGGATGATGATGTTTATGTTCCGGCTTCCTCCGCTCTTGCAGGAAAAATGTCAGACACTGAGGGTATTGTGATTGCCCAAGGTGCGGCAGGGAAACAGTACGGTACACTAAACAACGTGAAAGGTGCGCGTTTTGGTTTGCGTAAATCGGAGATAGCATCGCTTATTGATGAGGGCGTTATTCCCATGGTCGAAGAAGATGGGCGTACGATGGCTTTTTCAAACCGTTCGCTTTATAATGGCGCTACTCAGGGCCTGCAGGAATATCCTATCGTCCGTGTATTCGATTGGATAGGTAAGGTTTTTCAGAATTTCTTTAATGACCAAGCTTTCACCAATTGGAATTCGGAAGTGAAAGCCAATTTGCGGCAGGCCATTCATGATTTTCTGAGTGACTACAAAGGTCCGGGGAAGTTGATTGAGAATTATAATCTCAAAGGGATAGAACAGGACCCCAAAACGAAGGATATCAATATCCAAGTAGAGCTTAAACCGTTTTTTGCGGCTAAAAATTTCCTTATTGAACTGACAGGGCATAATGGAACTGCTGGAATCGATTGGGAACAGAACGTACAATAATCATTTTGAGAAGAACTCTTTATACTAACCCCCTTAATTCAATTTTAAGATGGCAACAAAAACAGCTACAATCAATGCCGATGGCATTAAAGAACGTGAAGTCTTGTTTGTGCGTTATGCGCTTAATCAACAAACAGATGTTGAAGGTCAGCCTACGGGTACAACGCGTGGTGGTAAAATTACTGTGAAGGTAAAGTCAACTGACGATGGAAACACTGATATCCTCGAATGGATGATCGATACTTACATGAGTAAAACCGGAACTATTTCGTTTCCCAATCGTCAAGGTGGTGAGATGAAACATCTGACGTTTAAGGAAGGCTACGTAGTGGAGTATGCCGAGACTTATGACTCGACGAACGATATTCTTCAATATGAAGAATTTACTATCTCTGCAAAAGAAATCCAAGTAGGTAATGCGCGTCATAACAACCGTTGGACAATCGACAATTGATTTTTTCAGATTCCCTGTCCCGCCGAGAAACTGTTTGTTCCTGGCGGGACAGGAATAAAGCTTAGTACGTATGGCATTACAAGGCTGTTTGAAAGTTGGAGGACGGATTTATGGAGTAGTGCGTTGTAATTATGCGTTTAAGCAAGACGTTGATCTTACAGGAAAACCGACGTCACGTCCCCAAGGAGGTATTATTACATTCGTAATCCCAGCGACAAGCGACGAAGACACTTTCTTCTATAAATGGATGATACATAAGACGGAGAAGAAATCTGGGGTGTTCCGTTTCTCTGTGTACTCGAACAATAATAAACGAAGTATAAAGACAGTGCAGTTCATGAATGCATATTGCATCGGTCTGAGTGATTCTTTCGATGATCAAGACAGTAAATTGATGTACAGCACAGTGAAGATCAGTGCCGAGGTGATCCGCATAGGGGCTGTTGATGGTGTAATGTTGATTAATGAATGGGGAGGAACGATGGAAAACATTCGTAACGAGTTTGAACAGACGATGAGTCAGGTCGGCTTGGGCGGACTGTTCTGATTCGTCGGTTTCGTTGTAGGTCGTATGCTTCATTAAGGAAAAGCTAGAATATGTCGATATCTGTAAAGAGCGCATCAATTTTAATAGCGGGGACTAAATCGGAAGAATTCGATATAAGGCTTGAAGGTGGTTTGTACCACCTCGACAATTTCACCCTTACACAAAGATTATTGTCCCCGAATGTGTTGGCATTCACGATGCATAAGGACCCCGAAGAGGATATAAGTGAGGCGTTATTTGCCATTTGCGGATTTGTTATTGGGAAAGAGATTGAAGTGAACCTTCAGACAGAAATAATATCTTCCGCGTCAGGGGAAGACAAGGCTGGTGAGATTTCTTTCAGAGGCGTGATCGTATCGGCATCCGGAAACAGAGAACAGAGTGAATACTTTATTAGTGTTGAGGCCCAAAGTTGGGAGGTATTGTTGGATGACAATCCAAACTGCAAATCGTATGAGGAACACAGTCTAAACGATATCATCCGTGATGTGCTCGATGATTATTCTGATTATGTGGAGGCGAATGTGCACGCGCGTTTTGCTGAACTTATACCGTATTGTGTCCAATATAATGAGACGGACTATCAATTTATCCAAAGATTGGCACGCAGATACGGCGAATGGTTATACAATGACGGAAAACATTTTGTGTTTGGGCAGTTGCCCCATGGACGTTCGGTGAAACTTACCTATCCTAGTCAGGATGTCCCCGCATATAGCGCAGAGTTGAAAATGCGGCATGTCGCATTCAGCCATATAGCGTCTTCTTATCATGCCTACGACGCCGAGATGAAGGACGGGACCGAAGAAATGCAACGTGAGTATAACACTCTGAGTGAGCAGGTGTTCCAAGCCTCGGTTGAGCGTTTTGTCAAACCAACTGTGCAGCATCTTCATTCAGGAGGTTTCGCTGATACCGATAGTCGCGAAACGATTTTGAGTGTTTCAACTAAAACCCAGGCCCGCGGCGAAAAAGCAGGTATGCTGACATACACAGGAACCACGTATTGTTCAAATCTGAGTATAGGTGGAACGTTGGTCATAGAAGATAACTTCATTTCGAATGGGGTGACCAATGAGAAAAGCGCGGTGGTTCAGGATGAGATACTTATTGTTGAACTTACCCATTTCTTTACGAAGAATAAAGAATACCGCAATTATTTTACGGGTATCCCGGCGGCGTGTGACTATCCTCCTTATGAGGATGCTGATGTATATCCGGTTGCGTCGTCCTGCCGGGCTCGCGTAACGGCGAACGAAGATCCTCTCGACCTTGGGCGTGTCCGTGTCCAGTTTGACTGGCAGGCCCAGCAGGAACCAGACATGATGACACCATGGTTGCGTATGGCCCAGCCTTACGGAGGGGGAGGGAAGGGGTTTAGTTTTATCCCTGAAATAGACGAAGAGGTCATGGTCGGTTTCGAAGGCGGAAATGCCGAGCGGCCTTACGTGGAAGGAACCTTGTATAACGGGGTCGGAGCACCGGATGGCAGTTGGCTTTTGAACCATAACCGTAAAAATCAAGTGAAGGCCATCCGGACGCGGAATGGACATACCGTGGAAATCCATGATGAGGGCGAAAACGGTTACATCCGTATTTATGATAATGGGAAGGAGAACTATGTTCTGACATTTTCGACCGATCAGAAACTGATCAAGCTTGAATCTTCGGGGAATATAGAACTTTATGCTAAGAACGATATCGTTCTTCATGCCGGTCGTAATATCGATGCGAGTGCGGGGCATGATGAAAATGTACAGGTGGGCAATGACCGCGCAGCTTCTGTCGGGCGTAACGACACATGTGGTGTCGGGGCGAACCAATTCGTCCGTGTGGCGGCCAATAAAGACGAGCGGGTGGTAAACAAACTGCAGATTACGGCCGAGAGCATCCGAGTTGAGGCAGAAGACAAATTGTTGCTTTATTCTACCGACCACGAGCAGAAGGCGGCTTCCACCATGGCGCTCAACGCCGCGCAGCGTATAGACATCAAGGCCTCTGAAACAAAAATAAACTGAAAGGCATGACATTTACGGGGCTGACCGGACAATTGGCGTCCAACGCCAAGGCCATGAACCAGATGGCAGGGGCGATGGCAACCGCTGCGGGCAAGGTGAACGTAGGGGCGAATCACCCTGTGGCTGCACCCATGGTACATAATGTGCAAGCAGCTGTGCATGGCGTGCGTCAGTCGATGGCTATGGTGGACGACACCATGGCAGTGATGGATGCTTCGGCCGTGCTCGTGGACGCCATGGTCGACACTTGTTCCGGTCATTTTCATCCCCGTGTCAATGAGCAGGCCTTCACCGACTTCGACAAGAAATGGGACGCTTGGGCAAAACGGGCGAACGACACTTTCAACACGCTCAGCGGCGGCCAGCAGGCCAATGTGCTCGAAGCGTTTGCCAAAAGTCAGTTCGGCCCCCGCGTGTTCTACGTGGGGAGTGCCATCAAGAACGAGGCGGCAGGTATCTTCGGTGGCATAGCCGATTTCGAGACGGGCCTCAATTGTTTTGAAGGCAGTTACCGCGACCCCGTTGAGGCGGCACGGAAAATCAAGACGGGCGTCGAAACCATCGTGAAAGCGACCGAACGGGTGGCCAACTCGCTCAACGGGATGATCAGCATATATAAGACCGGGACAATGGCGCCAGTTCCGGGCTATACTCAACCTGGCAATCCTCTTTTGGCATACATCGGCAACATACAGAGCACGCAGGCCCTCCAATCGCTCAACACCGCCCTGCGCATCGGAGCAGGAGGTGCTGCCGTGGTAGGTGGGGCAATGGACGTGGCAGCCGCCATGAAGACCGGAAACCCCTTGGCCGTGGCCGGTGCCGTGAAGCGGGGTGTTGAGACCTTCCGTGAACTTACAGCCGACAACCTTCCGAAGAAAGGTAATCCGGAATGGCCCTTTGGAAAAGGGACACCGACGGGTGTCACGCCTCCCATCGACGAGAGCGCGTTGCGGATGGCAGACAACACGGGGATGGGCGCGCAGCCGGACGCCCTGACAGAAAATCCTGACGCACCGATAGAAAAAACGGACGCACCGACAGGCGAGAGCAGTGCCCCGGGGGCAGACGGCATCCCGACAGGCGGGGCCGCTCCGGTGGATGGCAGTGGAAACGAGAAACCGACGCAAGAAAAGAAGGAGCAGGAACACCCGTCGTTTGATGCCGAGGCAAAGGGCGATGGCCGTACCGGGTCCTACGTCACGTCGACGGCCACGCTCCGCTGTACATTTGGCGACGCTACATCCCGGCTGACGGTATTTCCCGACCGCACGGTCTTTCTCACCGGCAAACCATTAGGCAATGTGTCCGATTATGTCTCCATGCGCAACGTCGCCCCTTTTGGTAAGTGCCGCACGTTGGGCTATCCCCCGACTGCCTCGGCCACGGCGGCCAACCATGGCACGCTCACGCCCATGCCTTGTGTGCCCGGCACGTTCGCCGAATGGGTGAATGGAAAAACCGACTGCCTCATCAAAGGCAAGCCCGCCCTCTTGTCCACCTCCTACTGCCGCTGCCGCTATGGCGGGGTCATCACCGTCGTGGCCGACGGGCAAGCACCTACGGTGACACTCGACATGAGCCGTACGGAGACGGAGAGTCCCGACGACATGAAGCTCCGCCAAGGGCTTGAACTTGAAGATGTGCTCGACGGCATACAGCTGGCCCTCGATGTGGCCGGTTTCATCCCCGGTGTGGGCGCCGTGCCCGACCTCCTCAACGCCGGTATTTCCGCCCTCCGGGGCGACTGGGTTGGGGCGGGTCTCTCGCTTGTGGCCGCCGTGCCCGGCATTGGCGACGCCGTGGCAGGCGCCAAGATGGCCCGTAAAGGCGTGAAAGCCGCTCAAGCCGCCAAGGCCGCAGCGAAAGCGACGTGAAAAACGATGTAGAGAATAATCATTATCCAGAAAAATGTCAGGTATGTCGAATAAGAATATAGTGGCGGCGGGAGTAAAACTCCTTTCTCTTACGGCAAAAACGCCGGCAACGGGCGCAAGGCTTCTTTCTCTTACGGCACGACAGGCAATCAAAGAATCAGATGAGATTGTAGAAGCCGTTGCACAAACAGCCGTACAAGTCGTGCAGAATAGCACAGAAGCAGGAAGTAAAAGTGTAATGAAGAAAGTAAAAGATGAAGTGATAGATTGGGAAAAACTAAGAGCACAATGGTCTATTGACCTATATAAGAAAGTAAACGCTCCCAAGGCTGAAATTGGCCGTAAATTAGATACTGGTCGGACCTACGACTTGAAATTCAATTTGGGAGACGTTGGAAAGCAAAATGCTGAGAAAGTGAATACAGGTGTGATTAAAACCACATATGAGCTTAACAGAGGTTGGCTTAATGGTCTCGGAAGCATGGCCTATCCTCAACTTTGGAAAGTATAGTAGTGTAAATAGGTATAACCGGTGTTGTCTCTCATGCACTATCCAGTCCGCCTGTTTTTTGCCCGGCTTACGGACGAAAAAGGTGAAGCCCATTACGCTGACGCGCAGTTGGACTTTTCAATCTGCGCGGGTGTCCCCTGTTATGCTTTCGCCTCATTGGTGGCGGCAGATCGTCGCGTGGAGGCTGTCTGGCAGGTGGTGGCCGACGGCAGATGGTATGCCGTGACGGACGGGGGCGCACGGGTGAAAATCCCTGAGGGCGGACGGGTGGTCGTGGGCTTGTTTCCGGACGGGGGAGTGGCTTTGTGGCATTGCGACGATGATGGCGTGAGGCTTCTTGGGGCGGGCAAGGCTGCCGACGTCACTGATTGGTTTGTCGAGGCCGCACGGCATGATGACTATTATCGCCGATGGCAGGAACACTACGACCGGGAAATGGGCGTTTCCCAGCGGGTTGAGTCTCTTCCGGACGAGGCATATGGCCAGTTTGACGGACGGATGCGTCACTATGCCTACCGCTATTTATTCCTTTTCGAGACGTGGAATGCCGACAGCGGGCAGCGGATGCCCGGCGCTTCGGGCGAAAATGTCGCCACGCCGGACAGGCTGAAAGAACAGCTCACCGACGGCACCTACGACGTCCTTCCGGCCGACGCTCCGCAGTCTTACCGCATGGCCGCGCGCCCTGAGCGACTCGCCTTTGGCTGGTGTGAGGGTACGGCGGAGTTTTTTGCTTTTGCTTGGTTTGACGAGGAAAGTCTGCGCACGGTTTTCGACCGTTTCTACGGCCTGCACCGTGATACGCAAGCCGACTTCATCATCCACGTGGACAGCGCGGCACGGAAGTACGAACTGGCGTTGTTCCGCTATGGGCTGAAAGAGCCTTTTGTCATCCCCGACAAGGCCTACCAGCTCATCGTGTTCAAAAATTGTTTTGAGGACTACCGTTCGCCTCACTATGACCAACCGCACGGGGCGTGGTTGTGGTGAATGGGCGGCGACGGATGGATAGAATAACAGAAAGTAGAATCAAACAATAAGAAAAGTTATGGAAATGGAAGACTATGGTGATGATTTTATCATCAATCTGACAATTGATGGCACTTCGTATGAAGAAGTAGAAGTGAAGGTGACGGACCCCAACAAAACGATCCGTGATCAGATCAGTAGCATAGTACAGGTGTTCGAATTGCCCAAAATCGACAATGGAGGCAATCCCATTCAGTACTTGCTCGGACAGATTCTGGAAGAAGGCGACGAGCCTGAGATTCTGGAATTTGAAGACGAGGACGGACGCGAGCAGGCTTTGATCGACTACAACGTACAGCCCGGCGACCATCTTCATTTGATTTCAGTGCCCATCGCAGGATAAAACGGTTGGAGATGACGAACGAGGCAATCAACAATTTCAACCAAAA
>USCX01000050.1 GCA_900553285.1 uncultured Prevotella sp.
GCGCGCAGGATAGCCTCTTCCTCCGGTGTCGTCGCGCAATTCCAGTAGCGCTCCAACAGTTGTTCGATGTATCTATAATCCATAATTCTCAATCCTTTCGTATTCTTTTCTGATGCGCTGACGGGCGCGGAAAAGAGTGACTTTGACATTGGCCTCGGTGAGGCCGGTGATTTCGGCCACTTCCTGATAGCTCTTGCCCTCGACGTCGCGCAGATGGATGACCGTGCGCTGCATCTCGGGCAGGCGGTCGAACAGTTGTCCCACCAAGCGGAGCTTTTCCGCGTGAGCGAGACGCTCGTCGGGGGTGTGGGCGGTGTCTGTCGCTTCCTCGATCGTCACATCCAGAGGGACATTGGCCGACTCCGAACGCCTGCTGGCATCCAAGGCCAAGTGGCGGCAAACGGTCGAACAATATGCTTCGAGCGAATTCAAGTCTGTCAGTTCGGCCCGTCGCTGCCATACGCGCAACAGGGTCTCTTCCACCACATCTTCCGCCTCTGCCGTGTCGAGCGTGATGCGCCACGCTAACCTGTAAAGCAGGTTTTTCAAAGGCAGCAGGTCTTGTTTGAAATCGATATCCTTCATCGCGCTCTATTAAGATGACGGTTGAAACGTCGGAAAGTTACACCGCCGCACGCACTTTTTTCTTGTTTTTTCCTGTCGGGCGTTTGCGGAACGGGATGACCGCCCATGAAACCGCCAGGACGGAGACGGAATGCCTCACGGCGCGGTATCGAAAAACAGCCGCTGCGACGGACTTTTCTCTCACTGCGCTGAGATGTTCCATCGCTGCGGCTGTTTTGGGCTCATCGCCAGTCAAAAACAGGGGGAAAGGAGACGCCGGTCCTCACTCGGCCCACGTTCGGACGCGCTCAGAGACCAAGGCGCCGGGCGGCCTCCGGACGCAGATAGGGCTTGACGGCTGCGTAAGGCAGGACGGCGCGGATGACTCCTTCGGCAAAGCTGCCCATCTCGTAGGGCTGGAACGAGAACACGATGCCTTGGGGCATAAGCGCCGGTCGGGCCAACACGCCACCTCCGGAAGGCGGAAGCTCATCGGCCAGGACCACGGGGCCGTAAAGACGGTCCAGCTCATCGGCCGTCACGGGATGGCCGAGCGCCTGCGAGCGACCGGCCGAAAGGCTGTCGAGCAAGAGGCGGCGGACATCAGGGAGAGCGCCGTCGCGGAAAAGGCCCTGCGAGGTCAAAGGACACCCGGACGAGAGGTCGTAGGTGAGATACGCCTCTGTATAGAAGCCATGGGCGCCACCGGTATAGCTTTGGGTGTCACGATAATAGGTGAAAAATCCGTTCTTGCACCAGCGAAGGCTCATGGACACCCCTACTCCAACCGGCGCCGAACTCCATGCGGCCACGGAATCGTTGGCAGAAAGGAAATGACGGCGGAGGCTTTCGCGGGCCCGGCTGTAATCATCGCGCGTCCGGATGACAGGGTGATAGTCCATGCTGTCCAGCAGGCCCACCATCTCGACAACACGTCCGAGCATCCACGTGCCCATCGCATAGTCGGCGGCCGACGTGCCGTTGGGCTCTTCATAATGAAGGTTCAGGAAGAGTGTGTTTTGCGTCCCGGCGGGATAACCGAACACCGTGTCCACATCCATCGTGACCGAACCGCTCACGCTGACGGGGGTCACCCTGTCCGGATAAGCCGGAGCGGGCGTCCACGTGTTAGGCCGGGTTTGCGTGAGGTCGACCGTACACTCTTCGATGCCCGACTGCACCCTGACTTTTCCGCCGGGCAGTCCGCTGAACCGTGAGGCTCCCGACAATAGGCGACGGCCATGGACATCGATGATTTGCTGATAGCCATAATTCTCGGAGGGCGTATAGAAAGTGAAATAAGCCGCCGTGTCGCACTGGGTGATGAGGTCATAAATGTCCTCGCCCTTTGCCAGGCAGTAGGAGGCCCGTCCGGTGGGCAGATGGTAGAGATAGCGCTGCCCGCCGTGCGTCCAGGCGATAGCGTAATCCGAAGAAACGGCCGGAACGGTATAGTCGCTCCGCGATGGCAGCGTGTCGAGCTGGACAATCGAATCGGTCGGCAAAAGCAGGTCGGACATGGCGACGCCGCGGGAACCGCATGCCGTCAGCATGAGGGCTGCGGAACAAACAAATAGCAGTTTTTTCATATTAGACAAGGAATGAGTTGTTTGGGGCAAAGATATGCTTTTATTCCCATTCCCTTCAAAATAAAGACATAAAAACGACAAAATCCGCCATGCAGGGCGACAAGGTTGCGGTTCGCGCCGACCGTTCGCCGTAGCGGGTCTGTGGCAAACGCAGTCCGCCGTTCTTCTTTTCCGGCCCGCCGGACACCCTCTTCCGTCTGCCGCACCGGTCTTGCCCGAGGCATAAAAAAGCGGGCCGGCAAGTCCTTTCGGCTTACCGGCCCGGCTTTATAGGGTTATACCTTATGCCACCTGATGGCTTAATCGTTCAGCTTAGCCTTGATAAACTCACGGTTAAGGCGAGCGATGTTGGCGATGGTTTCGTTTTTCGGGCAAACGGCTTCGCAGGCACGGGTGTTCGTACAGTTGCCGAAACCGAGTTCGTCCATCTTGGCCACCATGGCTTTCGCACGTTTGGCTGCCTCGGGACGGCCTTGGGGAAGAAGGGCGAACTGGCTCACCTTCGAAGAAACGAAGAGCATGGCGGAACCGTTCTTGCAGGCTGCCACACAGGCGCCACAGCCGATGCAGGTGGCGCAGTCCATGGCCTCATCAGCGTCTTGCTTCGGGATGAGGATGGCATTGGCGTCCTGGGGAGCACCCGTACGCACGGTGATGTAACCTCCGGCCTGCTGAATCTTGTCGAAAGCCGAACGGTCGACCATGCAGTCCTTGATGACAGGGAAGGCAGCCGAGCGCCAAGGCTCCACGGTGATAACGTCGCCATCGTGGAAGCGACGCATGTAGAGCTGACAGGTCGTAGCGCCCGTTTCGGTCTTTCCGTGAGGCGTTCCGTTGATATAAAGCGAACACATACCGCAGATGCCCTCACGGCAGTCGTGGTCGAAAACAAAGGGTTCCTTTCCCTCTTCAATAAGTTCCTCATTGAGGATATCGAGCATCTCCAAGAACGACGTATCGTCGGGGATGTCTTTCATTTCGCGCTGTTCGAAATGGCCAGCGTCCTTCGGGCCATTCTGCTTCCAGTACTTGATTGTGAAACTTATACTCTTAGCCATTGTTTTGTCCTTTCTTGATTTTCGTGCAACTACCGTATTAATTCTTATAGTTACGAGTCTTCACCTCGATGGCCTCGTACTTCAGCGGCTCCTTGTACATCACAGGAGCTTTCTCGTCGGAACCTTGATATTCCCAGCACGATACGTAGAAGCAATTGACGTCATCGCGCTTCGCCTCGCCGTCCTCGGTCTGATACTCTTCGCGGAAGTGGCCGCCGCAGCTCTCGTTGCGGTTCAGCGCGTCGTAAGCGATGAGCTGTCCCATCGTGATAAAGTCATCCAGACGCTTTGCCTTGTCAAGTTCAACGTTGAGCCCTTCTTTCGTGCCGGGCACGAAGAGGTTGGTCTCGAACTCATGACGGATTTCTTTAAGGAGTTCAAGCGCCTTTTCGAGGCCTTCTTTCGTACGGGCCATGCCGACGTATTCCCACATGATGTGACCGAGTTTCTTGTGGATGCTGTCGACAGACTCTTTACCCTTGATGTTCATCAGATGGTCAATACGGTCGTTCACGGCCTTCTCGGCAGCAGCGAACTCGGGCAGATCGGTTGAGAAACGAGGCACGGTGATCTGGTCGCTGAGGTAGTTCTGAATGGTGTAAGGCAATACGAAATATCCGTCGGCCAGACCCTGCATCAGTGCAGAGGCACCCAGACGGTTAGCGCCGTGATCGGAGAAGTTACACTCGCCAATGGCGAACAAACCGGGGATGTTGGTCTGCAACTCGTAGTCCACCCAAAGTCCACCCATCGTGTAGTGGATAGCGGGGTAAATCATCATCGGGTTGTCGTAGGGGGAAACATCCGTAATCTCCTCGTACATGTCGAAGAGGTTGCCATAACGCTGCTCCACGGCGTCACGGCCAAGACGCTGTATAGCCTCCGAGAAATCGAGGAACACCGCCAGGCCCGTGCTGTTGACGCCATAGCCCTTGTCACAGCGCTCTTTGGCGGCACGGCTGGCCACGTCGCGCGGAACGAGGTTACCGAATGCCGGGTAACGACGCTCCAAATAGTAATCCCGATCCTCCTCTGGGATGTCGCGTCCTTGTATCTTGCCTTCCTGCAACTTCTTCGCGTCTTCCAGCTTCTTCGGCACCCAAATGCGGCCGTCGTTACGCAGCGACTCGGACATCAACGTAAGTTTCGACTGCTTGTCTCCGTGGACCGGGATGCAGGTCGGGTGAATCTGAACGAAGGCCGGATTGGCAAAGTAAGCGCCTTTGCGATAGGCAGCGATGGCGGCAGAGCAGTTGCAACCCATGGCGTTCGTCGAAAGGAAGTAAGTGTTTCCATAACCGCCGGTAGCAAGAACCACGGCGTGAGCGGCAAAGCGTTCGAGCTTTCCGGTTATCAAATTCTTGGCTATGATACCACGTGCGCGGCCGTCGATAATCACAACGTCCTGCATTTCATATCGGCAGAAGAGTTTGACCGTTCCGGCGTGTACCTGACACATCAAGGCCGAGTAGGCACCGAGCAAAAGCTGCTGGCCCGTCTGTCCTTTGGCATAGAACGTACGGCTGACCTGAACACCGCCGAAAGAACGGTTGGCAAGCAGACCGCCATATTCACGGGCAAAGGGAACACCTTGGGCAACGCACTGGTCGATAATGTTGGCGCTCACCTCCGCCAGACGATAGACGTTGGCCTCGCGGGCACGATAGTCGCCGCCCTTCACGGTGTCGTAGAACAGACGATAAACGGAGTCGCCGTCATTCTGGTAGTTCTTGGCCGCGTTGATACCGCCCTGAGCGGCGATGGAGTGCGCGCGGCGCGGGGAGTCCTGTATGCAGAAATTAAATACCTTAAAGCCCATTTCGCCGAGCGAAGCGGCGGCAGAGGCACCCGCCAAGCCCGTTCCGACAACGATAATGTCCAGCTTACGCTTGTTGGCCGGGTTGACCAACTTCTGGTGTGCTTTGAAATTCGTCCACTTCTCAGCGATCGGTCCTTCGGGGATTTTAGAATTTATTGTAGCCATATTCTTTTGTTTGTTTTTTTGTTTGATTGTTGGGGAGCTGCGCTGCAAAGCGCCATGCCCGAATTAGCATGCACCGCCGCAGAACGAAAATTTCAGGGCGACAACGAGGAAGAGAAGCATCAGCACCGTAGCGTACCACAGGCCTATCGTCTTCCAACGATTGAACCAGACCTTGCCATTCCAGCCAAGGGTCTGGAAGGCACTCCAAAAGCCATGGGTCAGGTGGAACCAGAGAGCGACGAACCAGATGACGTAGAGCACCGTGAGGACAGGATTACTGAACGTCTGGACGATGTAACTGTAACCGTCGGAAGCCGCGTATCCGCCCATGTACTCGTCGCCGATGAGTTCGGCGAACATCATGTTATACCAGAAGTTGTAGAAGTGAAGAAGCAGGCCCACGATCACAATCACGCCAAGCACGAACATGTTCTGAGAAGCCCATTCCACTTTTCCCGGGCGGTCCGTCACGGCGTAGCGGTTGCTGCCGCGCGCTTTCCGGTTCTGGAGCGTCAGGATGATCGCATAGATAAAGTGGATGGCCACCAAGGCTGCCAACACGAGCGTTGCGGCCACGGCATACCAATTGGCGCCGAGCATTTCGCACACCATGTTATAACCTTCTTCCGAGAAGAGCGCTACCACGTTCATGCACGCATGGAACGTCAGGAACAGGATGAGCGCGACGCCGGTAACCGACATGATTACCTTTCGTCCGATTGATGAATTACATAACCACATAGAGAAATTTTTGAAATTAAGTTATTAAAGTTTGAAGTTGTTCTCGCCTGACGCAGGACCGCGATGCGTTCTTCGCTCGGCTTCTCCTCATTTATGGGGAGGCTCGGAAGAATGTTGCAAAAGTAGTCCATTTCGTGAGAGTAGCCAAGAAAACAGAGAGGTTTTGCGCCGCAAGGCCCGAACGCCTCATCCGATTTGCGTTCCGCCCGGACGTCCGATGGCATCCGCGCGGGTGATAATGACACGTCCGACGCCAGCCTCAACGGCTTGCAGACTATTTTCTATCTTAGGCAGCATCCCGCCGCTCACCACGCCGTCGGCCGCCAGCCGGGCAAAGTTCTCGCGGGTGATGCGGGAGATGACGCTATTTTCATCGTCGGGGTCGGCAAGGACACCGGCGTGCTCAAAGCAGTAGACCAGCGTCACATCGAAACAGGCCGCCAGGGCCTTGGCGGTTTCTCCCGCAATGGTGTCGGCGTTCGTATTGAGCAACGTCCCGTTTCCGTCGTGGGTCAGCGGAGCCATTACGGGAACGATGCCGGCCCGGATGACACGGGTCAGCAACCCGGCGTCCACATGGTCCACGTCGCCCACAAACCCGTAATCCACTCCGCTGACCTCGCGGCGATGCGAACGGATGACATCCATGTCGGCGCCGGTCAGGCCGAGCGCATTCACGCCGTGGGCTTGAAGCCCTGCCACTACGTTCTTATTGACGAGTCCGCCATACACCATGGTGACCACGCGGAGCATCCCGGCGTCGGTCACACGCCGGCCGCCTACCATCTTCGTCTCGATGCCCAGGCCGGAAGCCACCTCCGTAGCGGTCCGGCCGCCACCATGCACAAGCACTTTCGGCCCCGGAAGGGATGAAAAGTCAGACAGCAGGCGGGCAAGCGTCGAAGGAGTCTCGACAATCTTCCCGCCTACCTTGACCACAGTCAGTTTCTCTTTCATGCGATAGGGTTGCTGTTTTTCGGTTAAGAGGTTCCGTCTGCAAAATTACGTTTTTTTCGATAAAAGCTGCTAACGCTTGCCAAAGATTTGCATCCGCGGCGTCCGGCCTGTCACGCCGGGCGGCAAGACGGACGGCACGCGGCCTTTCTCATGCTCCCGGCGTGACCGCCCGATCCGGCGCAGCGACAGGAAAAACAATCAGGCCGACAGGCCGGCCCATCGCCCTGACCGTTTTTCCCACAGGCCGGACGGGCCGTCCCCGCGGCCGTCCGGCCACCCTTCCGGCCGCCACCCGGCCTACTGTAACAAACCTGTCATACATCCGCAACGCTTTCGTTACACGGCTCCCCTACCTTTGCACCGTCAAAAGCAACGTCCAATTTCACGTCTTATGATAAAGAACTACTTCAAAACTACGGTTGCGGCCAGCCTCATGGCGCTGGCTTGCACACAGGCTGCCGGACAGGACATTCCCGCCGGCGCCATTGTCTGGGAAGGCACGAAAACCCTGACGGAGTCTTTCATCGTTCCGAAAGGACAATCGCTCTACATCAAGCCCGGCACGACCATCGTCGCCGCCACCACGGGCGAAGAAAGCCCCGCAGTCGAAATCGTTGTCCTCGGCAACCTGTACAGCCTCGGCACGGAAAAGAACCCGGTGACCTTCACCGTGGCCGACAACCTCAAAGGCGACCGCTTCGGCGCGCCTTGGGGCGGCATCATCTGCGGCTACGACAGCAAGGAACTTTACCTCGACCACACCATCATCGAGTACGGCGGGGCGCCGACCACGGAGTTGTCGACCTCGTTTGTCAACGGACTTTATAAGACAGACGAGCCGGGCGACGGCGTGCCCGCCGTCCACTTCTGCAACGTCGACGGAAGCATGGTCATCCGTAACTGCACTTTCCGCTACAACGCCAACGACCAGATTTACATCACGGGCGGGAAGAGCATCGTGGAAAACAATCTTTTCTACGAAAGCGGCAACGCCAAAGACGGGGGCGAGGCCATCAACTACAAGTCCGGCTGCGACGCCGACATCTGCTACAACGTGATTTACGATGCCTGCACCAACGGCTTCAAACTCTCTAACGCGGGAGTGAGCGCCACCATTCCCTCGTCTCACCTGAATGTGTATAACAACACGCTCATTGACTGCGGCTGGCGTCGGGCCAAAAACGAGAAAGGCGGCTCCTTCTGGATTGAATCGGGCATCGTGGCCAACATCGTGAACAACCTTGTTTACGACTGCCGCTGGGGCATGAAGCACGACACCGAAGAGCCAGAATCGCCGAGCTGCGTCCTGACGCCCAACTTCTACTTCTCGTCCACCTCAACCGGCATCGAGCAGAGCGCAGCCGACGATGTGCGCGGCATCCTGGCTTTTAGCCCGGACATCCGCAGCACCCAGGCCGGCAACAACAACCCGCTGTTCGCCCACTTCACCCAGACGCCGGGGATGGACATCAACGTGTCGGCCGACGAGGGCGACGGAACCGCCGACCCGTGGGACAGCAGCTGGGACCTCAGCATCGCCCACACCTCTCCGGCCGCACAAGGGGGAAAAACGGACCTCACGACGCTTTTCTCGACAAAGGGAATCACGCTGAACGGCCTCGCAGGAGTCACGGAACAAAGCACCTTTACGTCTAAGGCGCCCGCCGCCTACTTCGGAGCCAAAGCACCCGTCACCACCGACGCCATCGGCCACGCCCCGACCACGACGGGCGACCACACCATCTACACGCTCGACGGCCGCCGCGCCGGCACCTCGTCCGACCGGCTTCCCCGCGGTCTCTATATCCAGAACGGCAAGAAGCTCTACGTCAGATAAACGAGACCCGCGCGCAAAAAAGAAAATTCCATCACTGTCCCGCTCCGACGGACAGCGCATAAATCAGTGTTAGCGAAGGCCCCGCTCCTTGTGAAAGGCGCGGGGCCTGTTTTTTCAGTTCCGCCCGTCGCGTTCCCTCACGGTCCGGGCTACGGGCAGCAGGGGCCGCGCCACTCCGGAAAGACACCTCTGCCGTGCAGCCGGAAGCCGCATCCGGCCGCCGAAGGAGAAGCGCCCGGCCACCGGACTTTCCTGTCGCGCTGAGGGAAAATCCTGTCACCCTGACAGAATTTTCTATCGGCGACTTAGGATTTCCTGTCAGGGCTGACCGTTTTTCCGCCCTGCCGTCAAAGCAGACGAAACACACTGCCCGCCGTCACACGCACGACGCCGCGCATTTCGAGGTCGAAGAGAATGGCGCTCACCTGCTGCACGGGCATCCCCGAACGCACGGCCAGCACATTCAGCTGGGCTCCATCCGTGTGGCGAAGCAGGTTGCAAAGCGTCGCCTCCTCCGGGGTCAGCTCGCTGAACAGTTCCCGCTGCACAGGACGCCGCCTCTCCCGTTCCGAAGCCCACCCCATCGCTTCGGCCAAGGCCGCGCCTCCAGTCAGGAGGTGGGCCCCGTTCGTGGCAATCAGCCGATTGCATCCCTCCGAAAAGACATCGGTCACCCGACCGGGAAAGGCAAACACCTCACGGTCGTATCCGTTGGCCAGATTCGCCGTGATGAGCGCACCGCCCTTGCCGGCGCTTTCCACCACCACACAGGCGTCAACAAGCCCCGCCACGATACGGTTGCGGCGCACGAAGTTCCCCTTGTCGGGCACGGTCCCCGTCATGTATTCCGTCACGAGACCGCCGTGCGACAGCATCTCCGTCGCGGTCGCCCGGTGGGCAGGCGGATAAAGCCGGTCGAAACCATGGGCC
>USCX01000051.1 GCA_900553285.1 uncultured Prevotella sp.
CAGACCAGCGTAGTCGCCCTTGACGCATCTGCCATCAATCGTGTCAATACCGTTTATATGACCATTTACTTCTTGGGCGGTTCTGCCGGTACATTCGTTTCTGGTCTGTCTTGGCAACATTATGGATGGACAGGTGTGGTAGTGGTAGGAGTTGCCTTTACCGTGGCTTCCCTGCTCGTAAATTGCCTCAAGCCAAAAACGGCATAAGAGAGTGGATGCCCATTCAGGCTGAAATAATATTGGGAATACTTCTTCCAGACTGAATATTTTTTATACCTTTGCATCCGTAAGAGTTACCAAAACAAGCAAAGCGATGCAGACCACGGCAATCAGGACGGTTGCCTACTCATTACCCGAAAACGAGGTAATTCTTCTAACTCACTTGATTTCAATGATATATATTTCTTATACAGATTTACGGAAATACGATACCGCTACCGGTGAGGCTCTTTACATGGCCCATCTGTCTATTATCAAATCACAAATTCTCTGATTTTATGAAAACACCCTTCCGACATCCGACAAAACTATGGTTAACCTGCTTTTTGCTGTTCACCATAGCGTCTGTGCTACGGCCTGTGAATAGCCGGGCTTCCCAATCGCCGGGTACCACAGCGGCCGACACTCTTTATAATCAGCATTCGTCCGAACTTAGCAACCTTATTTTTGAATATAACAAACTGTCGATGGGCATGTCCGACGTTCCGCAGGTCCGCGCCGAAGTTGAAGGGCTAATCAGTATGGCTTCGGATGCACTGTCAGAAGGCACGAACCGAGTCAGCGTCGCAAAAAATGAATATCTCACCCATGCCCAAGCCGCGCAAGAAACGACGTCTGCAAAAATCACGGAGTTGGAAAGCATGGTAAATGACTACATGAGCCAGACACCGCGCGACACTTTCCGCATCCGTGAAATCTTAGACGAGATTGAGACAGTCCGTGAGGAATACGACCGAGAAATTGAACAGCTACTGGCCCAATACATCACCGGTGTTTACGCAGCGTCGAACGTACTTGCTGATGCCATCAAAGGAATGAACGGCAGTTTCTATCACCTCCAGGCAGCGGCATCCCTCATCCGTATCACCCAAACAGCCCTCGACACTTATGTAGCCTATTGGCTGGGACTGACCTCCGAACAACAGACTTCGCCAGAAGGACAAGCATTCAAACAAGCTATGGATAATGCGCAAAAAGTGTTTAGCGCAGACTACGCAGGGCTTGAAGCATACGAGCAAATCAGCGGGACCTTGCAAGAAACATACAATAACCTGCAACTGGTAGTGACAACGGTAAATAAGGTTGAGACCTCGGCCCGGGAGATATGCGTCCGCACCCTAAGCGGACAACTTGTCTATCGGCATATCGCGCCCGAGCAAGCCCGCTGCCGTTTGCCCCGTGGCATTTACCTTTTTGACCGTGCAAAAGTCTATATTCCCTAAACTTGGAATAAGAGTCGTGCCCATACGCTTCACTATCAGAAAGGCCGCGCCGCAAAGTTCTTTAAGATATATGCGGCGCGGCCTTTCTGAGTGGTATTGCAAACTGTTTTGCCCGTTCTTTACTGCCTCAGCATTTGGGTCACAGTTGATGGATGACTTTCATCATTTGCTCGCCCAAACCTATCGTATACCCCTGAGAGACAAATACTACACGATTGAACGTATCTGCTATCAGGAAAATAGGACGTGAGGCATCTGGCAGTTTCATGTTGGACGTCATTTCACGGACTATTGCCCCTGTCTGGTCGATACCGTACACCACATTATCCGGCAAAGCAAATTCCGACGCATTGAAACGGGATGCTTCATTTTCATCGGCAAAGAGCAGAATGATGCCCCTGTCCCACTTTTTCAACCCGTCTGCCACAATCGCCAAGTCACGAAGTGCATGATTGGTCGGTTCATGGTTGGGCGAAATCATGGCTACCAGATAGTATCCGCGCCCCGTTGTCGAAAGAAGCGATTTCACTTTTTTCTCTTTCAGGTCGTAATAGATGTTCTCAGAGTTGAACGAACCGATGACCTGCACACCATCCTTGCTCTCGCGAAGCACGAGAGGAACTTTCGTCGTGTCGCCTGGCGTGACCGTGAAAAACGACACACGTGTCAGGACGCTGCCATCAGCCATACGCGTACCTGTTGTCAGCATATACTGCCCGGCATCCACTTTTTGTCCCTCCTTAAAGAGTTGTGACCATGTGTCTCCCTCATCATAATTGAGCAAGGCGGGAGACCCGTTCACGATTTTGGATAACGTGAAGTGTGTATAATACTTCGGGTCGTCGATATGGGCCACAGGGCTAAACGGACATTTCACCCAACCGTAGCTTGTTTGGGCTGTCGACGATATTGTGTTGAGCCCGGCATCCTGCCAGTTTTCTTCTGACGCTGCATACTCTGCACGTCCTGTTACGGGATCGATGCGGGCCGGAATGCCCATCGCCCGTGCGGCGGCCACAAAGAAAATGTCGCGCGAATGTGCATCCGTCTGTCGGGTTTCCCAAACTGCGCGGGGCGACTGGCAGAGATGTTTGGGATTCCATCTGTCTGATACGGTTATGTTCTCACGGCACCATGCGGCCCATGCCTCAGGAACTTGGCGGTAATGCGCTTGCTCTGCGGCCGGAATGACTTGGGTGAAGTAGGATTTATAAGGAGTCAGTGGCTCATTATCAACACGGGGGTTAAGCACATACCGATAATAAAAGTCACCCGTTCCATCCGGTGTATGTTTGATATGGTCTTCCAGTACTTCCGTCGTTATGTCACGCCGGTCTTTTTCTGAAATCACGGATATCAGCGCCATCGCCTTGTCGCGCTCATGCTGAGTATGCTTTTCCATGAAATTGCGCAGCACTTCCACGTTGCCGCACGCTTCGGTTAACATCCTGGGTAGTCCGGCCCAATCGGGCGGTGTCACTTGTATTAAGCGGGCCGCCTCTTCTTCCGACAGGAACGTCCGTCTTACGTAGTCATTCCGCAGCGAGTCCTCATACGCCAGGCGCTTCCGGTTTTTCTCTGCCTGGTCTTGTGTGACAGAAGGCAGTGTCCCGCTCTGTACGGGCGGATGGACATCCCATTCTTCCGTAACGTTATATGAATTTGCTTTGTCAAGGTGTACTGTGACCGTGTCATCCCGGCCCACACTGCACTTTGCGAAGCCCCACTGTTTCCCGTCGGTTGCCCATACAAGCATATCACCGCGTCCCGTGGTCATCCGTGCCAGTCCGGCGTCGCTGCTTTTCTTTGTGGCAACGGTATAAAACTCTCCATAGTTGTATATTTTGAACGCTACGGTCGCGGCGACAGGATGTCCGGCCGCGTTGACCGTACGAACTATCGCCGTGCTCGTGGGGGCGTAGTGGCTGGTCACATTAATTTCCGTGTAGCAGGGTGTTTGACCGACTACTTCCTCCGGTCCCTCGTAGCGGCCAAACACGTCGGTGTGCATCAGCATCCCTCGCGATGCCGGCGCGTTGAACCACCCCAAGTTAAGGACAGGTTCTGGTTCGCAGGCACCGAAGAAGTACCATTTGCCGTCAACCCACGCTTCGACCCATGCGTGATTGTCGTCGGTGTGTGCCCATCGTGGCGTGTAAACCTGGCGCGCGGGAATGCCTACGGCCCGTAGCGCAGCGACAGTAAAGGTCGATTCTTCTCCACAGCGTCCGTAAGACGTCCGCATCGTCGACAGCGGAGGACTTGTGCGAGAGTCGGATGGACGATAGGTCACATGTTCATGACACCAGTGATTGACTTCGAGTACGGCATCGTACATAGACAAGCCGCGCACCCTGTCTTTCAGCATGTCGTAGAAAACCGTCCTGCTGCTGTCGAGCGCTTCATTGTTCACGCGGACGGGCAAAACGAAATGCCGGAACTCACGCTCCGGCACGTTCTTGCCCCAAGGCATTTCCTGACGTGCCCGCAGTGCGACATCGACATTCTGTAAGAAAAAGCTTCCGCTGTAATCCGTCAGGTCGGGCTGGGGCATGTAGGCATACAGAAACTCTAACGCCTGACGCTCGGCTGCTGATAGTTGACGATTGAAAATTTCAAAATAGCGGTCTTGACCCACTTCCATCTTGCGCTGGGCAAAATCATCGCTGACGCGATCGGCCCTGGCCGGTTGTCCGCTGCCGATTAACGCCGCCAGCATGAATGGAAAGATTGCGATGCGTTTGCTCATGATATCCAACAATTAATTTATGTTATGTGTAAAGATTCTTCTTCGATGCGGGGTGTAGTAATTTCCGACTGCGGGAGATTCCGGATAAAGTCATAGAGCTTTTTGTAGAAAGGATGACGGCACAGCGTAGGTGCGTGGCCAAGAATGATGAGCTTCATCCGCGCCCGCGTCATGGCTACATTCATGCGACGCAGGTCCGTAAGGAAACCGATCTGGCCTTTGTCGTTGGCCCGCACCAGACTGATGAGTATCACGTCTCTTTCCTGTCCTTGGAAACCGTCGACCGTATTAACCGTAATAGCCGTTCGGAAGGGCCGCAGCTCCGTATCATTACGGACCATGCGCCGCAGATACTGCACTTGTGCGCGATAGGGAGATATGATTCCGAAATCGATGCGCTCACTCTTCATGCGGTCAGGCCCGATTCGCCTGATGTAATCGCGCAAAGCACGCAGGGTAAACTCAGCTTCGGGTTTGTTGATTCGCCCGAAACCTTCGCTCACAAACTCTTCCAGACCGGCTGTTTCCTCATTCTCCGTATTTATCCAGGTGAGCGGGATGTCTAAATCGAGAATGCTGCGGTGGCTGACCTCAGGCGCCGCTTTAACGCGGTTACCATAGAACCACCGGGACGGAAAGGCCATCAGCGTTTCGTTCATCCGGTATTGCACGTCCAACAAAGTGACCGCTTCCGGATGGCGTCTGGCAATTTGTTCCATCATCGTGCAGGTCAGTCCGCCCCGCACGGCCTCGGGGCACTTCACAGTCGGAGGCAGTTGCTGATGGTCGCCGGCAAGAACGACGCGTTCGGCCCGGCGTATCGCAATCCAGCAGGCCGCTTCAAGGGCCTGCGCAGCCTCGTCGATAAACAAAGTACGGAAATGCAGGCCATCGAGCAGCGGACTTGCCGCTCCGGCCAATGTACACGTCACAGCCCGCGTCTCATCGAAAAGCTGGCGACGGATGCGCCATTCCCATTCGGACGCTTTTTCGCGCAGGGCCTCGACTTTTGCCTTGAACGAAGCCTGCCGCTCGCGGCGCGGCACGTCATAAAGTTGGCGAATCTGCCGGCGTATGGCCCAAAGACGGGGATAATCAGGGTGGTCAGCAAAACGGCGCTCATAGCTATGCGCCAACATCGTGTCGGACATGCGCAAAGGATTGCCGACACGCAAGACTTTCACACCCCGCTCGATGAGCTTCTCCGAAATCCAGTCAACGGCCATGTTGCTCTGGGCACAAATCAGCACTTGGTTTTCGCGTTTCAGCACCTCGCAGACCGCTTCGACCAGAGTTGTCGTCTTTCCGGTCCCGGGCGGGCCGTGCACAACCGCGACGTCGTGTGCCCGCAGCACTTCGCTCACAGCATGTTCCTGGGTGGAATTGAGCCACGGCAGCGAGATCCGCTGTTCGCTCCCCCGGCGGACCGGCCGCGACGCATGGATGATATCACGCAATTCGGCGATTCTCCCTTTCTGGGCAGCAATGACTTCATCGAGCGCCGCAAACATCAGACGGTAGGTGGTCTCGTCAAAACTCAGTTGAACGCCCAGAAGTTCCGGACGCTCAATGGTGGTTAGGGCCGCAACGTCAGGAAGCTCGACCACCATCCGGGCGGGTTCAGCGTAACTGACAGTCCCGCATACAGGCAAATAGCGCACGCTCTCCGTCGCGTCTCCCGCAAAGAAGCAGAGAGGACGTCCGGGCTCAAAGTTATGTTCGATGTCGAGTTCATTACTCCTTGTGATTTCTACCACAAAGCGTCCCAAAGCGTTATAGTAACTTCTTCCGACGCTGACCGGAAACCAGCAGTCCCCTCGCTTGATTTTACGGCCGATACCCATCGTCTGCGTCTCGCGGCGGAACGCTTCATTCTCGTACTCGTATTCCTTTTGAAGCCATTCGCGCTGACGGGGGAGGCTGATGTCCGGATGATGCACCATGTTGCGGATACGGAATTAGGGAATGTCGTACGGGGCAAAGCCACCGTAAGGGTTGGAACGATGTTCGATGCTCACACCCATTGAGAACGTGTCATTGAATTTCACATGCAGCATGCCTCCCAAACGGTCGTCGTCGATAAATGGGGACCAATAGGGCGGTGCGTCATGAGACAGCAGTGTCTTACTTCCGTAGGCATAAAGGCTGACTTTCTCACTTAGCCGGAAGGCGGCCACTCCGGCGATGCCCACCTGTTTGTAGTCATATCCACCCCAATTCATGTGCGACACATACAATCCGCCCGCCACACTGAACCGTTTGGTCAGCGGGACGGCATACATGAAAGCTGCATCCTGACCGAAACCCACGCCCCGCGGAGCATGACTTCCCAGGCCTGCGGTCACATTCATGGAGAGCTGTGCGTTAAACCCTTCGTGCAACAACCACGCGTCAGGTCCTGCACCGTAGAATGTCGGGATACAACTGTACATTCCGCCCCAGGGAGAAAAGGTTCGGGTAAACGGCGCGTAAAGAGGGGTAGACACACCGAGGCTGTCGGGCAAGGCAGACTGGGCTATGGTGTCCCGAGGAAACTCGTCCTGTGCCTGCAAAGCTGAGCCCGAAAGTATGAAAAAAAAGGTCAAAAGACAAATTATTTTGTGCATGGTATTTAAGTTTTCCTATGACGGCGACAGAAATTCCTG
Organism: uncultured Prevotella sp.; assembly: GCA_900553285.1. Taxonomy (GTDB): domain Bacteria; phylum Bacteroidota; class Bacteroidia; order Bacteroidales; family Bacteroidaceae; genus Alloprevotella. Next base: position 6,837 of record USCX01000051.1, read on the forward strand.
TCACGCCGATAGACGTTCCTGTCGCAGCGACTGTTTTTCCGGCATCAGTCAAGGTCCGTATACAAATAGCGCTTGATGCTCCGTTTAGGCGTCTTCTCAAATTCGTCAGGGTGGATGCGGATGCCTGCAAGCTGCTCATAGGCCGGAATCTGCCCGTTGAGGTCCTTACGGTTCTGCTCCATGACAGTCGCAAGGTCGTCGTCCGACAGTCCTATCTTTTTGACTTCCTCATAGTCCGGATGGACGAGCGCATACAGCTTATCTCCTTTTTGCACAACGATACACTCGCTCACAAACGGCAGGGTGTTCAGCCTGTCCTCGATCTCTTCGGGATAGATATTCTGTCCCGAAGAACCGAGCAGCATGTTCTTGCTCCGTCCCTTGATATAAAGATAGCCGTCGGGGTCCATCAGTCCCAAGTCGCCCGTATGATACCATCCGTCGGAATCAAGCGCTTCGCGTGTGGCCTCTTCGTTCTTGTAGTATCCCAGCATGACGTTGGCTCCGCGGCAAAGAATTTCGCCGACGATATGAACCGGGTCGGGACTGTCTATCCGGATTTCCATGCGCGGCGCCGCCTTGCCGCAGGAACCTGCCCTGAATGCCTTCCAATCGACGTAGCTGATAATGGGCGCGCATTCCGTTGAACCGTAGCCCACCGTGAAGGGAAAACCTATCTGCATGAGGAACCGCTCGATCTCCGAGCTGAGAGCGGCTCCGCCGATAATGACTTCATAGAAACGGCCCCCAAAAGCTTCAATCACGCGGGCCCGAATACGTTCACGCAGTTTCTGGCTGACCACAGGAAGTTTGAGCAACATTCTCACTCCGGGCGATTGAAGCCGCGGAAGGACTGCCTTACGAATGATTTTCTCGATTACAAGCGGCACGGAAATCACGATGTCAGGCCGTATCTGTGAAAATGCCTTGAAAATGATTTTGGGCGAAGGAACGCGCGTCAGGTAAAACACGTGGCATCCTACGCTGAATTCAAAGAGGAACTCGAATGCCATTCCGTACATGTGGGCCATCGGGAGGATGGAGACGACATGGCTATTCCGGCCCAGATGTTCGCCCAAGGCGTCTTGCGCAAACCTCACGTTCGACCACAAAGCCCTGTACGGCACCATGACGCCCTTCGAACTGCTTGTGGTTCCCGAAGTGTAATTGATGAGCGCTAACTCGTCGGGAGACTCGCGGCGGTAACTGACATGCTGTGCGCGGAAATACTTGGGGTAACGGCGGCCAAAGAATTCGTTAAGCCGTTCGCGGGCTTCGGTCAGGGAATGACTGCGACTGACAAGCAGAGAGTAATCCGGCATATGGATGATGCCTTCGAGCGAAGGCATGGCCGCTGCGTCAAGCGAGGGCCAGACCTGGTCGCCGACAAAGAGGATGCGGCTCCCGGAATGACATACGATGTGATGAATCTGGTCGGTCTTGAACTCATGCAGAACAGGTACGGCCACCGCGCCGTATGTCAACGTCGCAAGGAACGCCACCGCCCAATTGGCACAGTTCCGGCCGCAAAGGGCGATTTTATCTCCCGGCTGGATGCCTGCATTCTCAAAAAGGATGTGTAATTTCTCAATCTTACGGGCCACATCCTTATACTGAAACGTGCTGCCTTCATAGTCTGTGAGGGCGTCGAGATCCCAGTTTGTTTTTATGCTTTGTTCGAGGAGGGCCAGAAAGCTTCCGTATTCATTCATTGTCGTCGAAAGATTAATCAGATCGGGCACGCCTGGTCCGGCCGGCAGCCCATGCCGCACCCGGGTCTGCATTCCCGTTTCTGCAAATATACGGATTTCACGTCATACATCGTTGATGGGGCAAGGAAAGTGACTTGTTTTTTTGACAAACATTCAGAAAAAGCGTACTTTTGCAGCGCTACAATAAAAGGTGACTTTTCTCATGAAACGGAAGAAACTGTTCATAGGCTTCGCAGGAGCTATAGCCCTACTTTTCGCGGCGGTTTATTTTCTATTCTTTGCGGCTTTCAACAGTCGTGACGGCCACGCATATCTTTATATCGACGATGACGATACCTATGACTCTGTTTGTGCCCGGCTCGACACGATGAGCGGTATCCGACAGCTTGCCGGCCTACGCATTCTCGCTACGCTGTCAGGCTATCGCCACCATGTGCGCCCCGGGCGCTATGATTCGGGAAAAGGAATCAGCACGACCGACTTGTTTCGCAATTTGCGCAATGGCAGTCAAGCCCCGGTCAAGCTGACCATCCACAACATACGCACGATGGACAAGCTGGCGGCGCGTCTGGGTGAAGTCCTGATGGTTGATTCCGCCGTGTGGGCGCGCTGTTTTTCCGATTCCGCATTTTGTGCCGCTTACGGCACGGACACGGCCCTCCTGCCCTGTCTCTTCATTCCGAACACGTATGAAGTCTATTGGAACATCAAGCCGGACGGTCTGCTTCGTCGCATGCAACGTGAGAGCGAGGCTTTCTGGACTCCGGAGCGAATGGAACAGGCAGACGCGGCCGGCCTGACTCCGGATGAGGTCATCATTATGGCTTCCATGATCGTCGATCTGCCCAAGGATTTACGGGGACAGGATCCCTATGAAGTCTACCATTAAC
>USCX01000052.1 GCA_900553285.1 uncultured Prevotella sp.
CCGATAGTCTTTTCCGAAATGCTAAAAAAACGTATATTTGCAAATAATCGAAAAAACAGACAGGGCGTGAAAGCCTGCCATTTCATCGGCTCATAATCATGGAACTAATCATCAATCCGAAATACGAAGGACTGCGTGACTTCCTGTCGCACATCGACGAGCACTTTGCGACGGGCCGCGAAATTCATCGCGGGCGTAATGTGTTGCGCGTGGTCGACACGCCTGATTTCCCGGTCAATGTGAAGCGCTATGGCATACCTGCCCTGCCCAATCGGTTCATTTATACTTTTTTGCGCCCCTCAAAAGGCCGCAGGGCTTATTTCAATCCCCTCAAGCTGCGTGAGCGGGGCATTGAAAGTCCGGAGCCCATCGCCTATGTGGCTGAAAAACGTTTCGGTTTGATTTCGACCACCTATTTCGTCAGTCGCCAATGCCCCTATCGCAGAAAGTTCTACGAGTTCGGCGACGCCGATCCGGAGGCTTCGGCCGACATCATCCGCGCTTTCGCGCGGTTCATGGCCCGGGCACACATAGAGGGTATTCTTCATCAGGACCTGTCGCCGGGAAACATCCTGTTCGATAATGTGAACGGCACGTGGCGCTTTTCGCTTGTAGATACCAACCGGATGCACTTCGGTCCGGTCAGCGTGGCGCAGGGCTGCGCTAATTTCGCGCGGCTGTGGGGACAGAAGGGGTTCTTCGAAATCCTGGCCCGGGAGTATGCCGCCGCCCGCCAGGCAGACCCCGAGTTCTGCCGTACGGCCATTTTTGCCGCCCGCGAACGCTTCTGGCGTCGTTATATCCGCCACCACGATGTCGGCTATGACCTTGAATTTTAACGCCCAGTCCGATTTGTGGCCATGCAGCTGGTGAAAATCATCGTTCCGCTTTACCGGGATACATTGAGCGGGAGTGAGGAGGCCTCGTTGCGCCAGACGGTCAGGGTGTTGGGGCACTATCCCCTTGAAATTCTTCTGCCGGAAGGCGTTGAAACGCCTTCGTTGGTGAGTGCGTTGCGGTTGCCGGTGTGGCGGGTGGGCGACGATTGGCTCGGTACGCGCAATGGCATAGCGGGATACAACCGGATGATGCTTTCACGGGCCTTTTATGCGCACTATGCCGATACGAGGTATCTTCTTGTCTGCCATGCCGACGCATGGGTGTTTCGTGATGAGCTGGCTGAGTGGTGTCGTAAAGGCTACGACTGTGTCGCCGCGCCGTGGGTGCGGCGTCCGGTTTATGACCTGCCGCTTGTTAAAACCTGCATGGACGCCATTGCGCGTTATCGGGCACGCAGAGGACAGTTCTGCCGGCAACAGCTCTACGGAAAGGTTGGCAACGGCGGTTTCTCGTTGCGCCGCGTGGAGGCTTTTGCCGGGGCGTGTATCCGCTATGCGCCTCAGATCGGGCATTTCCTGGCCCATCGGGGACACCAGTGGAACGAAGATGTGTTTTGGGCTACCGTTCCTCGGGAGTTCAGTTATCCTCCTGTCGAAGAAGCACTGCGTTTTGCATTCGACATGCACCCCAAGTATTGTTATGAGGCCATGGGGAAAAGCCTGCCGTTCGGTTGCCACAGTTGGAGCAAGCCGCGCATGTACCGTTTCTGGAAAGACGTCATTCCGTTCGCTCCGAAGAAGTGAGTGGCCGTTTTAATTCGTCCGCCGTCGCGTGTTTTTGCGGAGGGCGCGGAGGGCGAAAATCATCATGTTGCGGGTCTTTCCCCACCATGCCGCACGGAGTTCGTCCGGCAATAGCAGGTTGACTTTTGCACTTCGCTGGATGAGCAAACGTAATTTGTACAGACGATGGAAGCGTCGCTCTATCGCATGAGGTGAGAAGCCGTTTCCGTAATTCCCGCTGGCCTGCACCAGTTGTAACAGTACTTTGGCGCGCCTGGGATCGGCCGACCAGCGGTAAGGGAAATCCTCTTCCGGTGCATGGAAGTAGGTGACGGCCACGGTAGTGATGGCGTCCGTCAGCCGGGTGAGCCGCAAGTCGTCCACCCAACGGTTGAATAGTCGAGCGTCAATCTCAGCGTGTCTTTTGTGGAGGTACATGAAGATGTCGCAAAGCTGGCGGAGGCCGATTCCCTCGCTGACGATGTGGTTGGCAAAATGGACCCACAGGTGCAGCAAGCCGACGGTGGGTGGCAGCAGGTCGACGTGACGTCCGGCAAAGCAGGCGCGAGAGTTCGGCTCGGCCTTCATGCCTTCGGCAAAGGCCGCCTGCAATTTACGGTTGAGGCTGCGGTTGTAGAAAATTGACAGGAGAAAGTGGTTTTCCACGCAGAAGCCTTTCCACTGGAACTCCACATGTTTGTTGGTTTGAGGGTCGTAGCCGGTGACGGCTGTCCCGTTGGCCCGCGCCCATACGTCGGTGGCCGCAAATCCCTCGGGAAGGAATACATCGATGTCACCCGGTGTGCGCCATTCGGGGTGCGGATAGTTCAATGCCACGCTGTGTCCTTTGAGGAGGATGGGGGTCGCACCCAAATGGACGTAGGTGTCGAAAAGCTCGGCGATGCGTTCGGACATCATTTCGTTAGTTTGTTCCAAACGCAGAGAGTAGGCGTAGAGTTCGAGCAGGAGCTTGCGCGGCGGGCGGTCAGGGGGAGAGGCCAGCAAGGCCGCTTCATACAAAAGTCCCTCCGTGCGTTGCTGGCGGGCCCATCCCGACGCTGCGAGCCAGTCGTCTGGACTCACTTTCCCGATGGCCCGGCCATATAGGGCGACTGCTGTCAGGTTGAGATAAACAGGGAAAGTCTTGTTGTCCACCGGGCGTCAGAGTTTATGAAGCATCAGCAAGTAAGCGAACTTTATCAAGTGGATTTGGCGCTTTATGCGGCTGGGCTGCTTGATGAGGCGATAGAGAAATTCCATGTTATGGTCAATCCACCAGCGGGGCGCTCGTTTGACATGGCCGGTATATACGTCGAAACTCCCGCCGAGGCCCTGATAAATGGCGAGGTGGCGGTGCAGCATGTCCTCCATGAGCAACTCTTGTTTCGGTGACCCCATGGCGACGAACACGATGTCCGGCTTCTTTGCGGCGATATCGTCGATCAGAGCCTCGCGCTCTTCCTTCGTGTGCAGATAACCGTTACGGTATCCTACGATACGGATGCCCGGAAACTGCCGCTTCATCTTGTCAACCGTCTCGTCGATGACGTCCTGTCGGCCACCGACGAGGTAGAACGTCTTTTCCTTGTAGTATGTTGTTGCGGTTTGCAGCCACAGTTCGCATCCCGGCAGTTTGCAGGCCTCGGGATGCCCCTTCTGACGCATGGCGTACATGGCTCCGATTCCGTCGCAGTAGCCGATGTTACGGTTGATGATGCCGCGCGTTTCGGGCGTGGCGTGCAGGATTTTTTCAGCATTTATGGAGATAAGGATGCCTTTGTGTTCCATGGCAAAGGCGAGCAGCTCCTTGAACGAGCGGAACGGGTAGACCTTGACGCCGTTGAGCGTCACTCTGGGGTCGGTTGCGGGCATAGTCTGACTGTTCACTGTTTTTTCCAGATATTCAAAACTGAGACAAAGGTAACAAGATTTTTCCGGAAGAGGGGTACGTCATGTCCTGTACTTGACGATACGGGCAGGATTGCCGGCCACGACGGCATAGTCGGGTACGTCTTTCGTGACGACGGCTCCCGCGCCGATGACCGCGCCGGTGCCGATCCTCCCGACGTGGGCAAGGATGTAAGCCCCGCGCCCAATCCATACGTCATCGCCGATGGTGAGCTTCGTCTTGGGGTAATACCCTTGTCGGCGTATAAGGGTGTTCTTGTCTTCATAGCGATGGCCTCCGCCCAAGACAGTTACATGTGGTGCAATCAGGACGTAACTACCCACGGTCAGTTCGGTATTTTGCAGGTGGAAGAAGTCGCCGAAACCGGAGTGCGCCCCTACGCTGATGCGGTTGAGGCCGAAGTAGGCGTGACGACCCACGTCGATGTATCCTTCGGTGTGTTCGAACATTTTCCGGCAGAGAAAGGAGCGCAGGCGTGTGCTCCATTTGCCCACAACGGGCACGACTGTGGAGGGCAGGTAGTAAGCGAACAAATAGTAGGTCATTGCGTACCCCCCCCTATAACAGTTTTTTTGGATGGGCAAGGCGTTTCATGATTTATTTTTTTTGCGAGGTTTTCTTTGTAGGGAGATGAGTTTCGTGGCTTTGTGTGGGATTGTTGCAGATGTATCTGTATCAAAGGGGTGAAGTCTTGCCTGATGCTTGTAATGGTGTCTGGGGTCAGCGTCATTTCCCCGAATATGGGCTTACCGCCGATTTCGTAGAAATCTACGCGTACGAAGTCAATGCCTTCACTCAACGTGGCGGCCAATTGCCGCATCGTTTGGAAGGATTGAGGGAGGGGAATGGGATGCGTAATCGGGAGTCGGACGGCCTCTTCGATGGGGCGCCAATTCATGTCGAACAACATGTTGGACGTAACATGGCCATTGAGTTTCCTGCCTTCGTAATAGAGCACAAATTGTGGCTTTCCTTGGAAACAGAAGAACTTGTAATCAGAGGGCAGGCTGTCTGAACCTTTTTCCTGTTCAAGATATTCTTCGGCCAGTATAAGCGGTCGGATGCGGGAATAGTGGATTTGTCCAGTCAGGTCGCCATAAGGAAAGTGCAGCCAGTAATCCAGTTTCTTCCGTATTGCCTCTTGGTTTATTCCTTGCTTGTTTTTGACGATAACATTACTGCCACAGCCATTGTTTGTTTTCAGAACGAAGCGGTCAGGCAGCGTGTCGAAATTTATAGCTTGGGCAGACGACCATGTACCGTAGAGCTTGTTTAGGTACTGGGTTCCTATTCGTTGTCCGACATACTCGCGTACGGCAACTTTATCCGCCAGTTGGGCGAAAAAGTCCAGAGATGTGTCTTTCCTGAAAAGCTGGCACATGACGTATTCTTGAAGGTTGTGTGGGTGATGCCAGTTGATGATTTTCTTGGTCCATCGGTAATAGCGCAATGCAAAGACACTACGCGGGCACATAGCAGTGATTTTAGCTATTGTGCGGACTATGGGCAAAGGTAATGGTTTCATGATTCGTCTATTCATTTAGTATCTTATCGTAGAGGTGATGGATGTTTTCTTCCATTTTGTCTATATAGAAATTTCTTGCTTTCCTCGATGCCTGTTCGCCCATTGAATGGCGTTCGGCTGGATTTTGCATGAGGCGTTCGATAGCAGCTGCCAGCTCATCCATATGGCCGGGTGTTACGAAAATGCCGTTTATGTTGTTTTCGATAAGGTCTGGAATTCCGCCTATCGGGGATGTGATGACAGGTAACCCATGGGCCATAGCCTCCAAGATGGAAAGGCCGAAAGATTCGAAGTATGAAGGTTGGATGTAGCAGTCCGAATGGTTTATCAGTTCTTCTTTGCTTTTCCCGTTGAGCCATTCGTGATAGAATACGCAGTCTGCGATACCGTATTGGGTGATGATGGCATTCATCTGGTCCGTATCGCCTTGTCCCGCGAGGTGGTATTCCAATTTGTCGCCGAATTTTTCTTTATAGGTACCTATACAGTGCAATACATCAAAGCATCCTTTTTTTTCGTGAATCCTGCCGATGTACAACAGTCTGAACTTGTTTTTTCCGGATGACGTTTCGTTTAGAGGCAACGTAGTGTGTGGAGGCGCGATAGCGTTGTGCAGGAGGTATATGCGGTCACACAGGCGCAACGTCTGAAACAAATTGGAAAAATAAGAAGATACGGCGATTATGCCATCGGCTTTGTGACATACGTGGGCCGCCAGTTTCTCGTGTGCATGGTAGAAATCCTCAAAATCTCCTCCGTGTAGGTGGAGCAAGACTTTCTTGTGGAAAAATTTGGCTAAGTATACAAAAATCGCGTGACGGGCAAAGTCCAAGTTGGAGGCGGAGTGTATGTGGATAATGGCAATCTTGGGACGGGATAATTGGTAGATAAAGACGAGGAGGTTTTTTATCAGTAAAATCAAGTTGACGAATCTTCCTGCCTGCCAGCTTGTAGCCACAAAGTTGAAGCTCTCGAACATTGTCTTATACTGCGCGAGGACGGAAGCAATACCTCCTTTCCTTTTATAATCCGGTCCTACGAGTAGCACACGTTCTGATATTTTCTTTTCGATCATGATGCGTTATGTTAAAGGCTGTTCACAAGAAAACAGGTAGTTCGTATCCTTATGGCAAAGTGGCTTGGTATAAAGGCATAGATGGTACATGCGTTTTTTGACACAATAGTATCAAGACGTGGCTTTTCGTTTATGACAATCGTAAGTTATAAACGAGGATGAGTAGCAGCATAATGCAAGAATAGACGGCGGGCAGGATGTGCCGCTTTTTCTTTCTGTGTTCCCAGTAGGCTTTGAAGCCAAAGAGGGAAAGGAGCAGGACAAATGGATATTGCGGCCATTGAAAACGGTCATGCAAGGAATAGAACGTGATGACGAGCATTAGGGAATGGAGCGCTATGTAGATAAGTAATGGATAGAAGTATGCGATTTTGTGCTTGATGATATATAAGATCCCATAGAGGTAATAGAAAGACAGCATCATCTTGATGAAAGAACCGAAACTGTAAAGTGTGATATAGTTGACTTTGACTGGGTCGGAAATGATGCTCGGAAACGGGCCGATGAAAATAGCCGCGAGATTGGTCAGAATGACAATCAGCTGGTTTTGGCTTTCAATGAGGTTTGCTCTCTTGTCTTCTATACTTTCCAAGTTGACATTTCCACGGATTCCTGCGATGAAATCGATGGCCGTAGCAAAGAAAATGATGGCTAAAACAATGAACACGATGATCCACAGGTTTATTTTGCGTGAGAAAGAGTGGGAAAGGGTGAGAAGGGTGAATCCGAAGGTTGCAGCCAACATGAAGAAGATGGCGGTACGGAACAATAAAAGCGATGCGGCGAATAGCCAGAACAAAATGAATGCTTTCAGATTTGGATGCTCCTTAAAAGCATACATATAGTATATGGCCGCAATAACAAGAAGCACCATATAGTTTTCTTTCAGCCCTACACCTGCCGTGTAAAGCCCAAAGGGAAGCACAGCCCATAGCAGACAGAGCGTGCGGGCATTGGTCTCGGTTGTGAATTTCCGGGCAAACAGATAAAGAAGATAGGCTGAAATCGTGATGCAGGGAACGTTGCAGAGAGCCAACGCAGTGATACCCCAATCCACACCGAATATCCTGTAAAATATAGCGACCAAGCCCGAGAACCCCCAGTCGTCAAGCCCTTGGGTGTTCAGATAGAGGAAATGCGGGAGCGAGCCGAGAGGTAGGTTGGATTGGGCGAAGCGACTGCCGATATCATGATAGAAAAGAGAATCTATGGGGTCGAAGCCCAACGGATTGCCATAGTGGACGATATTAAATACTCGGAAGCCAATAATCCATACGATGAGGAATAGGCATAATAGCGAAATGAACACGGAGAATTGCAGGCGTCTGGTCCGTAGTGGGATGCTGAGCAGGCAGATGCTCGCGGCCATTGTACTTTGGAACATAAGGATTCCTTTATCCGGGAGGTGTGTGCCGGCAACCAGCCCTAATAAAACAGTCAGTCCGGCATAAAGGAAAAGCCAATTCCAAGGTTTTAAAAATGTGGTCATTCGTCGTCTTATTTTATGGGTTCGAGAGATTGGACGGTTGCCCGTTGATTTTATGCTTACCTTACCATGGAGTGATAGACTTTCCGGGCGATTTTATAGATGCCGTATTTGAGCATGAGGAACGTGGGATATTTTTGGAACATCGTAATTCCACGTTCATGCAGGGGGATGGTTCTGTTTATTTCTGCTATTTGTTCTAGACCTGTCTTTCTGGCTGTTTGTCTCAGCTTCCGTGGTAATCCGCTGTAAACATAAAAAAAACTATCGAGAAAGAGGTGTTGAATGAAGCGCAGAATGTTCTCGTCTACCGTGATTCCGTTTTGGTGGATATGTTGGCAGATGTGGTTGAGAGCCACTAAATCGTCGTGGCTATTGGCGGAAGTGCGGGGCGTGTGGGTTGCCGAGGTGGGATGGTAGGCATAGAAGTAGGCCGTGTTGTCCGCCAATAGAATGGTACGTTTCGTGCCCAAGACTGTTTTAATGATGAACTCCCGGTCTTCGGAGTAACGTAGATGTTCATTGAACCGGATTTTGCCGATGAGTGACGCCTTGAAAAAGTAAGTAATGGTACAAGAACTGAAAACGCCTTTCCTGAAAAGCTTGTCAGTAGGAATGAGTCTGTTCGTGGTGAAAGCGTACTGTTTCGTGACCTTTCCGTGCGCATCTTCCATTTGAAACCCGAAGTGGATAACGTCTACGTGTTTAAGGTGCGGTGTTCCGCCTAAAACATCCAGAAAGGATTTGTCAACCCAATCGTCAGCGTCGACAAATGCAATCCACTCGCCCCGTGCGTGGTCAAGTCCCAAATTCCGTGCTGAACTGACGCCGCCATTGGGCTTGTGACACACGCGGATGCGTGTGTCGCGTTGAGCATATTCATCACAGATGATGCCGCTTTTGTCCGGGCTGCCGTCGTCAATAAGGAGAAGCTCAAAGTCGCCGAACGTTTGGGCAAGTATGCTGTCTATACACCTGTGTAGATATTTTTCAGCTTTGTAGACCGGGACGATAACAGATACTGTGGGGAACTTCTGGTTCATTTTAGTGAAGTGCTTGTTGCAGGAACTTAATCGACCGGCTTCGTTCTTTGCTCAGAGAGGCTTCGACGTGGTTCCAATCAATGGGATTCTGTAACAGATGGGCGATTTTTACGGCGTCCATGTCGTCTATAAGTCTGTTCTCTAATCCAAAGAGCGAGAGAAGGGAATAAAAACGTGATTGGCCGCGCTTGGAATTTCCCAAGGCAACAAAGGGACGGTGGAAGAGGATGGCGAACGCACAGCCGTGGAATGAGTCGGTAACGACATATTGGGCATCCATGAATGCGCGAAGCCATTGTGTGACGCGAGGAAAGATGCGTTCCGTGAGCGGAACTTCGGGGTTGCGCATTCCGACCGCCCGGGGCATAACCTCGAACGGAGCCGCATGAAGCTCTTCTGCTATATGGTACAGCATCTTTGTGTGGGTGTCGTTCTTGTCGAGTACATAACAGAACAGTTGACCGGGACTGTGAGGCTCGTCGGCTTCGCGCACTAATTGTTCATACACGTCGGTTTTATGAAGCAGGGTGGGATCGAGGACCTGTGTCGCTTGTACGCCAAAGTGTTCGCCGCATAGTTGGATGCCGTCTTTCTCGCGTACTGAAACCGCATCGAACCGTTTCAGCAAACGGCCGCAGTACTTGCCCAGTCGAGCAGGGTATTCCCATCGGTCTGTACCGAAAGATGCCGCATAAGAGATGCGTTTCACTTTGGCGGTATCGGGCAGGAAACCAAGGAAAAAGTCTGTCTGCCGGGGGGAGT